>JANQNZ010000285.1 GCA_028279315.1 Rhodophyticola sp. | reverse complement strand
TCATCCGGCGGTATCTAGGCCTCGACGGGGAGGCACCGTTGGCCTTCACCGCGGAGCCGAAGATTGACGGGTTGTCCCTGTCGCTCCGCTATGAAGATGGTCGTCTGGTGCAAGCAGCCACGCGTGGGGATGGCTCTGTGGGGGAGAATGTCACACAAAACGCCCGGACCATTGCCGATATTCCAGACCAGCTATCCGGGGCGCCCGATATTCTGGAGGTGCGCGGCGAGGTTTATATGAGCCACGAGGATTTCGCCGCGCTGAATGACCGTCAGGTGGCGGCGGGAGAGAAGGTCTTCGCAAACCCCCGCAATGCTGCGGCGGGATCGCTCCGGCAACTCGATGCCGAGATCACCCGCGCGCGTCCCCTGCGCTTTTTTGCTTATGCCTGGGGCGAGATTTCCGCGCCGCTGTCTGACACGCAATCGGGCGCCATCGCCCGGCTGGCCGAACTTGGCTTTCAGACCAATGACCGGACCAAACGCTGTGATGGGCTAGAGGAGATGCTAGCCCATTACACGGACATCGAACAGGCCCGCGCCACGCTTGGTTACGATATCGACGGGGTGGTCTATAAGCTCGACGATCTGGGCCTTCAGCGGCGATTGGGCCTGCGGTCGACGACGCCTCGATGGGCGATTGCCCATAAATTCCCGGCGGAACTGGCCTGGACCCGGCTCGAAGCCATCGACATCCAAGTGGGCCGCACCGGTACGCTTTCTCCCGTGGCGCGGCTGACGCCAGTGACCGTGGGCGGGGTCGTGGTCTCAAACGCGACGCTTCACAATGAAGACTACATCGCGGGGCGGGATGCCAAAGGCGCCCCGATCCGCGACGGGAAAGACATCCGCGTGGGCGATTGGGTCCAGGTCTATCGTGCCGGCGACGTGATCCCGAAGGTGGCGGATGTGGATTTGTCCAAACGGCCCAAGGATGCCGTGCCTTATGAGTTCCCAACCCGCTGCCCGGAATGCAACTCCGCCGCCGTGCGGGAGGAGGGGGATGCCGTCCGTCGTTGCACCGGTGGTCTGATCTGCCCGGCGCAAGCGGTTGAGAAGCTGAAACATTTCGTCTCCCGCGCGGCGTTCGACATTGAAGGTCTGGGCGCGAAGCAGGTGGAGGCGTTTTATCGCCTGGGATGGGTGCGGGAGCCCGCCGATATCTTCGATTTGGCGGCTCGCGACGCGCGCGGGGAGAAGCTCTTGATACCTGCATCTGATCTGGTCACAGGCCGCACGTCGGACGCGGTGGATTATCTCAGCGTTCTGGACCCGCTTGGCGCGATGCCAGAGGAGCACACTCCAGAAGCCATCGCTGTGGCGATCGAAGCACTGTCGCGCCAACCTCTCTCAGACATCAAGTCTTGGGGGGAAAAATCGGCGACCAATCTTTTCCATGCAATTGAGGAGAAGCGGCAGATCGATCTCGGGCGGCTGATCTTCGCGCTTGGCATCCGCCATGTGGGCGAAGTCGCCGCCGCTGATCTGGCGCGGCATTTCATGACTTGGGAGGCATTTGCCGACACCGTTGACCGGGCCGCAGCCGAACCAGCCGCCACAGCGCCCGACGCCAAATCCCGCAAATCCCTTCTGGATGACAGCCCGGCTTGGTCGGAGATCACCGGCATTGACGGGATTGGTGAGGCGGTGGCCGCAGCCCTGGTGGCGGCGTTCAGCCAAGAGGCGGAGCGCGCCTCGATCACGCGGCTCATCAACCATCTCAACATTCAAAGCCCGGAGATCCGCCAGACCGAGGGCAGTCCCGTGGCCGGCAAAACCGTGGTCTTCACCGGCAGTCTGGAAAGGATGACCCGGGCCGAAGCCAAGGCGCGGGCCGAGGCGCTTGGTGCGAAGGTGTCGGGCTCGGTCTCGGCCAAGACTGATCTTCTGGTGGCGGGCCCCGGCGCCGGATCGAAGGCGAAGAAGGCCGCGGACTTGGGCGTCGAGACCATAGATGAGGACGCTTGGTTGGCGCTGATCGGCGATGCCTGAGGAACGGGGCCGGCCAGAGCTTCTCTTCCCGCTTTTTGCCGGGCTTGAAACGCTTGACGGGATCGGCCCGAAAACCGCGAAGAATTATGCAGGTTTGGGTATCGAGACCCCGAAAGACCTGCTCCTGACTTTGCCCGTTGGCGGCACCGACCGCAGCCGGAAATCCTCAATCCGCGACGTCGAGCTGCCCGGCGCCGCGACCGTGGAGGTCACAGTTGGGCGGCACCGGAAATCGGGAGGTCGGGGCCCCTATCGGGTGGAGGTGGAGGATTCCAAAACCGCGTTTCAACTGGTTTTCTTCCATGCCAGCCCCGATTATCTGGAGCGTGTTTTGCCCACCGGAAGCCGCCGGGTTATCTCAGGCCGGGTCGAGCTTTTCGATGGCGTCGCACAGATGGCCCATCCCGATCATATCTTGCCACCCGAAGAGGCCGACCAAATCCCGAACTATGAGCCGGTCTATCCGCTCACCGCGGGCGTCACCCAGAAAGGGATCACCAAGGCCATCCTCTCGGCCTTGCCGCGCGCGCCCTATTTAGGGGAATGGATCGACTTGCCACTTCTGAGGCAGAAGGGCTGGCCCGCCTGGCCCGAGGCGCTGACCGCGGCCCATCAGCCGACGGGCCCTGAGGATTTGTCGCGCAGTGCCAAGGCCCGGGAGCGTCTGGCTTACGACGAGCTTCTCGCCCATCAAATGACACTTGGCTTGGCCCGCGCGCGGGACCGGCGGCGGAAGGGGTTTGTGACCACAGGCGACGGGGCGCTGCGGCAAAAGGTGCTGGATGCGCTCAGTTTCTCACCCACCGGTGCGCAGCTGCGCACAATTGCCGAGATCGCCGCGGATATGGGAGCGCCGACACGTATGAGCCGCCTGCTCCAAGGCGATGTGGGCGCAGGCAAGACCTTGGTGGCGCTGATGGCGCTTCTGATCGCGGTGGAGGCGGGCGGGCAGGGGGTGATGATGGCGCCCACCTCGATCCTCGCCGCACAGCATTACGCCAATCTGAAACCGTTGGCCGATCAGGCCGAAGTGGTGATCGAACGGTTGACGGGCCAGGACAAAGGCGCGGAGCGGCGGGCGAAGCTGGCCGCCCTGAAAGCGGGCGACATCCACATTCTCGTTGGCACCCACGCAGTGTTCCAGGACGATGTGGAGTTTGCCGATCTCAGGCTTGCAATTGTTGATGAGCAGCACCGGTTCGGTGTCCATCAGCGGGTGCGCTTGGGGCAGAAAGGCCAGGCGGCGGATATGCTGGTGATGACGGCGACGCCCATCCCCCGCACGCTCAGCCTGGCGCAATATGGCGATATGGATGTGAGCGTTCTGGACGAAAAGCCCCCAGGCCGGACGCCCGTCAAAACTGCGCTGATCTCAACCGGACGGATGGACGAGGTCGTGCAGCATCTGCGCGATGCGGTGGCCGAGGGGCGGCAGGCTTATTGGGTCTGCCCGCTGGTGGAGGAAAGCGAGGTCTATGACGCCACCGCCGCCGAGGAGCGATTCAAACATCTCCGCGCGGCCTTGGGCGAGGGCGTGGTCGGCCTGGTCCATGGGCAATTGCCGCAAGCCGAAAAAGACCAGGCGATGGAGGATTTCCAGGACGGTCGAACCCGGGTGTTGGTGGCGACAACGGTGATCGAAGTGGGGGTGGATATCCCCAATGCCTCGATCATGGTGATCGAACGGGCGGAGATTTTTGGGCTCGCGCAATTGCATCAGCTTCGCGGGCGTGTGGGGCGGGGGGCTGAGGCCTCCACTTGCCTCTTGATGTATCGCAGCCCTTTGGGAGAGACGGCAAAGCGGCGGCTCAGCGTCTTACGCGAAACCGAAGACGGGTTTCGGATTGCCGAAGAGGATCTGGCGATCCGCGGCGCGGGCGATCTGATCGGGACGGCGCAATCGGGCCTGCCCAAATTCCGGGTGGCCGATCTGGAAAGTCAGACCGCGCTGATGGCGCTCGCACAAAATGATGCGCGGGCGCTGATCGAGAAAGACCCCAAGCTGGAGAGCCCGCGCGGGCAGTCCATGCGCGTGCTTCTGTGGCTTCTGGAGCAGGACAAAGCGATCCAACTCATGACCGCCGGATAGAAAAGATCGGCTTTTGTTCGCGAATGTTCTAAAAAAGTTCTTTACAAGCTCGGCGCAAAATGAGAACAAAGCGCTAACAAGAACAGATTGAGACAGGACGCCCGACATGATTGCCCAAATCCGCGATATCCTTCGCCAATCCCGCGATACGCTGTTTTACGACAGTTTGGGCGTGGTTGTGCTGGCCGGTTTCACCGTTGGGCTTTTGCACCTGCCCGGTCTGATCTGAGCTTTCGAATACTGCCTGCGGTCTTTTCAGGGGCCCTATTCCCACGCGCCGGATCTGTCCCCAACGCTTGGCGCATGGTCTCACTGCCTGACGAGGAGGGCCCTCTCTGCCTGGAGGTCCACTCCGGCCCCTGATCCCCAAAGACACGCATCTTGCCGCCGCCTCCATGCCCCGGAGTGCGGCGGTTTTTTTTTAGGCAAGGGATGTCAGGCGCAGTTGGCGCGGGTGGCCTCAGCCATGGCCTCAGCTGTTGCTTCAAGGGCCAGCATGATGGAGGCGTGGCGGTTCTTGTAGTCCCGCGCGGGCTCCAAGACCTCGTACCCCTCAAACGGAGCGCCCGGGGGGGGACCATCCGCTTTCAGCATGGCTTTGAGCGCGTCGCGTGCGGTTTCGATCTCGGGCAAACTCCGGCCCAAGACATGAGCGCCCAGAAGCGCGGCAGAAGCCTGACCAAGGGCGCAGGCCTTCACATCCTGGCCAAAGCGGGCGATCCGGCCATCCTCGACATCAAGATCGACGGTCACGGTCGACCCGCACAAAGGCGCGCGTTTCTTGACGCTTGCCATGGGCGCGTCGAGCCGGTCATTCAAAGGAATATCCGCCGTCAGCGCGAGGATGCGCTGCGAATAGAGCTTGATCAGGTCGGTATCGGTGCTCATGGGCGTTGCGTTCCCCTCACTCTGCTTATAGGTAGCGGCGCCCATCCGGTTTTGAAAGAGGTGCTGGACCATGCGTTTCGACCCAACCACGATCCGCTACACAGCAGATGGCCTGGTGCCCGTCATTGCCCAAGAGGCGGAGACGGGTGAGGTGCTGATGATGGCCTGGATGACCGCCGAGGCCGTGGAACGTACGCTTGCGACAGGGCGGGTGACCTATTGGTCGCGCTCCCGCCAGACCTTTTGGGTCAAGGGTGAGACGAGCGGGCATCTACAGCATCTGGTCGAACTGCGGGTGGATTGTGACCGGGATTGTCTGTTGGCTTTGGTCCGGCAGGAGGGGCCGGCCTGTCATACGAACCGGCGCGTCTGTTTCTATACCGCCATTCGGGACGGGGAAGAAGTGGAGCTGATGGCGCCGGAGAAATAGGGGCTCTGCCCCTTGGCCTGAGGCCTCACCCCGGAGGTATTTGGAAAGCAAAGACGGCGGTTAGAGACCGATCTTTTGGCGAATCTCGGCGGGGGTTGCGCCCGCTTCCCGATAGGTGGCAATGGCCCGGGCGTCGTCGCGTTTGGCAAGGCGTTTGCCTGTCTCGTCCCGGATCAGCGGGTGGTGGTGATAGATCGGCGCGGGTAGGCCCAAGAGCTGTTGTAGGAACCGCTGCAGGAAGCTCGCCTCGAACAGGTCTTCGCCGCGGATCACATGGGTGATCGCTTGGTTGGCGTCGTCCAGGACGACGGAGAGATGGTAAGACGCGGCCATATGCGGGCGGGCGAGGACCGGGTCGCCGATTTGGGTCAGGAGATGGTCCTTTGTGACTTCGTGCAGGCCCTGATGGGTGGGGCCGGTTTCGGTGAAGCTGGGCAGATCGACCGTCGCGATTGCGCGGGAGAGATCGAGGCGGATCGCCTGGCCCTCGGTCCAGTCGGACATTGGGCGGCCTCGGCAGGTGCCGGGATAGATGCGGCCATCGGGGCCAAAGGCGGGCAGGCCTTCTTGGGGCGCGCTGGCGGCGGCCTCGATATCCCGGCGGGAGCAGGAACAGGGATAGGTGAGGCCGCGGGCCGAGAGTGTCTCGATGGCCGCGCGGTAGTCGGCGAAGTGGTCGGATTGCCGCCAGATGGGCGCGTCCCAGGTGAGGCCAAGCCAGGTCAGATCGTCTTGAATCTGGGTGTCCCATTCAGGACGCGCTCGGGATTGATCGATGTCGTCGATGCGGAGGAGGAACTCTCCGCGAGCATCGCGCGCCATGTCAAAAGCCGTGAGGGCGGAGAAGGCGTGGCCGAGATGCAAAGGCCCTGTGGGCGACGGGGCAAAGCGCGTGCGGAATGTCACGTCTTTTCAAGAATATAGACGGTGGAGCCCATGTCTTTGCCAGTCAGGTGCGGTCCGTATTCCTCAAAGCGGCGCGTGGCATGGGGGCCGGTGGCCTCAAGCGCCGTCATATAGCTTTCATCGGCCAGCGTGGCGTCGTTGTAGCTGAAGGCGAGCAGCCCGCCTGGATCGAGCCTGCCCAGAAGTGTGTGGAGCGTGTCAGCAGGGGCCGCGCCGAGGCTGACAACGCCAATGGCTGCGATGGTGGTGTAGCCCGCCGGCGGCGCCTCCCCCGGGGCGCTGTGCCATAGGTCTCGGTAAAGCCCTGAAGCCGCGGCTTTCTCCAGCATCTCAGGCGTGATGTCGGTGCCGTCGATGGTGGTGAAGCCTGCGTCGCTCAGCGCCTTGCCGGAGAGCCCGGTGCCGCAACCGAAATCGAGGATTGGGGCGGTCTTGTCGGGGCTGATCCCGGCCAGGGCCCCCGCCAGGCGCGCCGGGGTCTGATATCCGGCGCCGGTGACATCGGCGTCATAGGTCTTGGCCCAGTCGGTATAAAGCGCAAGGGTCTCTTCGGGCGACCGCGTGGTCCAGAGCTTGGGGTCGAAACTGCCTTTTGACATGTCGGGCAGGCTATCGCGCCAAATGGGCGCTGGTCCAGATCATTCCGCGGCGGCGGTTGTGGGCGCAAGCCAGGTGGTCCAAGCGGCTTTGGCGCGATCGGTATAGGCTTTGTACCGATCCTTCCGGCCGCGCCGCCCGGGTTTCAGGCCTTCGACCGGGGGGAAGAGGCCAAAATTTACATTCATCGGCTGGAAGGTCTTGGCCTCGGCGCCGCCGGTGATGTGATGGATGAGCGCGCCCATGGCGGTGACTTGCGGGACGGGTGGCAGGGTTTGGCCCAAGAGCTCCGCCGCAGCCAGGCGCCCGGCCAGAAGCCCCATGGCGGCCGATTCCACATAGCCCTCAACCCCCGTGATCTGCCCGGCAAAGCGGATATGGGATTTGGTGCGGAGGCGCATTTGGTCGTCCAGCAGCGTGGGCGAGTTGATGAAGGTGTTGCGGTGGATGCCGCCGAGGCGGGCGAAACCGGCCTCTTCCAGCCCGGGAATCATCCGGAAAACAGCGGCTTGTGCGCCGTATTTCATCTTCGTCTGGAAGCCGACGATATTGTAAAGGGCGCCAAGGGCGTTGTCCCGGCGCAGTTGCACAACCGCATGGGGTTTTTGATCGGGCTGGTGCGGGTTGGTGAGGCCCACGGGCTTCATCGGCCCATGGCGTAGAGTCTCGCGCCCGCGGTCGGCCATGACCTCAATGGGCAGGCAGCCGTCGAAATACTGCGCGGTTTCGCCGGGTTTGAATTCGGTTTTGTCGGCGGCCAGAAGCGCGTCGATGAAGGCCTCGTACTGATCCTTCGTCATGGGGCAGTTGAGATAGGCCCGCCGCTCTGCCTCCGTCTCGCCTTTGTCATAGCGCGACTGCATCCAGGCCTGGGACATGTCGATTGTGTCGGCATAGACGATGGGCGCGATGGCATCGAAGAAGGCGAGGCTGTCTTGACCGGTTTCCGCCGCGATGGCCTGGGCGAGGGCGCCAGAGGTCAAGGGGCCGGTGGCGATGATGGTGGGGCCGGTGTTGGGCAGGGCGGTGATTTCATCGGTGGAGATCGTGACCAGGGGATGGGCGGTGAGCCGTTCGGTCACGGCCTCCGCAAAGGGCTCCCGATCCACGGCCAATGCGCCACCTGCGGGGAGGCGATGGTGGTCGGCCATCTCCATGATCAGCCCGCCGGCTTGGCGCATCTCCCAATGGAGGAGGCCCACGGCATTCTGTTCATCATCATCGGAACGGAAGGAATTGGAGCAGACCATCTCGGCCAGATGGCCGGTCTGGTGGGCAAAGGTTCCGGTCTTGGGCCGCATCTCATGTAAGACGACGGGCACGCCCATGCGCGCAGCCTGCCACGCGGCCTCGGACCCCGCCATGCCGCCGCCGATAATATGAAGCGCTTTGCTCATGATCGTCGATTTAGCCCTGCGCCCGAGCATTGAAAACCCCTGAGGGGCCATCCAAACGCAAGACCCCGCCTAAACCATCCAAGGCCCGGGCGGGGTCTCAAATCTGAACGCGGTCGGTGCGTTAGCTCGCCAGCGCGTAGTCCTGATCGACGAAGAGATTGTCGATCTCTGCCTCAACGGGCCGGGCCCGGTCGCGTCGGGCCACAAAGGGCACGGTTGCGGGATCAAAGACCGGCTCCACAGATGCGGCGAGGGCGACAGGAGCTGCCACGGGCTGCGGACGCTCTGTCACGCGGAGGCGGTTTTCGACCATCACCCGGCGCGGCGTGATCTTGCGGCGCAGGAAATGGCGCATCCGGCGATCACGCGGCGCGTTCTCTCCATAGGTCAGCATCAGCGCGGCGATCAGCACGAGGTCACGCCAGAAGGTCCCAAGCTCGCCCGCGACACCCAGCCCAAGCATCGCCTGATAGCTCGCAAAGAAGGTCAGAAGGCCAAGGATCAGCGCCGCGGGGCGCATATAAAGGCCGATCATCACCAGGAAGGCCAAGGTGAAGACCAGCATCGTGGCGAGGGGCTCAGCCACATCCACGGGCAGCGCTTGGCCGAACAGGGGCGCAAGGTTGGTGCCGGGGATCAGGTTCAGGGCAACAGCAAGGAAATACGAGGCAATCACGATACGGAGCAGTTTCTGTGCAGTGGCGTTCATCGCCGCGGAGTTTGCAGAGGTCATGGCCGTAGGTCCTTTGGCAGCGCGAGCGGTGGTGAGCCGCCCGGTCTTAAGGCCCCGCATTCGGTCCCAGTGCATTAACCTTGTTTTCACATTGCGGCAGGAATTCGCGGCGTGTTGGGAGATTCCATACCGATTTCTGGGCCAAGGTCGGGCCGAATTGCGCCGGAAGGCTCAGGTGGGCTCAATCAAGTCCCATTTATTGCCATAAAGGTCACGAAATACGGCGACCTTGCCATAAAGCTCGACCCGAGGGCGTTCTTCAAACGTCACTCCTGCGGCGCGCATGCGGCCTGCTTGGGCCTCGAAATCAGAAGTATGAAGAAAATAGGCCACGCGGGCGCCTGCCGCGGCGCCGATCTGGCTGACCTGATCGTCAACGGCGCGGGCAATCAGAAACGCGGTCTCGGCCTTTTCATGCGCGCCCATACGCACCCACCGTTTGCCGCCGCCCATATCGGTGTCTTCCAAAAGGACAAAGCCAAGGGCGTCCTGAAACCAGGCAATGGCCTCATCATACTCCCGCGCAAGATAGGTGATGAGGGCGAGGTTATTCCGCGTCATCCTCATCATCGCCTTGATCGGCAATCCAGGCGACGCTGACCACCACTTCGCCTTCGCCGGTATCGAAGACCTTCACGCCGCCAGCGGAGCGGGAGCGGAAAGAGATCCCCTCAACCGGCACCCGGATCGATTGGCCGGTGGAGGTGGCGAGCATGATCTGGTCTTCCATCTCCACCGGGAAGCTGGCCACCAAGGCCCCACCGCGCATGGCCTTGTCGATCGCGGCCACACCTTGGCCGCCGCGCCCGCGCACGGGGTAGTCGTGAGAGGAAGAGAGCTTGCCCAGACCCGCCGCCGTGATTGTCAGGATCAGGTCTTCAGCCGCCGACATCTCGGCATAACGCTCAGGGGCCAGGGCCATATCGCCCGTGGCCTCGTCATCCTCGTCCGTTTCGGCGTCGTCGGTCAGGCCCGCGACGGCCCGGCGCATTTTCAGGTAAGCGGCGCGTTCCTCGGCCGAGGCTTCGAAATGCCGGATCACGGCCATGGAAACCACCTGGTCGCCATTGGAGAGCCTAATGCCCCGCACCCCAGTGGAATCGCGGCCTTTGAAGACCCGCACATCCGTGGTGCGGAAGCGGATCGCCCGGCCCGAATCCGTCACCAACATCACATCGTCCTCTTCGGTGCAGATGCGCGCGTTGACCAGTTGGACGGAGCCATCCTCGGGCAGTTTCATGGCAATC
>JANQNZ010000279.1 GCA_028279315.1 Rhodophyticola sp. | reverse complement strand
GTTTGGTCATATGCGGCTGCATCTCGACCGCCTACCAGCGCAAAGCCAAACCGACATCTGGTTCGAGCTGCGCACAACCGATACCGGCGCGGCCTTGGCCGATCTACAGGCCAAAGGCGTGACGATCTGTAATGAGGTCGAAGCCCTGCCCGAGTGGTTCGATGGGTTCTGGATCGCCGCGCCGTCAGGCACCATCCACCTTGTCGCGGGCGATGCGCCCACCGATGCAAACTGAAGGACGTACCATGGCAGACCTTTCCACCGATTTCCTTGGTATCAAATCCCCGAACCCGTTCTGGCTCGCCTCGGCACCCCCGACGGATAAGGAATACAACGTGGTCCGCGCGTTCAAGGCGGGATGGGGCGGGGTGGTCTGGAAGACCCTTGGGCTCGACCCCCATGTGGTCAATGTGAACGGGCCCCGGTATGGCGCGGTTTGGGGGGCGGATCGGCGACTGTTGGGGCTCAACAATATCGAGCTGATCACCGACCGCCCGCTTGACGTGAACCTGCGCGAAATCAAGCAGGTGAAGCGCGACTGGCCGGACCGGGCGATGGTCGTCTCGCTGATGGTGCCTTGCGAGGAGGTCTGCTGGAAAGAGATCCTCGCCAAGGTCGAGGACACTGGCGCCGACGGCATTGAGCTGAATTTCGGCTGCCCCCACGGGATGAGTGAGCGCGGCATGGGCTCCGCGGTCGGCCAGGTGCCGGAATATATCGAGATGGTGACGCGCTGGTGCAAACAGAACACGCGGATGCCGGTGATCGTGAAGCTGACGCCCAATATCACCGACATCCGCTATCCCGCCCGCGCGGCCAATGCGGGCGGCGCTGATGCCGTCAGCCTGATCAACACGATCTCCTCGATCACATCCGTCAATCTCGACACGTTCAGCCCGGAACCGTCGATTGATGGCAAAGGCTCCCACGGTGGCTATTGCGGCCCGGCGGTGAAGCCGATTGCGCTCAACATGGTGGCTGAGATCGCGCGCGATCCGGAAACCCATGGCTTGCCGATTTCCGGGATCGGCGGGGTGACCACCTGGCGCGATGCGGCGGAGTTCATGGCCCTTGGTGCGGGCACCGTTCAGGTTTGCACCGCGGCCATGACCTATGGTTTCAAAATTGTTGAAGAATTGAAATCGGGCCTCTCGCAATATCTGGACGAGCAGGGCATGGCGATGACCGATCTCGTGGGCCGCGCGGTGCCCAATGTGACCGACTGGCAGTATCTGAACCTGAATTACGTCACCAAGGCGCGGATCGACCAGGACGCCTGCATCAAATGCGGGCGGTGTTATGCGGCCTGCGAAGACACCTCCCACCAGGCGATTTCCATGTCCGAGGACCGGGTGTTTGAGGTGATCGATGCGGAATGTGTGGCCTGCAATCTCTGCGTGAATGTCTGCCCCGTCGATGGCTGCATCACGATGGAGGAATTGGCGCCGGGCGCGATGGATGAACGCACCGGACGGGAGGTGGAACCGGATTATGCCAATTGGACAACGCACCCGAACAATCCGGGCCGGGTTGAGGCCGCGGAATAGCGTGGTGGTTCGTCTCTTCCAGTCCGCATGTGCCGCAAGCCTCCTCGTCGCGGCCCCCGCCTTTTCGCAATCCGCGGAGCAGGAGGCGCGGTTCGTAGACGCAGTCCGCATGATGGAGGCACGGAACGTCACCTTCTATGTCTCCGTCGATCCGCGATTTGAGCCGCTTCTGACCCCGCCTGCCGAAACCCCGGATTATCTGGATCGCCAGCGGTGTTTTCTCGCCCGGCTTGAAAGCGACGGCGGTGCGGAGATGATGGAAGAGTATATCGCGGCGGCGGAGGACCTGGCGGAGAAAGAGATCACATCGCTGATCGAGCTCGGCCAAAGCCTGCCGGAGGTGATGATGGCGGATGTGGTTTTTGCGGCCTCGGCTGAATGCGGCGCGCTGACTTACACAACCGAGCAGATGGTGACGCCCGAGTTTCTGGAGTTGATGGACGACCCGGATGTCATGCAGGGCCTGATGGGCGGCTAGGGGCGAGCAGCCGCTCAAAGAGGGTGTGCAGAAAGGTTTCGGCCTCCGCAATCGGGTCGCGGCCCGGCCCCAGAACCGCCTGCACCTGCACGTCGAAATCCGCGTAGTGCTGGGTTAGCGCCCAGATTGAGAAGATCAGGTGATGCGGGTCGATATCGGCAATCTTCCCATCCCTGGCCCAGGCCCGGATCACCTCGGCCTTTTCATCCACCAGGTTTTTCAAGTCACCGGCCAGCGCCTCTTTCATCCGCGGCGCGCCTTGCACAATTTCATTGGCGAAGAGCCTGGATTCGCGGGGAAAATCCCGGCTCATCTGGAGCTTCCGGTGGACATAGGCCAGAAGCTCCTCAACCGGTTCGCCGTCGGCCTTCATCTCATGCAAGGGGTCAAGCCAAGTCTCCATCAACTGGCTGAGAAGCGTCACATGTATCGCCTCTTTCGACGGGAAATAGTACAGGAGGTTGGGTTTTGAGAGGCCCGCGGCGGCGGCGATCTGGTCCAGCGTCGCGCCGCGAAACCCGTGTTGGGAAAAGACCTCCAGCCCCGCTTCCAGGATCGCTTCGGTATTTTTGCGCTGGATGCGCGTTTTGGGCGGTTGCAGGTTCATGGGGCCAGCCTGCCATCCCGCCCATGGATGCGGCAAGAGGCGGCGAGGCCCGCGCGTGAATTGCCCAATCCGGCGCCGCCAGCGCCTGTTTCTCGATCATTTGCCTTGCGATTGGGCGCGTTCCGGCGTTCAATTTCTTGACTGACCATGCGCCTCTGCTAGCGTGTTCTTGACCAGATGGTCAAAAGAATAATCCCAGCATCCCGGCGGCGCACCGGGATCGCCAGACAGGGTGGGCCAGATGGCACTTGACCGTTCCAATCCGAACGACCTTTCCGCATTTTGGATGCCGTTCACGGCAAACAGGCAGTTCAAGAAGGCGCCGCGTCTGTTGGTGAGCGCCGAGGGGATGTTCTACAAGACCGCCGATGGGCGCGAGGTCTTGGACGGCACCGCCGGGCTCTGGTGCTGTAACGCCGGTCATAAGCGTCCGAAGATTGTCGAGGCGATCCAGGCGCAGGCCGAAGAGCTGGATTATGCGCCTGCGTTCCAAATGGGTCACCCGAAGGTGTTTGAGCTCGCGAACCGGTTGCGCGACATCGCGCCGGAGCCGATGGACCATGTGTTTTTCACCAATTCCGGCTCTGAAAGTGTAGAGACGGCGCTGAAGATCGCGATTGCCTATCAGCGCGCGATTGGCCAGGGCACACGCACCCGTCTGATCGGGCGCGAGCGCGGCTATCACGGGGTGAATTTCGGTGGGATTTCCGTGGGCGGGATCGTGAATAACCGGAAATTCTTTGGGTCCCTCATGACCGGGGTTGATCATCTGCCCCACACCCATCTGCCCGGCAAGAACGACTTCACTCGAGGCCAGCCGGAGCATGGCGCCTATCTGGCCGAGGATTTGGAGCGGCTGGTGGCGCTTCATGGGCCCGAGACGATTGCGGCGGTGATTGTGGAGCCGATGGCGGGCTCCACCGGGGTTTTGATGCCACCCAAAGGCTATCTGGAGAAACTGCGGGAGATTTGTACCCGCCACGGCATTCTCTTGATCTTCGACGAGGTGATCACCGGGTTTGGGCGTTTGGGCTCCAGCTTTGCGGCCGAGCATTTCGGGGTCATGCCCGACATGATCACCTGCGCCAAGGGCCTGACAAATGGGGTGATCCCGATGGGTGCGGTTCTGGCGACGAAGGAGATTCACGACGCCTTCATGCAAGGCCCGGAACATATGATCGAGCTGTTCCACGGCTACACCTATTCCGGCAACCCGATTGCGTCGGCCGCGGGCCTCGCGACCTTGGAGACCTATCGCGAGGAGGCGCTGTTTGAACGCGCCGCCGAGATGGCGCCGTATTGGGAAGACGGGCTGCATTCGCTGGCCGATTGCCCCCATGTGATCGACATTCGCAATATGGGCCTCATCGGCGCCATTGAGTTGGAGCCGATTGCGGGGGAACCGACAAAACGCGCCTTCGCGGCCTTTATCGACGCCTATGAGAAGAACGTGATGATCCGCACAACCGGGGATATCATCGCCATGTCGCCGCCCTTGATCATCGAAAAAGAGCATATTGATCAACTATTTGGCACGCTGCGCGATGTCTTGAAAGGTCTTGACTGACGATGTCGATGTTCGGCTGGCTCACCTCGCTTTTTCGGCCCGCGAAGCGCTTCCCGCCAGGGCCGGACACGGCCGACGATGGGCATCCAACCGATGCGGAATTCGAGGCCGTGATGGCATGGATGCAGGCCAATGGCGTTGAAGGGGATGATTTCGGCATGACCTATTTTAAGGCCGCCCCTTTCCTGCGGCCGAAAGCGACGATGATCGTGATCGGAGAAGGCAATACACAAAGCCCCAACCCGATGGGGTTTTTTGTCGAATTGGCGGGGGTAGAGGTGCTGGAGGCAGGACAGATACATCCGTCGATCTTTGCCCAAGCAAATGACCTGGCCGAGAAGGCCTATGACGAGGGGCTGAGACTGTCAGAGCTTGTCGTTGAACGCTCGGCCAAGATGACGGCCTAAGGCCAAACGGTTCAGGAGGACACCCCATGCCGGCACCCGGCGAAAACCTGAAAATCAATGGTGAGCGGCTGTGGGACTCGCTGATGGAGATGGCCAAAATCGGGCCGGGCATCGCGGGGGGCAATAACCGTCAGACGCTCACCGATGAAGATGGCGACGGCCGCGCGCTATTCCAATCTTGGTGCGAGGCCGCGGGGTGTGAGATGGGCCTCGACACGATGGGCAATATGTTTGCCCGGCGTGAGGGGACGGACCCCGACGCGCTTCCGGTCTATGTGGGCTCTCACCTCGATACGCAGCCGACGGGCGGGAAATATGACGGGGTGTTGGGGGTGCTTGGCGGCCTCGAAATCATCCGCTCTCTCAATGACTTAGGGATCAAGACGAAACACCCGATTGTGGTGACGAACTGGACCAATGAAGAGGGCACGCGGTTCGCGCCCGCGATGCTGGCCTCAGGCGTCTTTGCCGGAGTCCATACCGAGGACTGGGCCTATGATCGCGAGGATGCTGAGGGCAAACGCTTCGGCGATGAATTGGTGCGGATCGGCTGGAAAGGCGAGGAAGTGGTCGGCGCGCGCAAGATGCACGCCTTCTTTGAGCTTCACATCGAGCAAGGCCCGATCCTGGAGGCTGAGGGCAAGGATATCGGCGTGGTCACCCACGGCCAGGGATTAAGCTGGACGCAAATCACCATCACTGGGAAGGAGAGCCATACCGGCTCCACCCCCATGCCGATGCGGAAGAACGCAGGGCTGGGCATGGCGCGGGTCTTGGACCTAGTGGATGAGATCGCTTGGTCCCACGCGCCCCATGCGGTGGGCGCGGCGGGGCATATCGATGTCCATCCGAACTCCCGCAATGTGATCCCGGGGCAGGTGGTATTCACGGTCGATTTTCGGTCACCGGAGCTGGCAGTGATCGAAGACATGGAAGCCCGCCTGAAAGAGGGCGCATCGCAAATCTGCAAGGATATGGGGCTGGAAGTCGCGTTCGAGAAGGTCGGCGGGTTCGATCCAGTCAAGTTTGATGAGGGCTGTGTCACCGCCGTCCGGGCCGCGGCGGACCGGTTGGGCTATTCCCATCGCGATCTGATCTCGGGCGCGGGCCATGATGCCTGCTGGATCAACCGGGTGGCGCCGACGGCCATGGTCATGTGCCCCTGTGTCGACGGCCTCAGCCATAACGAGGCTGAGGAGATCAGCCCGGATTGGGCCGCTGCCGGCGCCAATGTTCTGTTCCATGCTGTTGTCGAAACTGCGGAGATTGTAGAGTGAAGACCTTTTCAAAACTGACCTTACTCGCCCCTTTCCTGGCGCTTGCGGCTTGCGGCCCACCGCCCCCGCCGCCAAGCGCCTTTATCGAGGAATTGCCGGAACCGGTCGTGGCCATCGTGGCGCCGAACCAGAACCTCGCCGCTGTACAGATCCGCCAAGACGGCTGTTACTGGTGGCAATATCGCGGGCCGGTTGAAACCACCTTCATTCCGCTTTTGACCACGGAGGGCCGAATGATCTGCACCCGCCCCCAAGGCGAGGCGACAAGCTAAACCAGACGGCGATAGACCAACGGGAGAGATAGACCATGAGCAAGGTGATCAAAGGCGGCACGGTGGTGACCGCCGACCGTCAGTTCAAAGCCGATCTGCGGATCGAAGGGGAGAAGATCGCTGAGATTGGCGAGGACCTCTCCGGCGATGAGGTGATCGACGCGTCTGAGGCCTATGTCATCCCTGGGGGCATCGACCCGCACACCCATCTGGAGATGCCATTCATGGGCACGACGGCGGCGGAAACCTTCGAGTCCGGCACCTTCGCGGCAGCGGCGGGTGGGACGACGATGCTGGTGGATTTCGTCCTGCCGGGGGAGGATGGCAGCCTTCTGAACGCGATCGACGACTGGGACCGGAAGTCAGAGAACCAGATCTGCTGCGACATCTCTTACCACATGGCCATCACTGATTGGAATGAGAGCATTTTCAATGAGATGGAGACCGTTGTTAAAGATCGCGGTGTGAACACTTTCAAGCATTTCATGGCCTATAAAGGCGCGCTGATGGTGGAAGATGACGAGATGTATGCCTCGTTCAAGCGCTGCGCCGAGTTGGGCGCGCTGCCACTGGTCCATGCCGAGAACGGCGATATCGTCCAAGAGCTTCAGCAGAAATACATGGCCGAAGGCATCACCGGCCCCGAGGGCCACGCCTATTCGCGCCCGCCCGAGGTGGAGGGCGAGGCCGCGAACCGCGCGATCATGAT
Organism: Rhodophyticola sp.; assembly: GCA_028279315.1. Lineage (GTDB taxonomy): Bacteria > Pseudomonadota > Alphaproteobacteria > Rhodobacterales > Rhodobacteraceae > Rhodophyticola. The sequence goes on along the minus strand of JANQNZ010000279.1, from coordinate 268 downwards.
CGCGGATGCTGCCGGAACGCCGCTTTACATCGTGCATGTCTCTTGTGAGCAGGCCCATGAAGCGATCCGGCGCGCCCGCCAGAAGGGGATGCGGGTCTATGGGGAGCCGTTGATCCAGCATCTGACCTTAGATGAAAGCGAGTATTTCAACAAGGATTGGCAATATGCGGCCCGCCGGGTGATGTCGCCGCCATTCCGGTCGAAGGACCACCAGGCCTCGCTTTGGGCGGGGTTGTCCGCGGGCTCGCTGCAGGTGGTGGCGACCGAC
>JANQNZ010000266.1 GCA_028279315.1 Rhodophyticola sp. | reverse complement strand
GCGCGCCCATCATCGCCAGATCATTGATGGCCCCATGGATCGACAGCGCGCCGATATCCCCGCCTGGAAAGAAGAGCGGCGCGATGATGGGGCGGTGGTCGAGCCACCCCCAGGCCGGCTGGTGATGACCACCGACGGCCATGTCATCGCGCCGCTCTTCTTTCCAGGCGGGGATATCGGCGCGCTGTCGATCCATGGGGCCATCAATGATCTGGCGATGATGGGCGCGCGGCCTTTGTACCTGACGGCCGGGTTCATCTTGGAGGAGGGGTTTCCGCTGGAAGATCTCGACCGGATCGTCGCCTCGATGGGCCAAGCGGCACAGGAGGCGGAGGTGCCTGTGGTCAGCGGCGACACAAAAGTGGTGGAACGCGGCAAGGGCGATGGCGTTTTCATCACCACCACCGGCTTAGGTGTGGTGCCCGAGGGGGTGTCGGTTGGTGCTGCTAACGTCGCCCCTGGCCAGGCGATCCTGCTCTCGGGAAGCATCGGCGATCACGGCGTTGCGGTTCTGTCGAAGCGAGAGAATCTGGCGTTTGAGACGGAGATTGTCTCAGACAGCGCCGCCCTGCATGGAATGGTGGCCGAGATGGTGGGCGCGGTTCCAACGATCGCCGCCCTCCGCGACCCGACACGCGGGGGTTTGGCGGCGACCTTGAATGAGATTGCGCAGACCGCCGGTGTCGGCATGGCTCTCGACGAGGCGGCAATCCCGGTCCGCCCAGATGTGGCGGCAGCCTGTGAGCTTCTGGGCCTCGACCCGCTCAACACCGCCAATGAAGGCAAGCTGGTCGCCTTCTACCCGGCGGCGGAGGCGGAACGGCTCCTCAGGGTCATGCGCGCCCATCCTTTGGGCCAAGACGCGGCGATCATCGGGGCGGTCACGGAGGACTCGGCCCGGATTGTGCAGATGAAAACGGCATTTGGCGGCAACCGGGTCATCGACTGGCTGTCGGGTGAGCAATTGCCGCGCATCTGTTAGGGCGTCCTGATGGCCTCCGGCATCAGGCTACGCGTAAGGGGCCGGGTTCAGGGTGTGGGCTTTCGGCCTTTTGTCTGGCGCCTGGCGCAAGAGTTGGGCCTGTCGGGCCGGGTTCGGAATGGCGGCGCGGGTGTGGTGGTCGAGGCCTGGGGCGCGCCGCAGGCACGTGAGGCTTTGCAGGCGCGGCTTCAATCCGAACATCCGATCTTGGCCCGGATCGACGGGGTGGAAATCTCGGACGTCGTGGAGTCGCCCCCCGCAAGCGGTTTTTCCATCGCCGACAGCGCCGGCGGGCTCGTCGCCACAGACATCACACCAGACGCCGCGACCTGCGCCGACTGCTTGGCCGAAATCTTGGACCCAACTGCCCGGCGCTATCGCTATCCCTTCACGAATTGCACCCAATGCGGACCACGCCTTTCGATTGTGACTGGCATTCCGTATGACCGCGCGCAAACCACGATGGCGGCCTTTGAGATGTGCGACGCGTGCCGGGCGGAATACGAAGACCCGGCCGATCGCCGGTTCCACGCGCAGCCGATTGCCTGCCCGGATTGTGGGCCGACGCTGTGGTTGGAGAACCGGGAGGGGCGGATGGACGTCGCCGACCCGATTGCGGAAACCGCCCGGCGTCTCACATCCGGGTTGATTGTGGCGATCAAAGGCATCGGCGGGTTCCATTTGGCCTGCGATGCGTGCCTGCCCCAGACAATCGCCGAACTGCGCCGCCGTAAGAACCGACCCGCAAAGCCCTTTGCAATCATGGCCCGAGATCTGGCGCAGGTGCGGGAGCTCTGCCATCTCTCGGAGGCCGTGGCCCAGGCACTCCAAACCCCCGCCGCCCCAATTGTCCTCCTCGATGCCAAGACGGCTCTTCCCGGCATTGCTCCCGGTCTGACCGAAATCGGCGTGATGCTGCCGTACACGCCGCTCCACCATCTTCTGATGCGCGACCTGGACGGGCCGATTGTCCTGACTTCGGGCAATTTGTCCTCCGCGCCACAGATGATCGGCAACGACGCGGCACGGACCGCGCTTTCGGGGATCGCCGATCTCTGGCTGATGCATGACCGCGATATCGAGACACGTCTGGACGACTCTGTGATGCGGGTCGGGCCTGATGGCCCGGCAATCCTCCGGCGGGGCAGGGGGGTGGCGCCGGGCGCGATCCCGCTGCCGGATGGCTTCGCCGACGCCCCGCCGACCCTCGCCATGGGCGGTGATCTGAAATCCGCCTTCTGTCTTTTGACCCAGGGCCGTGCCATCCCAGGCCCCCATATCGGGGAGCTAAGCGACGCGGACACCTTCGCCGATTTCCGGCGCCGGATTGCCCAGTTCCGCGATCTTTATCGCTTTAATCCAGACGTGATCGCGATTGACCGCCATCCTGACTACCTCTCGGCGCGAGTTGGCAGGGCGCTGGCCCAGGACACCGGCGCGCGGATTGTTGGGGTGCAGCACCACCACGCCCATCTGGCCAGTTGCCTTGCGGAAAACCAAGCTGAACCGGATGACGATCAGACCATCGGCGTGATCCTCGACGGCACCGGTTTTGGTGAGGATGGCACGATCTGGGGTGGGGAGATTCTACTCGGCGGCTATCGCGAGGTCTCCCGCCGGGCACACCTCCCGCCCGTGCCCTTGCCCGGTGGCGATCTCGCGATGCGGGAGCCATGGCGCAACACGGCGGCCCATCTGCGCACGGCGCTTGGCCCCGAGTGGCGGCAATCGCGCGGTGGTTCGGTCGTCGCCTCCCGGCTCGCCAAAAAGCCGCTGGATGTAATTGATGAGATGATGGCGAAAGACGTGAACTGCCCGCGCGCCTCCTCTGCCGGGCGGCTCTTCGATGCGATTGCGGGGGCTTTGCTGCTCTGTGATCGGCAGAGCTATGAGGGGGAGGCGGCGATGAAGCTGGAGGCCCTCGCCGGGCCGTTTTTTTCTGACGCGGCGCCTTATCCGGTTGAAATCGAGACAGTCGGCGGCGTTTCGGTCCCAAGCTGGGAAGGACTTTGGCGCGATCTCCTCGCGGACCTGGACAGCGACACCGACCCAGGCGTGATCGCCGCGCGGGCGCATCAGACGGTGATTGCCGCTCTTCTCGATATGACGCTGCGTGTTGCCAGTGAAACGGGTGTCTCTCGCGTGGCGCTCTCAGGCGGCGCCATGCAGAATCGCTTGATCGTCGAGGCGCTTGCCGCCCGACTTCGTGCGGCGGGGATCGAGGTTCTGACCCAGGCTCGTGTGCCGTGCAATGACGGCGGCTTGGCCCTTGGGCAGGCCGCCGTCGCTGCTCGCCAGACCATGAGGTCTGCTTGAGCTTGGTGGCTGGTCCGGGTCACAGGCCGCAGGCGCAACACAAGCCGGGCGTCGACAGGCCGAGGGCTGGCGATCCTACCTATGATCGACAGCGCTTTATCCCAGCCAAGCCCCTCCTCGCTCCGATCTCAGCACCAGGCCTCACCAAAT
>JANQNZ010000264.1 GCA_028279315.1 Rhodophyticola sp. | reverse complement strand
GGCCAGGCGCCACCGGTTCCGCGCGGCGCCTGGCCTCCCTCCCCTCCCTGCCCCATCCCCACGATGCAAAAGCGCCCGGGCAACCGCGCTGGCGGGCGGAGCTGTTCCGCTCCCGCCTCACCAAACCCGGCGCTTGGGTGGTGACCTATGACGGGGCGGCGGATCGTCTCGATTTTTCTGCCCCATTTCGCGATGGAGCGGTGGGAGAAGACCGAGCGGCAGAAGGGCAACGCACCGCCGGATGAGGTGCCTTTGGTTCTGGCGGTGGAGGGCCGGCATGGGCCGGTGATCCATGGGGTGAACCGCGCCGCTCAGGAGGCCGGTATGACCTCAGGCGCCCGCGTAGTCGATATGCGCGCGCTTTGCCCGGATTTGCAGGTGGTCTATGGCAATCCCGAAGGGGATGCCGCGGCGCTGGACCGGTTGGCGCTTTGGGCGCAGCGCTGGTGCCCGTGGTCCCGGACCGATGGCGCAAACGGGCTGATCCTCGACACCACGGGCTCGGACCACCTGATGGGGGGTGAGGCCGCGATGCTCCGCCGGATGGAGGCGGATTTGGCAAGCCTGGGCGTCAGCGCACAACTGGCCGTGGCCCCCACATGGGGCGCGGCCTGGGCCTTGGCGCGGTTCGGACCGGTCCGGGCCACCTGCCCTGAGGAGGACCTGACCGAGGCGGTGGCGCCTTTGCCCGTGGCCTCTTTGCGGTTGGGGGATGAAACGGTGCTTCTGCTCCACCGTTTGGGGCTCAAACGGATCGGCGATCTGGCCCGGATCCCGCGCCTGTCCCTGACCCGGCGCTTTGCCCGCGCAAGCGCCGCAGACAATCCGCTGATCCGGCTCGACCAAATGATGGGCAAGCTGGCCGAGCCGGTTTCCGGCGTCAGCGCCCTGCCCCCGGTCCGCGCAATCCGCCGGCTGGCTGAGCCGATCCTGGACCCCACCCCTTATGTTGCCGATCTCTGCCGGGATATCTGCACCGATCTCGACAGGCTTGGCCAAGGCTGCCGGGGCGTGCGCCTCAGCGTCTTTCATACCGATGGCCAGGTTGCCCGGGTGTCCGCCGCCACCTCTCACCCCAGCCGGGAGCCTGCGCATCTGGCGGGGCTTTTTGCCGATAAGCTGGAGCGGATCGATCCGGGCTTTGGCTTCGATCTGATTCTGCTGGAGGCGGACGGGCTGGAAGAGTTGCAAGAAGCGCAGGTGCGGCTCGACGGGGCCGCCGAAGATGCGCTGAACCTGGCCCATCTGATTGACCGGCTCTCGTCGCGGTTGGGGGCCAAGGCCATCACCCGGCCCGCGCCCCGCGAAAGCCATCTGCCCGAACGCGCCCAGGCTTGGGTCAGCGCCATGGATGAGATGCCCGAAACCCCGGCGCCGCCGCCCCAAGACCGGCCCCTGCGCCTGCTCGACACGCCGGAAGAAATCCGCGTGTTATACGCCGTGCCCGAAGGCCCGCCCGCACAATTCATCTGGCGGCGGCAGACCCTTCAAGTGGCGCGCTATGCCGGCCCCGAACGGATCGCGCCGGAATGGTGGCGCGACAAACCGGGCACGCGGCTGCGGGATTATTTCAAGATTGAGGATCAGACCGGCCGGCGCTTTTGGCTCTATCGCGAGGGGCTTTTGGAAGATGGCCGCGGCGCCGCGCCGCGCTGGTTTCTGCATGGGATGTTTGCGTGATGAGACCCTCATCCCTCCACTTCATCTTTCCCCAAATACGCAAACCCGGCGCTTGCATCTGGGCACCTGCCTCCGAAACAAAGCGCGCCCGTGCCGCCCTGGCACGGATTTGCCGGCAAATCCGACCCGGAAAAGCCGGCTTTTCCGGCCCCGCAAAAAAGAGCGGCCGGTCATCTAAAAGGGCAAGCCCGGTATCGCTTCCCTCCAAATTCAGAGGCACCGGTTTCTTGCAAGAAACCGGGCAAATCTCTTGCAAGAGATTTGGGGACCAGGCCAATGCCCCAGAATGACCATCAGCATCCGCGCCGTAGGTTGGAGGCCGAGGGGCTGACCCCGAACCCACGCGCGGGTTATGTGGAATTGGGGGTGACAAGCTGTTTCTCCTTCCTCCACGGCGCCTCGGACGCGGTGGATCTGGCCGCCACGGCTTGGGAGCAGGGCTATGACGCGCTGGGCATCGCGGATCGCAACACAATGGCGGGGGTGGTCCGGCTTCATGCCGAGGCGCTCAAGGCGCATATCCGGCCTGTCATTGGTTGCCGGATAGAGCTGGTCTCGGGCCAAGAGTTTTTGGCCTATCCCAAAACCCGCGCGGCCTATGGGAGGCTTTGCGCCTTGCTCTCCAAAGGGAAAATGGCGACGCCTGACGGGGAGTGGCAAGAGAAAGGCGCGTGTGAGATCACGCTGGGTGACCTCTCCGCCCATGCGGAGGGTGTGCAGCTGATCGCACTGCCGGGTGAGGATTTGGCGGCGTTCGCAACCACCCTGCCCCGACTTGCCCGCGCACTCCCCACTCTCTGCCACATCGCGGCGAGCTATCTCTACCGGGGTGATGACCGGGCGCGGATTAACCGGCTGGATCATCTGGCGCGCGCGCATGGGCTTTCGATCCTGGCCACCAATGATGTGCATTACCACGCGCCCGAGCGCCGCCCGCTGCAAGACGTGATGACCTGTATTCGCGAGAAAACCACCATCACCCAGGCCGGGTTCCTACTCCATGCCAATGCGGAGCGGCATCTGAAATCACCGGCTGAGATGATCCGGCTTTTTGCCGAGTGGCCCCATGCCATCCGCGCCACGCGCCAGGTGGCCGATGCCTGCACCTTCGATCTGAGGGAGTTGCGCTATGAATATCCCGAAGAAACCGTGCCCGATCACAAAAACCCCGATCAATACCTGACTGAGCTGACCTGGGCCGGGGCGGCGGGCCGGTATCCAGGCGGTGTGCCCGATGCGGTCCGCCAGACCGTAAAAAAAGAACTGGCGCTGATTAAGAAGCTAGAGATCGCGCGGTATTTTCTGACCATCCGATATATCGTGAATTACGCCCGCAGTATCGGCATCCTCTGCCAGGGGCGTGGCTCGGCGGCCAATTCGGCGGTTTGTTATTGCCTCAAGATCACCTCGGTTGATCCCGACCAGAACGATGTGCTTTTCGAACGTTTTATCTCGGAAGAACGCCGGGAACCCCCGGATATCGATGTAGATTTCGAACATGAGCGCCGGGAAGAGGTGATCCAACATATCTATGAGAAATACGGTCGCGCCCGGGCCGGGCTTTGTGCCACCGTGATCCATTACCGCCCGCGCATGGCGATCCGGGAGGTCGGCAAGGTCATGGGGCTTTCCGAAGACATCACCTCGGCCCTTGCCAAAACCATCTGGGGCAGTTTCGGGCGCGAGATCGGCGCGGCAGAGGCCAAGGAGGCGGGGCTCGATCTGAATGACCCGCTGCTCTCCCGCGCGATCAAACTGGCCGATCAGATGATCGGGATGCCGCGCCATCTGGGCCAGCATGTGGGCGGGTTTATCCTGACCCAACACCCCCTGACCCAGACCGTGCCCATCGGCAACGGCGCCATGCCTGACCGCAGTTTCATCGAATGGGACAAGGACGATATCGATGAGCTGGGCATCTTCAAGGTCGATGTCCTGGGGCTGGGCATGCTGACTTGCATCCGCAAAGCCTTCGAGATGATCGAGGCCCATTATGGCCGGGCGCTGACCCTGGCCACGGTGCCGCAGCGTGACGAAGGTGTCTATGACATGCTCTGCCGCGGCGAATCCCTTGGGGTGTTCCAGGTCGAAAGCCGGGCCCAGATGAACATGCTGCCGCGGCTGAAACCGCGCTCTTTCTACGATCTGGTCATTCAGGTCGCCATTGTCCGCCCCGGGCCGATCCAGGGCGATATGGTGCATCCTTATCTGCGCCGACGGGCGGGAAAGGAAGTTATTGACTACCCTTCCCCCGACCCGGAATTCGGCCCCCCGGATGAGTTGCGGAAAATTCTCGGCCGCACCTTCGGTGTGCCGATCTTTCAGGAACAAGCGATGAAAATCGCCATGGTCGCCGCCGAATTCTCCCCCGAAGAGGCCAACCAGTTGCGCCGCGCCATGGCCACCTTCCGCGCCAAAGGCATGGTCAGCGACCATAAGGAGAAGATGGTGGGCCGGATGGTGCGGCGCGGCTATGACCCGGAGTTTGCCGCACGCTGTTTCAGTCAGATCGAAGGCTTCGGCGAATATGGGTTCCCCGAAAGCCATGCGGCCAGTTTCGCCCATCTGGTCTATGTCTCAAGCTGGATCAAACACCATTACCCAGATGTCTTCTGCGCGGCACTTCTGAACTCCCAACCCATGGGGTTTTATGCGCCCGCGCAGATCGTGCGGGATGCGCGCGAAAATGGGGTGGAGGTCCGCGCCCCGGATGTGAATTTCTCTCAATGGGACAATATGCTGGAGCCTGTTTCTCATAGAAAATTTGCGGTCCGTTTGGGCCTTAGACAGATCGATGGGCTGAAAGAGGCGGCGGCAGAGCGGCTCATGGCCGCCCGCGACCGGCCATATGAGGATTTCGAAGACCTGAAGACCCGCGCCCGGCTGGATACAGGTAGCCTGAAGAAGCTGGCCGCCGCTGATGCGGTCCGCTCCATGGACCTCGACCGGCGGGGCGCGCTTTGGGATGCGGCGGCCCTGAAAGACGCGCCCGCCCTGCCGCTTTTTACCGCCGCCGACACACGGGATGAAGGCAAGGACCAGAAGATCGCCCTGCCCGCGATGCCCATCTGCGAACAGGTGGTGGCCGATTATCAGACCATCCGGCTGTCCCTAAAGGCGCACCCAATCTCTTTCCTGCGCGCCAGCCTTAAGCGCCAAGGTTATATCTCAACCGAAACGCTTCTGAACACCCGGAATGGAGAGCGGGTTTCCCTGGCCGGTATCGTCCTTGTCCGGCAGCGCCCGGGCAGCGCCAAAGGGGTCTGTTTCATCACACTGGAAGACGAAAAAGGCGTCGCCAATCTGGTGGTCTGGCCCAAGGTGATGGCGGCCTATCGCAAGGCGATCATGCGGGCGCGGCTGATTGCGGTCCATGGCCGGGTGCAGCGCGATGCCGATATCATCCATATCGTCGCCGAAACCCTGGTGGATCGCACCGATGCGCTGGATCAATTGGCCGATGATCCGGTGAAAACCGCGCTGGCCCATGCCGATGAGGTACTGCGCCCGGTGCGAGAGCCGCCCCACCGCCACCCGCGCGATGTGCGGATCATCCCCAAATCGCGGGATTTCCACTAAGCCCGCCCGCGCGCGATCCGGGTTTGCGTCACGCCCGGCGCAGGTATAGGTTCGCCTCAAAGAGACAAAAACGAGCGGTTTGGACTTAAGAGATGCAGGTTGTTTTTCACCTCGGCGCCCCCTGCACCGATGAAGGCCGGCTGATCAAATCACTTCTGAAAAACCGCGACGCGCTGGCCCGCCAAGGCATTCAGGTCCCCCCGCCTAGCCGGTATCAGGGGGTGATCCGCGACGCCTCTCGCGCGTTGAAAGGCGCCCCGGCCTCCGAGGATATCCAAGACGCGCTGCTTGACGCCATCCTCGACGAGACGCCGCATGATCGGCTAATCCTCTCCAACCCGCGCTTTATCTGCATCAATCGCCTGGTTGTGCAAGGTGCGCAAATCTGGCCCGCGATTGATCGGGAGGTGATGAAGCTCAAAAACCTCTTTCCGGACGCCGCCACCGAGCTTTTCATCGGCATGCGCGACCCCGCCACCCTGATCCCGGCGCTTTTCAAATCCTCCCGCTTCGGCGATTTCGAGGAATTCACCGAAAACATGCAGCCCCATGCGGTCAGCTGGTCAGAGATGCTGACCCGTCTGGTGCAGGCCCATCCTGATATCGCTGTCACCGTTTGGAACAATGAGGACACGCCGCTCATCTGGGGGGAGGTCCTGCGAGAGCTGGCCGGATGCGGGCCTGAGCTTCCGCTTGACGGTGTTGATGACTTGCTGAAGACGATTATGGACCCCGCCGGGTTTGCCCGCTTCCAAACCTATTTGGCCGACCACCCCGTCGATACCGAGGTTCAGCGCCGCCGGATCGCCGCAGCCTTCTTGGACAAATTCGCCCTTGAGGACGAGATTGAGGAGGATTTGGACGTGCCCGGCTGGACCGAAGCCTTGATCGAGCAGATGTCGGACGCCTATGAGGCGGATATGGATGAGGTTCTGCGCCTGCCCGGCGTCACCTATCTGACCCCGTAAGCAAAAGCAGGTCGGCGCGGATCGCGGCCTCCAGCCGATCCGCCCATTCCGCGTAGATCACTGGCAGCGGGTGAAATCCGTCATAGGCCATGAGCGACGGGTTGGCCTCAAACGCCAGGGAGATAAAGCGCAGCTCCGCCCGCTCTTCGACCACGCGCTGGATCGCCTGGTCAAAGCGGATCGCCGTTTGCCCAAGGATCCAGCGAAGCGGGTGCGGCAATGCCGGGAAAAGCCCAAGGGGCGGCAGGCCCGAGACATAGACGACCCGCGCGCCGAACCGCTCTGTCAGCATATCGAACAACCGGTTCTGCCGGGAAAGCCACGCCTTCAGGGTCACGGAATGGGTGACGTCATTCACGCCAAGACCCAGAACCACCACGTCGAACGGCCCGCTCGCCCCCTCAAGCCCCGCCAACCGGTCGAGCGTGTCCGCCGTTGTCGCCCCGCTTTCGGCCTCAACCCGCCAATCGACCGTCACCGTATCAGCCAGGCGCGGCGGCAATTGGCCGCTCAGCGCCTCGGCCTGCGTGGGGCAGCCCACGCCCGCGGCAGAGGAATCACCCAAGATCAACAGGCGTAGCTCTGGCCCAGTACCGATCCGGCCGTTCCGTGGACCCGGCGGTTCGGGCATCCGTTCAGCCCGCAGGATCACCCATGCCGCTTGCAGCAAAAGCGCGGGGTAAAGCAGGATCCGGATCAGTGTGTCGCGCGGCATGGCAGGCTAGAGAGTTAGATCAGTCCATTGGAATCCCAACCGGAATGCCCGGCGGTCAGCGCATTCCAAGCGCTTCCTTATACATTTCCAACACCGCCTCTTCCTCGGCCACATCGTCGGGCTCCCGCTTGCGAAGCGCGATGACCTTGCGCATGACCCTTGTGTCATAGCCGCGGCCCTTGGCTTCGGCCATCACCTCTTTCTGCTGATCCGCGATGTCCTTCTTCTCCGCTTCCAGCCGTTCGAACCGCTCCACGAATTGGCGAAGTTCATCGGCAGTCACGCGGTAGCTGTCAGAGGGGGGATCGGTCACATCGGTCATCTCGCAGGCCTTTGATTTGGGTGGAATGCGCCAAAGCTCTACCCTTCTGCATGAGCTCCGGCAAGCCTTCCGCAACGGCCCTGAAAAGAGGAGGCTGGACCTGAGCAAGATTATTGCGCACACTCTGATTTCATGGCCGCGAAGGAGGCATCCGCACGATGCAAGCGATGATCTGGATTGGAACGCTTCTGGCCCTTCTTGGCATTGCCGCCATCGCCTATTGCATCGTGGTCGCGGTCTCGGCCAAACGCGCCAGCCTCAGCGATGAGGAGCTGCGCGCGCGCCTGCAACGGGTTGTCCCGATCAATATGGGCGCGGTCTTGGCCTCGGTTTTGGGATTGATGAGCGTGGTGATGGGGGTGGTTCTCGGCGGATAGGCGCCGACCGCCCCTGCTCAAACGCTAATGCTGCGCCTGCGGCCTTGCCCCAGCCCAATGCTCCGTCTGTAATCCTCCCCTGTCCCCTTCATTGCCAGGAGAGTCCCCCATGCGCCCGTCCCTCACCCCCGTAGCCTCGATTGTCTTGCTAATGGCCACCGCCCCGCTTCTGGCGCAGGAGGCCGCCGATGCCGTCGCGCCTGAGGCGGAAACGGCCACCGGTACCGCGGGGCTCAGCGCTGCGGCTGCAGAGGCGCTGGCCATCCGCGATGCCGGGCAGCCCATTGCGGCAGAGACCTGGATGGTCGCGGCGGCGAATCCTCTGGCGGTTGAGGCAGGCGCCGATGTGTTACGGGCAGGCGGCTCGGCAGCGGATGCGATGGTGGCGGTGCAAGCCGTGCTCGGCCTGGTGGAGCCGCAATCCTCGGGCCTGGGCGGCGGCGCATTTCTGGTCTGGTATGACGCGGACACCGGCGAGATCACCACGCTAGATGGGCGCGAAACCGCGCCGCTTGATGTCACCCCAACCCTGTTTCAAAACGAGAATGGCGAACCCCTTGGCTTCTTCGACGCCGTTGTCGGCGGCTTGTCGGTTGGCACCCCAGGCACGCCTGCGCTGATGGAGGAGGCGCATCGCCGATGGGGTCAGGCCAATTGGGGTGATCT
>JANQNZ010000247.1 GCA_028279315.1 Rhodophyticola sp. | reverse complement strand
CTCAACCAAACCGAGATCCCTGGAGGATCTGGGCAAGTCGCGCCTTCTACTCAGAGAAGCGCGGCGGGGCGATATCGCGAAAGGTCTGGTCGCCGCCATCGGACGGGGGTTGGAGACCGACTCGAACGATCTGCCGAAACTGCCTCAGGGGCGCGATCGGTCGGCGTTGAACCCGGCCTTGGCGGATCTTCTTCGAGTGCTTCTGAAAGCCAAGGCGGAAGAGGCGGGCGTAGCGCAGAAACTGATCGCCTCGACCTCAGACCTCGACGATATCGCGGCCGGGCACCATGACGGGCTGTGGTCGAAAGGCTGGCGGCGGGAGGTCTTTGGCGAAGACGCGCTACGCCTCAGCCGGGGCGAGATTGCGCTCTCGGCCAAAGGGCAAAAGGTTGTGATTGTAACGCTTTAGCGGCTGACGCTGCGGCGGTTCGATTGCGCTTGGACGGTGATGGTTCGGATGCCCGCCAGGTCCTGACGGCTCAGCTCAGTGCCTGCCAGAATCTCTCGCGACCGGGTGGTGCTTTGGCGCGTGGCCGTCGGCGGCGGAAAGACGCGGAACTCAAAGACCAGCCGCCCATCGGCCCGTTCCACTTCCACCAATTCGGCGTCCCAGAAGCCTTGGCGGGGCGGCAGGCCGATGGCGCGAACGATGGCGCCGCCCGGATGCGGGTCCACATTCAGCCGCGTGACTTCCGTCACCAGACGACGCGGATCGACCTCTTCCACCGCTTGCGGCGCGGTGACGGCGATCCGCTCCTCCCGGTCGCGCCCGAACCAGTTGAAGGGGTTCAGCCGCGTGCCACAGGCCGAGACGGCCAGCATCAGCCCCATGGTCATCACCGCGCGTCTGTTCATCTTGCCCCTCCAGCCCTCGCTGTCCCCTGTTGGCCTAGCGCATTGGCCCCGCGATGAAAAGCGCCTCTGGACGTTTGTCGTGCCCGGGCTTACCTCAAGGCGGGAATGAGAGGAGCCCCGCCCATGGCCAGCGACGCATTCGAAGAGATCGCCGAAACCTTCGATTTCCTAGAGGACTGGGAGGAGCGGTATCGCCATGTGATCGAGTTGGGCAAGGCGATGGACCCGCTGGAAGATGCGTTCCGGGTGCCCGCGACGAAGGTTGATGGCTGCGCCAGCCAGGTCTGGATTCTGCCGCAGATTGACGGGCAGGGTGAGGCGGCGGTGTTCCATTTCCGCGGTGACAGCGATGCGATGATTGTGCGCGGGCTGATTGCGGTGCTGCACGCCCTTTACGATGGGCTGACCGTGGCGGAGGTGTTGCGCGTCGATGCCGGTGGTGAGTTGGCGCGGCTTGGGTTGCATGATCATCTGTCTTCGCAGCGGTCGAACGGGTTGCGGGCGATGGTGGAGCGCATCCGCGCGCTGGCCGGGGAAGAGGCGGCGGCCTGAGGCTCAAGGTGGCAACGGGCTGATTTAAGACTGCCGATCAAACCGGCATGACTTCCACCAAGCGCAACGCAAGCCGGGCATCGACAGGCCGAGGGCTGGCGATCCAACCTCTGAGCCGATGCGCTTTATCCCTGCCAAACCCCTCCTCGCTCCGGCCTCCGCGCCAAACCTCACCCAATCGCCAGACCGCCCGGGCGGCCTGTCGATGCCCGGCGCCTTCGGCGCACTATTCGGGCAGGGGGCGTAGAAACGCAGTTGCTTGGCGCGGTCTTTCTTATAGGCGGTCTGTCTAGAGGCCCTTTAGCGCAACCTCTAAATCTCCGTATCCCGTAAACCGCCGCTCAAAATCCAGCTTTAAGAACGCCGCGCAGTCCTTTGCTTTCTCGGTTAGAGCTGGATCATCCGTCTGCGCCTGATAGACCAGTCTCGTGTAATGGCCGAAATAGCTGTCCCGCAATTCCGGATGCCGATCAAGCCCCAAGGGTCGTGTCACAAACGCGTCAAACTGCCGGACCAGGAAATCGGTGAGGTAGAAGGCGGTGAACTCCTCCTCACTTCGCGCGGCAAAGACGTCATTCCCTTCAAAAAAGCTATAGCAATGGGGGCCTTCCAGCATCTCGACCCCAAGCGCTGCGCAGCGGGATTGCAGATGACCGCCGGTGCCACAATCAGCATAGAGCACATAGATCGTGTCGTACCGCGCGCGGAATTTGGTGACCGCCGCCTCCACCGCATCGGGGATTAACTCGGGCCGGTTATGGAGTTTCGCAGGCAGGCAATGAAGGTCGAGATGGGCAAGCTGCCCACTCTCGGTGATGGCTTTCACTTCCCGCGCCAAAGCCCCGCAGGCCAACAGCAAAATCCGACCCGATCCCACCGCTGACAGCCCGGTTTCGGTCAAGGTTTGATCGTCGGGAAGCTCACTCATGGGCGTGTCTCCGAACCGGTCCGTTGCAGGCGCGGGCCAAGAACGGACAGCGCCAGCCCAGCCATGATCACCAAGGCGCCGAGGATTTCAATGGCTGTTAGGCGTTCGCCGAGTATCGCTGCGGAGGTCGCGATGCCGACCACGGGGATAAGCAGCGCAAAGGGCGTTACATCCGCCGCCTTGTGTCGGGCCAAAAGCGCGCCCCAGAGGGAATAGCCCAAGACCGTGGAGATGAGCGCCACATAGATGACCGAGGCCCATCCTTGCAACGATAGGGCCGCGATGGTTCCGATTGGGTCGGGTGTCTCAACGGCTAGCGACAGGGCCGCCATTGGAATCGGGGGGACAAGACTGGCCCAAATGAAGAGGGGCAGCATCGCCACACCGGGTAGGCCTTTGAGGACCATGTTGCCGCCCGCCCAACAGAGCGCGCCACAGAGGATCAGGCCGAGGCCAAGACGGGTCAGGTTCCCGCCCGCGCCGAGGCCGAAAATGGCAAGGCCCGCGACCGCCAAGCCGATCCCCAAAAGCTGCACCCCCCGCACCCGTTCGCCGAGGACAAGCGCTGAGAGCAGAATGGTCATCGGCGCTTGGGATTGCAGCAGGAGCGAGGCCAGACCGGCGGTCGCATCCGCCCGCATCGCCGCGAAGAGGAATGCGAACTGGCCCATATTGATCAGCGCGCCGACCGCAATGATCTTCCACCACGGGATCGGTGGGCGCGGCAGCACGACCAACAGCGGCAGGAGGATCAGAAAGCGCAAGCCCACAAAAAGGAAGGGCGGCAGTTCCTCCAGGGCCAGCTTCATCGCCGTGAAATTCGAGCCCCAGGCCACGACTACGATCATCACCAAGATCAGGTCGCGCCCATTCATATCGGCACCCGTCCGTCGTCGGTCAGAAGCCAGGCCTCGCGCCCTTCAATCGCCACCGCAGAGACCGGCCCGCCGAAGCCCGCGCCGGTGTCCAGGTTCAGCCGGTTGCCGTGGTGCTCGACGTGATCCACCGGGGTATGTCCATGCACAATCAGCGCCCCGTGATCCCGCGTATCATCCAGGAATTCATAGCGAATCCAGGTCAGGTCTTCCACGGTTTGCGCCTCAAATGGCACACCGGGGCGGATACCGGCATGGGCAAAGAAACAGCTGCCATAAGCGAAGCTATAGGGCAGGGCGGCCAGAAACGCGCGATGGTGGTCCGGGACGGCGCGGGCCAAAGCGGCATAAATCGCCTCTGCCGGTTGATCAGTATCGACCCCGTAAGAGCGGATCGTCGCGCCGCCCCCCATGCCGCCGCTCATGTAGTGCGAGGCGTAAGGGTCCGGTTCATGGGTCAGAACCGCCTCAAACAGCGCGTCATGATTGCCTTTCAAAACCACGATCCGCGGGTCGGTTTCTTGCGCGCGGGCCAGATACTCGATCACACCGGCGCTGTCGGGACCCCGGTCGACCAGATCGCCCAGATGAACCAGTGGTGCATCGACATCACCCACCCGCGCCTGGTCCGCCGCCACCCTGGCATGGGCGGCTTTGAGCTTGTCGAGATGGCCGTGGATGTCGCCGATGGCGTAGCTGCGCATGGGATGGACCAAAGGGGGGAAGGAGTCCTGGGTCAAGGCCGGTCACGATGGGCCGCTAGGATTGCCGCGCCGCGTGGGCTGATCCGGTATCCGACCTCCAGGCTTTCGGTCAGCCCCATCTCTTTCAACCGGCGGACCTGGCGCTTGAAGACCT
>JANQNZ010000233.1 GCA_028279315.1 Rhodophyticola sp. | reverse complement strand
GGCGCTCGACCTTGCGGCTAGACGGGGCGCGGTATGACCTCCTGGCGAGCTACGCGCTGAGGGCCCTAGTTTGAGATACCTCCGACGGTGGCCCCTGCGGCTTGTGGCCGATAGAGCGCGCCGCTGAACCGATGGCTGTCGCCAAGCGCAAAGCCTGTCAGGTACCGGACATAGCGGCCCCGTTTTGCGGTTTCGTGGAAGTCGTCCATTTGCTGGCTGACCCGATCAACCCAGGGCAAAGCCGGTTTCGGGACTTTGCGCCAGATCGCGGAATACCGTTGTGGCGAATTGCCATGCAGATAGGCGTCGAGATAGACGATATGACGGCCACGCGCCTGCTGTTTGGCGTTCTCCTCCTCCATCTGATTGCGGGTCATGGAGGACTTCAGGAAGGTGCCGCCGGGGCGCTTCTCGTAGAAAGCGGCGTAGATACGGTTTCCGTTGATCGAGGTGACCGAGACGTTGACCGGGTCCCAACCCTGACCGGTCCAGGCGTCGAACTTTGCCTGATGGTCGGACGCGCTGAGCCCGTGATAGGCGCGCTGCGCCTTGCAATTGTGGGTTTTGAAAATCGCCAGATAACGTGGCTGATTGCCCCTCTTGTAGACATCGAGATGGCGTAGACACCGGCCCCGGTCGGTCTGACGGTCAAAGAAGCGCTGATACTGGGCCCCGGTCAATCCGAACCGCGCCGCCCATTTGTTGCTGGTGCGGTTGCGGAACACGAAGTTGAAATAGGTTTGCCCACCGGCCTCATAGGCATCGAGCAGGGTCAGTTCATGGCCCTCATCGACACTTGTGTCGAATTCCTTCTGCAACGCGCTGGCGGTGAAGCCCATGCCGACCGCCTCGTAGGATTTACCACGAATGACCTGCCAATAGGCGCCTTCAAAGGCATTTGCGGCAGGGGGGATGCAAAACGTCATCGCCAGAGCGAGCGCAAGAATGTGTTTCATCGGAGAAGTCCTCAACTTAATAACTACAGAACATGTGGTGGCGCTAATATGCTGCGCGCGCGGAGGATAGCATGATTGGGGTGGATTTGAAACGCTTTGGCAATCCGGGCGAGGGGATTGGCGCATGAAGGCTGCCTGGTATGAGAGATTTGGACCCGCCGCTGAAGTGCTGGAGATCGGCGCGATGTCGCCTCCCGCACCCGGCCCGGGTGAGGTGCTGGTGCGGGTCTACGCGTCCGGGATCAACCCGTCGGATGTGAAACTGCGCGCAGGGGCGCGGCCCGGGGCGGTGATGGCGTATCCACGGATCGTGCCGCATTCGGATGGAGCCGGGGTGGTCGAAGCCGTTGGAGAGGGCGTGCGCCGAGAGATTGGCGAGCGTGTCTGGGTCTGGAATGCAGGCTGGCAGCGCGCGCTTGGCACGGCGGCGGAATATGTGTGTTTGCCCACGGAGCAGGCGGTGCGGTTGCCCGATGGCACTTCGTTCGCGGAAGGGGCGTGCCTTGGCATCCCTGCCATGACGGCGTGGTATGCGCTTTATGCGGATGGACCGATCGACGGCCAGACGGTGCTGGTGACCGGCGGAGCAGGCACGGTGGGGCGCTATGCGTGTCAGATGGCGAAGCTCGGCGGGGCGCGGGTGATCACCACCGTGTCCTCGGAGGCGAAAGCGCGGCATTCGACTTGCGAGGAGTGGATCAATTACCGCGAGACGGATGTGGCCGAGGCGGTGATGGAGATGACCGGTGGCGCGGGTGTGGACCGGATTGTCGAGGTGGATTTCGGGGCCAATCAGGCGGCGAGCCTTGAGATCATCAAGACCAGCGGCGTGATCGCAAGCTATGCCTCCGCTGCCGAGATGGTGCCGCCGCTGCAATTTTACGGGTTCATGTTCAAGGATGTGACCTTGCGGATGCTGATCGCTTATCATCTGGTCGGGGCGCGGCATAAGTGCGGCGAGGCGGCCCTGACTGACTGGCTGGACGCGGGTGCCTTGCGTCATGCGGTGGTTCCGGGGGGCGGCCTCGACGACATTGCCGCTGCGCATGAAACGGTCGAAGCGGGCGCGAAACTGGGCACAGTGGTTCTGGAGATAGACTGATGGACTTTTACGACGATCTTGAAACCCGGAGTGGCGATGCGCGCGAGGCCGATCAACTGGCTCAGGCCAACGCTCTGATCGCGCGGGTGCAGGCCGATGTCGGGGACGCGTTTCCCGCAGGCGCGCTGGAAACCCTCGACGATCTGGCCCGGTTCCCCGTGCTGCGCAAGGACACGCTGGGCGGATGGCAGAAGGCCCGGCCTCCCTTTGGCGGCGTGACGATGGGTGACTATACCCATGTGTTTCAAAGCCCCGGACCGATTTACGAGCCCGGTGATGTCACGGGCGATTGGTGGCGGTTCGGACGGTTTGTCCATGCCGCCGGGATCGGGTCCGGCGATATCGTGCAGAACTGCTTTGGCTATCACCTGGCGCCTGCTGGCATGATGTTTGAAAGCGGCGCGCGGGCGGTCGGCGCGAAGGTGTTTCCCGCGGGGACCGGCCAGACCGAATTGCAGGCGCGGGCCGCCGCAGATATCGGCGTGACGGCCTATGCGGGCACGCCGGACT
>JANQNZ010000213.1 GCA_028279315.1 Rhodophyticola sp. | reverse complement strand
GGGACGCCCACGGTGTATTGGAGCCCGACCGAAGTCCTTCTGACCGGCGAGGGCGCCGATTTCATCAGCGGCACCGTGCGGATTGCCGCCCATTACGCGATGCTGGATTTGCCTAACACGGTGTGATGGGCTCCATCACGGTTTCTTTCTTGGGGTGTCTGACCTATCTGGTGTAAAACCAGAGGGCAGCATCCCAAGAAAGGACCGGACGCCATGGCCGAACGTCGCACATATCCCGTGGAGCTGGACCCGGTCTGGGCGCGGATCACGGCCGAGGCCGAAAAGGCCGTGGTGGATGAGCCGCTTTTGGGCGGGCTGGTCCATGGCACGGTTCTGCACCACCCGACATTGGAGCGCGCGCTGGCCTATCGGATGGCGCAGAAACTGGCCTCTGGCGATATGTCGGAGCAGATTCTGCGCGAGATCGCTGATGAGGCTTATGCCGCTGACTCAAGCCTGGGTGCGGCGGCGCGGGCCGATATTGTTGCCGTCTATGACCGCGACCCGGCCTGCCATCGGTTTCTGCAACCCCTGCTTTATTTCAAAGGCTTCCAAGCCATTCAGGCCTATCGGGTCGGTCATTGGCTGTGGGATCAGGGGCGCAAGGATTTTGCCTATTTCATCCAGATGCGCGTCAGCGAGACCTTCGGGATCGACATTCACCCCGCGGCCCGGATCGGGCAGGGGATCATGATCGATCACGCCCATTCGATTGTCATCGGGGAGACGGCGGTGGTGGGGGACAATGTCTCCATGCTGCATTCGGTGACTTTGGGGGGCACCGGCAAAGAAGAAGAGGACCGGCATCCGAAGATCGGCGATGGGGTGCTGATTGGGGCCGGTGCGAAGGTCTTGGGCAATATCGAGATTGGCCATTGCAGCCGGATCGCCGCGGGCTCGGTTGTTTTACATCCCGTGCCGCCTTGCAAGACCGTGGCGGGCGTGCCCGCGAAGATTGTCGGTGAGGCGGGCTGCGATCAGCCGTCTTTGACCATGGACCATCTGCTGCCGGGGGGTGGGCAAAACTCTTGAAGAAAGAGGTTTGGCAAATTCCTTCTTGAAGGAATTTCGCCCTTGGGTTCGGGTTTGCCAGATGTGATGGATCGCCCCGTGGGTTGAGCCGACCGGTGCCTCCGGCGGCCATATTTTTTGGATAGAGAAGAGGGGGTTACGCGGCGGGGTTCATCCTACCGCGCGGGCCTGCCGTTTGCGCTCATGAGGGTCGAGGAAGCGTTTGCGGAGGCGGATCGCGTTGGGCGTCACCTCCACCAGCTCATCATCATCGATATAGGCAATCGCCTCTTCCAGGCTGAACTGCAACGGCGGGGTCAGGACCACCGCGTCGTCCTTGCCCGAGGCGCGGATATTGGTGAGTTTCTTCCCCTTTAGCGGGTTCACTTCCAGATCGTTGTCGCGGGAATGCTCGCCGATGATCATGCCTTCATAGACCTGCTCCTGGGCGCCGATGAACATCCGGCCCCGCTCTTCCAGGTTGAAGAGCGCATAGGCCACGCTGACCCCATTTTCCATTGAGATCAGAACGCCCGCGCGGCGACCCGGGATTGGACCTTTATACGTCGCCCAATTGTGGAACACGCGGTTGAGGACGCCGGTGCCGCGGGTGTCGGTCAGGAATTCCCCGTGATAGCCGATGAGCCCGCGAGAGGGGACATGGGCGATGAGGCGCGTCTTGCCCGCGCCTGCCGGTTTCATCTCCACCAGATCGCCGCGGCGCTGGCCGGTGAGTTTCTCGATCACCGCGCCGGTATAGTCGTCATCCACATCGATGGTGATCTCTTCGACGGGTTCCAGGCGCTGGCCGCCCTCGTCGCGGAAGAGGACCTGGGGGCGGGAGATGCTGAGCTCAAACCCCTCCCGGCGCATATTCTCGATCAAGACCCCCATCTGCAATTCGCCCCGGCCCGCGACCTCGAAGGCCTCGCCACCGGGGGTATCGCTGACACGGATCGCCACGTTGGATTCCGCTTCTTGCATCAGGCGATCACGGATCACACGGGATTGCACTTTTTTACCATCTTTGCCGGCCAAAGGGCTGTCATTGATCCCAAAGGTTACAGAAATCGTCGGTGGGTCGATGGGTTGCGCGGGGATCGCCTCGGTCACCTCTGGCGCGCAGATCGTGTCGGCGACGGTGGCTTTGGACATGCCTGCGAGGGTCACGATATCGCCCGCGACAGCCTCGTCGATTGATTGTTGGGCAAGGCCGCGGAAGGCGAGGATTTTGGTCACGCGGAATTGCTCGATCCGGTCGCCTTCGCGGCTGAGCGCTTTCAAGGTCTCGCCGGTTTTTAACCGCCCGCTTTCGACGCGGCCGGTCAGGATACGGCCGATGAACGGGTCGGCGCCGAGGGTGGTGGCGAGCATGCGGAACGGGGCCTCGGTGTCACTGGCCTGTGTCGGCGGCGGCACATGGGTGAGGATCAGATCGAAGAGCGCGGTCAGGTCCTGGCGCGGGCCGTCCAGCTCCGTATCCGCCCAACCGGCGCGGCCTGAGGCGTAGAGATGCGGGAAATCGAGCTGACCGTCATCGGCGCCGAGATTGGCGAAAAGGTCGAAACACTCGTCGAGGGCGCGGTCCGGCTCCGCATCCGGTTTGTCCACCTTGTTCAGCACCACGATGGGGCGGAGGCCAAGGGCAAGCGCCTTCGAGGTCACGAATTTCGTCTGCGGCATCGGGCCTTCGGCGGCATCGACCAGCAGCACCACGCCATCAACCATCGACAAGATGCGCTCCACCTCTCCCCCGAAATCCGCGTGGCCCGGGGTGTCGACGATGTTGATCCGCGTACCCTGCCATTCAACCGAGGTCGCTTTGGCCAGGATGGTGATGCCCCGTTCCCGCTCCAAATCATTGGAATCCAAGGCCCGTTCGGCCACGGCCTGGCCCTCACGGAAGGCGCCGGATTGCTTCAGAAGCGCGTCGACCAGGGTGGTTTTGCCATGATCGACATGGGCGATGATCGCGATATTGCGGAGGTCCATCGGGCCGGGCTTTCGGTTTGAGGTGATGTTGCCCGGGGCGTTACACCGGGCGATACGCGAAGGCCAGAGGAAAGCGCAAGGCAAACGCAAGCTGTCCGGTCGAAATCCGGACCAAGACGCGTGTTTCGGGGCGCTTAGGTGGTGCGGCGCAACCGGATCACCACATCAACCGTGGCGATCTCATGATGCTCAGGCGGGGTGGGCAGGCCCGCAATCTCAAGCTCTTCGGCGGGCGCATCGGTCAGCCGCCCATCCTCTTCCCAGAAGAAATGCGGATGATCGTCGGTGCGGGTGTCGAAATAGGAACGGGAGCCGTCAACCGTGACCTCCCGCATCAGGCCCGCATCGCAGAAGGCTTTGAGCGTGTTATAAACCGTGGCGAGCGACACCTTGTCGCCCGAGGCCAGCACCGCCTCATGCAGTCCTTCGGCGGTGACATGGCGGTTTTGACCATCGCCCACCAGCAAACTCGCCAAAGACAGGCGCTGCCGCGTGGGTCTCAGATCGGCGCCGGACAGCCATTTTGTGCCGCGTTCAAGCGCTTCAGGGGTCATTGGCGGGGTCTTTCCTAGCGTTTCCACCCTTATATAGAGCGTGTTGCGATCCGTTTTCAATGGGATTCCCTGCATTCGCCGCCGCCTGTCACATCCCAGGGTCGCCCTTGTCAGCTTTGTCCCCGCAATGCTAGTGGGGGGCGAGGAGCGCGCGCGAAGACGCGGGAGAAGACGAGATTCTGGGGGGTAGGCAAGGCCTGATGGCGGAGTATCCGACAAGCTTTGACAAAGACGACCTGCTGAAATGCGCGCGGGGCGAGCTGTTTGGCCCCGGAAACGCGCAATTGCCAGAGCCGCCGATGCTGATGATGGACCGGATCACGGATATCTCGGGCGATGGCGGCCCCCACGGCAAAGGCCATGTGGTGGCGGAGTTCGATATCACCCCGGATCTGTGGTTTTTTGAGTGCCATTTCCCCGGAAATCCGATCATGCCGGGCTGTTTGGGTCTGGACGGGCTTTGGCAGCTCACCGGGTTCAACCTGGGCTGGCGCGGCTGGACGGGGCGCGGCTATGCGCTTGGCGTGGGCGAAGT
>JANQNZ010000173.1 GCA_028279315.1 Rhodophyticola sp. | reverse complement strand
TTTGGCGTGACGAGCTTCTGGATGAAGACATCCTTCTGCGTGACGTGATCGACCTGGACGCCACCTTCGGCCGCTCGATGGAGGATGAGGACGGGGATGAGCCCGTGGTCCAAACCGTGACCACCGAAGAGGCCGCGCCGGAGAAAAAGGCCGAGGAAGAGCCGGAACTGGACGCCGACGGCAACCCGATTGCCAAGGATGAAGACGAGGATGAGGACGATCAGGCCAATATGAGCCTGGCCGCGATGGAGGCCGCATTGAAACCGCGGGTCCTGGACATCCTCGACCGGATCGCGGGTGATTATGCGAAACTGTCCGAAATGCAGGATTTGCGGATTTCGGCCACGCTGAACGAGGACTCCAGCTTCTCGAAGAAAGACGAGACGGCCTATCAGAAACTCCGCGCCGAGATTGTGGAATTGGTGAACGAGTTGCACCTCCACAACAACCGGATCGAAGCGCTGATCGACCAGCTTTACGGCATCAACCGGCGGATCATGTCGATTGACTCAGGCATGGTGAAACTGGCCGACCAGGCGCGGATCAACCGCCGCGAATTTGTCGATGAATATCGCGGGTACGAGTTGGACCCGACCTGGGTTGACCGCATGACCGAGAAGTCGGGCCGCGGCTGGCAGGCGCTGATCGAACGTTCCCGCGAGAAGGTGGAAGAGTTGCGCGCCGATATGGCCCAGGTTGGCCAATATGTCGGCCTCGACATCCAGGAATTCCGCCGCATCGTGGCCCAGGTTCAAAAGGGTGAGAAAGAGGCGCGGCAGGCCAAGAAAGAGATGGTCGAGGCGAACCTGCGCCTGGTGATCTCGATTGCCAAGAAATACACCAATCGGGGCCTGCAATTCCTCGATCTTATACAAGAAGGTAATATCGGGCTGATGAAGGCGGTGGACAAATTCGAATACCGCCGCGGCTATAAGTTTTCGACCTACGCCACCTGGTGGATCCGCCAGGCCATCACCCGGTCGATTGCCGACCAGGCCCGCACGATCCGCATCCCCGTGCATATGATCGAGACGATCAACAAACTGGTGCGGACGGGCCGCCAGATGCTGCATGAAATTGGCCGCGAACCGACGCCGGAAGAGCTGGCCGAAAAGCTCCAGATGCCGCTGGAGAAGGTCCGCAAGGTGATGAAGATCGCCAAGGAGCCGATTTCTCTGGAGACCCCGATTGGCGACGAGGAGGACTCGCAGCTTGGCGATTTCATCGAGGATAAGAACGCCGTCCTGCCGCTCGATTCAGCGATCCAGGAGAACCTGAAAGAGACGACAACCCGGGTGCTGGCCTCCCTCACGCCGCGCGAAGAACGGGTGCTCAGGATGCGGTTTGGGATCGGGATGAATACCGATCATACGCTGGAAGAGGTGGGGCAGCAGTTCTCCGTCACGCGGGAGCGAATCCGGCAGATCGAGGCGAAAGCGTTGAGGAAGCTGAAGCATCCGAGCCGGAGCCGGAAGTTGCGGAGTTTCTTGGATCAGTAGATGGTCTGGCCTCGCGAGATCAACGAGCCGCTGGCGACATTACGCGCGACGATCGATGATGTCGAAAGGGTCTACAACGCCGAACCCGGTTGGACACCATGCTCACTTGAACACAATGAGCTGCTGACTCACCGGTTCGACGCCCCAGATGACCATGCCTTCATTTACGTGTTTGAGGTGACTGGAGGCGATACCGCCTTGATCCTTCAACGCATTCGCGAGGCCAAGGCCAATCATAAGCTACCCCACATTCCCAACGACGCGCAGCCAGGTCGCATTCTCTATGTCGGCTCATCGGGAAATGATATTCAGGGACGCCTCCGTCAACACATCCGGCCGACACCAGTCGGGACATATGCACTGAAGCTGAGCACTTGGATGGGCCGCGTTCCGGAGTTTTCCGCTCGTATCCATCTTCGAGGGTACGCCGGAGTTTCAAGAGCCGCGCGAGAAATTATGGAGGATTCGATTGCCGCTCAATTAACGCCAATGGTGGGCAAGCGTGGCGGCAACGCATTTTAACCGCTCCAATTATCGATAGAATCTATGACCTTGAGCGCCTCCTGCCTGGAATCAAGGCCGTAGGCCGCCGGGCGAGCGCCTGCCCGTCCCGGCGGGCTGGCGCTTTGCCACTCTTGCGTATCGATCAATCGAAGCAATGACACGACATCCATAAAGCGCGCCGATCATCTGTTCCGGCGCCATCCCACGGGCAGGCGCGCGCCCGGCTCCGCGCCTCATCTTGCCTCGTTGCGATACGGCCCAGAATTGCGGTAGCCTCTGGCATTATTCCAGCAATCAAGGCGCCCCCATGTCCCTCTTCTCCAAACTCTTCGGCGGCGGTGGTGGCTCTGGCCCCGCGCGGGAGCCGGAGATCTACAAAGACTTCCGCATCACGCCTGACCCGCAATCGGGCCCCGGCGGATACCGCCTCGGCGCCCGGATCGAGAAGGAGATCGATGGGGAGACAAAAACCCACCACCTCGTCCGCGCCGACACGGTGCAAAGCGCCGAAGATGCCGAGACCTATTCCGTGCAAAAGGCGAAACAGGTGATTGATGAGCAGGGGGATGGGATCTTCGGGTGAGGGAGGTCGGTTCCCGCACGAGAGGGACCCTCCCTGACGCATGATCGGCTTGCGTCGAACCGAGACCGCCCCTGAGCACCGCTGAATAGAGCACCCGTCCTTCTACGCCCCCTTCCCGAATAATGCGCCAAAGGCGCCGGGCATCGACAGACCGTCCCGCGGCCTGGCGATTGGGTGAGGCTTGGTGCTGAGATTGGAACGAGGCCGAATCTGGCGACCATAAAGCGCGTAAGCTCAACTGTTGGATCGCCAGCCCCCGGCCTGTCGATGCTCGGCTGATGTTTTCGCTTGGGGCGAACGGGTTTAGCGATGCGTAGGGCGGGCCTCGGCCCGCCATGGTACGGGTTCGGGAGACCCTTGGCCCGGCGGGACAAGTCCCGCCCTACCGCGCCAAACAGTCCCTGCCCTGTTGACGCGCCGCTACCCCCTCAACCGCGCCAACATCTCCGCCGCCGCGGCCTCAACGCTCACCTCCCCCGCCGCCACGGCCTCTGCCTTCTCCACCATTGCGCGCCGCACCTCCGCCTCGGCCAACCGCTCCAAAAGCCCGCTCCGCACCTCTTCCTCAAACCAATGCGCCGCTTGCTCCGCCCGGCGGCGTGCCCACCAGCCCTCGGCCTTCCGCCACGCCGCAAGCGCCTGCATCTCCTCCCAGGCCCCCGCCAATCCGTCCTCTTCCAAGGCCGACACCGGCAGCGCCTTCGGGAACCCCTCGGGGTCCTCGGGCCGTTTCCGCAAAAGCCGCAAGGCACCGGCATAATCCGCGCAGGTGCGGGTCGCCGCCGATTTCAGCTCCCCATCCGCCTTGTTGACCAGGATCAGGTCAGCAATCTCCATGATCCCGCGTTTCACCCCTTGCAACTCATCCCCGCCCGCAGGCGCCAGAAGCAAAACGAAGAGGTCGCACATCTCGGCGACCATCGTCTCCGACTGCCCCACGCCCACGGTTTCGATCAGCACCACATCGAACGCGGCCGCCTCACACAGCGCGACGGCCTCCCGCGTCCGGCGGGAGACCCCGCCTAGATGGGACATCGAGGGCGAGGGGCGAATAAATGCAGCCCCCTCCCGGCTCAACCGCTCCATCCGCGTCTTATCCCCCAGGATCGAGCCGCCGGACCGGGTGGAGCTTGGGTCAACCGCCAAAACTGCCACCCGTTTGCCCAAACCGATCAGCATCATCCCGAAGGCCTCGATAAAGGTGGATTTGCCCACCCCCGGCGTGCCCGAAAGCCCGATCCGAAGCGCCTGACGCCCATGGCCGCGAAGCGTTTCCAAAAGCGTTGCGGCCTCAGCCCGATGATCCGCGCGGGTGCTTTCCACAAGCGTGACGGCGCGCGCCAGCGCCCGGCGTTCGCCCGCCAGAATGCGGTCTGCCAGATCGCCGGTGCCTGCCGTCATCAATTGGTCGCCTTCACGCGTCTTGCCTTTCACATTGGTCCTGCTTCTTGCCCCTTTGCCGCGGGCCCTGTCCAGAGTGGAAACGCCCCACCCCGCCCTTGACGGCGCTTATCCCACAGGCCCTTTATGGCCGGGTGCTGATCGTCAGACAGAATTAGCCGATGCGGCTTCCCATCGAGGACATCCTGCCAGAGCTCATCACCGCGCTCAGGCAACATCGGCGCGCGGTGTTGGAGGCGCCGCCGGGCGCGGGCAAGACCACGCGGGTGCCCTTGGCGATCCTTGAGGCCGGTCTCACCCCAGGCAAGATCGTGATGCTGGAACCCCGCCGCCTCGCCGCCCGCGCCGCCGCCGAACGGATGGCCGAAAGCCTGGGAGAGGTCCCAGGCCAGACCGTCGGCTATCGGATGCGCGGCGACAGCGCCATCTCCCCGGCAACCCGGATCGAGGTTGTCACCGAAGGCATCCTCACCCGGATGCTGCAAACCGACCCGGACCTGCCCGGCATCGGCGTGGTGATCTTTGACGAATTCCACGAACGCTCCCTCAACGCGGATCTGGGCCTCGCGCTCACCTGGGAAGTCACCCAAGCTCTGCGAGAGGACCTGATGCTGCTGATCATGTCCGCCACGCTCGACGCGGGCCCCGTGGCGGCGCTCCTCAACGATGCCCCCCGCATCTCCTCGGCGGGCCGCGCCTTCCCGGTTGAGACCGTCTGGCGCGAGACGCCCCCGCCCAAAGCCGAACGCTCTGAGACAACAATGGCGAGCCTTATCAAGAGGGCGCTCGCGGAGACCGAGGGCGGCATTCTGGCGTTCCTTCCTGGAGAAGGAGAAATCCACCGCACCGCCAGCCTTCTTCAGCAGCAGCTTCCAGCGGATACCACACTGCACAAACTCTACGGCGCGATGAAGATTGGCGATCAACGGGCCGCGATCCGGCCTGCGCGCCAGGGGCGCAAACTGGTTCTGGCGACAGCCATCGCCGAGACCTCCCTGACGCTCGAAGACATCCGTGTGGTTGTCGATGGTGGTCGCGCCCGGCGCGCGCGGTTCGATCCGCGCTCCGGCATGTCCCGGCTGGTCACTGAACCCGTCTCTCGCGCCGAGGCCGATCAACGCCGGGGCCGCGCAGGGCGGACGGCGCCGGGCCTCTGCTACCGCAACTGGACCAAAGGTGCCGAAGGCGCCCTGCCCGGGTTCCCGCCAGCTGAGATCGAAGCCGCCGATCTGACCGGGCTGGCCCTGGAACTGGCGCTTTGGGGTAGCG
>JANQNZ010000210.1 GCA_028279315.1 Rhodophyticola sp. | reverse complement strand
GGCCGAGATGGGCGCGGCGGGGGTGGATCATGTGGCGATGGAGGCGTCCTCCCACGGGCTCGACCAGCGGCGGATGGAGGCGGTGCAGCTGGCCGCCGCTGGGTTCACGAACCTGACCCAGGATCACCTGGATTACCATGGGTCCATGGAGGCCTATTTCGATGCGAAAGCCCGTCTTTTCACGGAAATCCTTCCCGAGGACGCCACAGCGGTCGTGAACGTGGACGACACCTATGGCCAGCGCGTGCGAGAGGCCTGCGAGGCGCGGGAAATCGAGGTGATCAGCCTGGGCCACTATGCCGAAGCGCGGTTGAAGATCGTCGGGCGGCGGTTGGATGACACGGGCCAGGACCTGCTGTTCCGTTGGCAGGGGGCGGAACACCGGGCGCGCCTGGACCTCATCGGTGAGTTCCAGGCGATGAATGTGCTGATGGCCGCAGGGCTGGTCATTGCGGGCGGGGAAGAACCGGAGGCGGTTTTCGCGACCCTGCCCAAACTGGCTGGCGTCCGGGGCCGGATGCAACTCGCTGCAAGACGCCAGAACGGCGCGCCGGTTTTTGTGGATTACTCCCACACCCCCGCCGCGTTGGAGACGGCTTTGAAGGCGCTCCGGCCTCATGTCTTGGGCCGGTTGATCGTGGTTTTCGGGGCAGGTGGCGACAGGGACAAAGGCAAACGCCCGCTGATGGGCAAGGCGGCGGCGGATCATGCGGATGTTGCAATTGTGACAGATGATAACCCGAGAAGTGAGATTCCAAGCACTATCCGCGCAGAAATTATGCAAGCCTGCCCCGACGCAACAGAGGTCGGAGACCGCGCTGAGGCAATCCTGCGCGGGGTCGACGCGTTGCAACCGGGCGATGCGCTGTTGATCGCGGGCAAAGGTCATGAGACCGGCCAAACCGTCGGCGACGTGGTCTATCCGTTCGACGATGTGGAACAGGCCAGCGTCGCCGTCGCCGCTTTGGAGGGCCAGATATGAGCGCGCTTTGGACCGCCGCAGAGGCCGTCGCCGCGACGGGCGGAGAGGCGCGGGGGGATTGGCAGGCCCGTGGCGTTTCCATCGACACGCGGAACTTGCAGTCCGGTGATCTCTTCGTGGCGCTGAAGGATGTGCGTGACGGTCATGACTTCGTGGCGCAAGCGCTAGAGAAAGGCGCCGCCGCCGCAATGGTGTCCCATGTGCCGGAGGACGTCGCATCGGACGCGCCGCTGCTCATCGTCCCAGATGTGTTGGAGGCCCTCGGTGCGCTTGGCCGGGCGGGTAGGGCGCGGATGGGCGGTAAGGTCATCGCGATCACCGGGTCCGTCGGTAAGACCACGACAAAGGAGATGCTGAAGGTCGCGCTTGAGCCTCAGGGCCGAACCCATGTGGCCGAGGCGAGCTATAACAACCACTGGGGTGTGCCCCTGACGCTCGCCCGGATGCCTGCCGACACTGAATTCGCGGTGATCGAGATCGGGATGAACGCGCCGGGTGAGATTGCCCCCTTGAGCCACATGGCCGCGCCGCATTTGGCGATGGTCACAACCGTCGCGGCCGTGCATCTGGAAGCCTTTGGCGTGATCGAAGGGATCGCAAAGGAAAAGGCCAGCATTTTTGACGGCCTAGAGCCTGGCGGCATCGCGCTCTTCAACGCCGATATCGACACGGTTGCCATTCTGGATGCCGCGGCGGCGGCGCAGGGCGCGACGCCGCTCCGTTTTGGGGAAGGAGCTGGCCTCGACGCCCGGCTCAACACTGTCACGCTCAGCGACACGGCAACCGTGATCCAGGCGGAATTAAACGGCACCCCGATCCTGTTCAAGCTCGCCGCTCCGGGGCGGCATTTGGCGCTGAACGCCGTCGCGGCGCTGGCCGCTGTTGAGGCTGTCGGCGCGGATGCAACCCGGGCGGCGCTGGCGCTTGGCTCCTGGGAGGCGGTGACGGGGCGCGGCAAACGCGAGCGCCTGGTCCTCAGCCCCACGGATGATTTGGCCGTCGAACTGATCGACGATGCCTTCAACGCCAGCCCAACCTCCGTGGCTGCAAGCCTGGAGGTCCTGGCCGCCGCCACGCCTGAGCATCGCGGACGACGCATCGCGGTTCTGGGCGATATGCTGGAGCTTGGCCCAGACGGCCCGGCGATGCATGGCGACTTGGCCGCTCATCCCGCGATGGCCGAGATTGATCTGGTCCTGACCTCCGGGCCGCTAATGGCGCATTTGGACGCGGCGCTTCCGGCGGATAAACGCGGTCCCCATACCGAGACCGCGGACGAGATGGCCCGGCTTCTTCCCGGCCTCCTTCGCCCCGGCGACATTGTGCTGATCAAAAGCTCGAAAGGCGCGAAACTCTCCCTCGCGGTTGACGCGCTCAGGAAACTGGGGCAAGCGGTTGCGGATAAAGCTCAGGGGACCCGCTAGATGTTGTTTTGGTTAAATGAGTTGTCCGATGGTGGCGATTTCTTCAACCTGTTCCGCTACATCACCTTTCGGGCAGGCGGCGCGTTTTTCACCGCGCTCATCTTTGGCTTCATCTTTGGCCGCCCGCTGATCAACGCCCTTCGCCGCAAATACGCCCATGGTCAGCCGATCCGCGAGGATGGCCCGGCGCATCATATCGAGACAAAATCGGGCACGCCGACCATGGGTGGGTTACTGATCCTGGCGGCGCTGACGCTGTCGACGCTTTTGTGGGCGCGCTGGGATAACCCCTATGTCTGGCTGGTTCTGGGCGTGACGGTGGCTTTCGGCCTGGTGGGATTTGCCGATGATTGGGCGAAGGTCAGCCGCAACACCACCAAAGGTGTGTCAGGGCGCATCCGGTTCGGGATCGGATTGGGGATCGCCGCCGTGGCGGGCTATGTCGCGACGCAGCTCCATCCCGACGATCTGTCGGCGCAATTGGCGGTGCCGGTCTTCAAGGATGTCCTGATCAATCTGGGTTTCCTCTTTGTGCCCTTCGCCATGCTGGTCATTGTCGGCAGCGCCAACTCGGTGAATTTGACCGATGGGTTGGACGGGCTGGCGATCATGCCGGTGATGATCGCGGCGGGGACGTTGGGCGTGATCGCCTATGCGGTCGGCCGGGTCGACTTTACGCAATATCTCGATGTGCATTACGTGCCCGGCACCGGCGAATTGCTGATCTTCACCGCTGGGCTGATTGGCGGCGGGCTTGGCTTTCTCTGGTATAACGCGCCCCCGGCGGCGGTCTTTATGGGCGATACCGGGTCGCTTGCTTTGGGTGGGGCGTTGGGGGCCATTGCGGTCGCCACGAAACACGAGATCGTCCTGGCGATTGTGGGCGGGCTTTTTGTGGCCGAGGCTCTGTCGGTCATTGTCCAGGTCCTCTATTTCAGATCGACGGGCAAACGGGTGTTCCTGATGGCCCCGATCCACCACCATTTCGAAAAGAAAGGCTGGGCCGAGCCGCAGGTGGTGATCCGGTTCTGGATCATCTCGCTGATCCTGGCTTTGGTCGGCCTCGCCACGCTGAAGCTGAGGTGATGCGGATGGCCAGGCCTGAGAGACCGACCGCGCTCGTGACCGGCGGCAATCGCGGGATTGGCAAGGCGATCGCGGCGGGTTTGCTGGCAGAGGGGCATCGGGTTGTGATCGGCGCGCGCGATGCGGCGGCGGGGGAGACCGCAGCGGCGGAGATCGGGGCCGAAGCCATGCGGCTTGATCTGCAAGACACCGCGAGTTTTGCGCCCGCGCTTGAGATGATTGGCGGGGTCGACATGCTGCTGAACAATGCCGGTGTGTTGATCGAAACCAATATGCTGGACGATCCCCACGGGTTTCACGCTTCGATGGACGTGATGTTTCACGGGCCTTATGAGCTGATCCGCCAATGCGCGCCCCATATGCGCGCGCAGAACTGGGGACGGATCGTGAATGTCTCCTCCGGTTGGGGCAGTTTTGCCGAAGGGTTGGCGGGCCCCGGGGCCTATGGTGTGGCGAAGGCGGCGCTCAATGCGCTGACCAAGGCGCTGGTGCGGGATTTGCCACCGGGGGTGAAGATCAACGCGATGTGCCCCGGCTGGGTCCGGACACGTATGGGCGGCGCCGGGGCGGATCGGAGCCCCTAAGAGGGCGCGGCAACCGGGATTTGGCTTGCCACATTGCCCGAAAGCGGCCCAACCGGCGGCTTCTTCCGCGACCGCGCGCCGATCGCGTGGTAAGGGCGGCCTTGGCCCTCAAACCCAGGGCTTGCGCCTTTGGCCGCTGCCGGGCAGCCTCCGGTGGGAGTATTTTTGAAGCAAAGACGAAAGGGACGGGGAGGCGATGATCCCGGTGCAGGGTGTCGAAGGCGCGCGGATCGCGGTGCTGGGTCTGGGCCGATCGGGCCAGGCGGCGGCGCGGGCGCTTTTGGCCGGCGGCGCCGAGGTTGTGGTTTGGGATGACGGGACAGCGGCGCGCGCAGGCGGCGAGGCGGAGGGGTTTGAGGTTTCAGACCTGACCAAGCCTGGAGCCTTTGAGGGTGTCTCGGGCCTAGTTGTCTCCCCCGGTATCCCGCATCTTTACCCCGTACCGCATCCGGCGATTGCGGCGGCTTGGCGCGCAGGCGTGCCGGTCGACAATGATGTGGGGCTGTTCTTTCGCTCCATCGGGCAGGGCGATTGGGCGGGGTTTGAGACGCCGCCGCGGGTGATTGCGGTCACCGGCTCCAATGGAAAATCGACCACCTCGGCCTTGATCCATCATTGCCTGGAGGAGGTGGGTCGGCGCGCGCAGCTTGCCGGCAATATCGGGGTTGGGGTCTTGGATATTGAGCCCCCGGAAGAAGGCGAGGTGATTGTCCTGGAGCTTTCCAGCTACCAAACCGATCTGGCGCGCGCGCTGACCCCCGATATCGCCGTCTTCACCAATCTGACACCGGATCATCTGGACCGCCATGGTGGCATGGGGGGCTATTTCGCGGCCAAGCGGCGGCTCTTTGCCGAAGGCGGGCCGGATCGCGCGGTGATTGGCGTGGATGAGGATGAGGGGCGCTATCTGGCCAATCAACTGGCCGAGGGGCCGGGGGATGGGCGGTTGATCCGGGTGTCCGTGGCGGAGAAGCTGAGCGGGCCCGGCTGGGATATCGTCGCGCGGAAAGGGTGGTTGAGTGAGACCCGCAAAGGCCGGCAGGTGGCGTCCATTGATCTCAGAGGGATCAAAGGGCTGCCTGGGGTCCATAACCATCAGAACGCCTGCTGCGCATATGGTGCCTTGCGCGCGCTCGGGATCGGTCCGAAGGCGATCGAGGCCGGGTTCCAGAGCTTCGCCGGATTACCCCATCGGAGCCAGCTTGTGGCGGAACAGGACGGGGTGGCCTTTGTCAATGATAGCAAGGCCACCAATGTGGACGCGGCGGCGAAGGCCCTCGCGGCCTTCCCACGTATTCGTTGGATTTGCGGGGGGTTGGAGAAAGAAGGTGGCTTGGAGGGGCTAAAGCCGGCCCTCGGCTCGGTGGTGAAGGCCTACGTGATTGGGCGTGAGGCGGCGGGGTTTGCGCTGCAATTGGGCGATGTCCCCTCGGAAGTCTGCACAACCATGGAGGCCGCCGTGGCACGGGCCGCGGCCGAGGCTGAACCGGGGGACACAGTGCTTCTGGCCCCCGCGGCGGCCAGTTTCGACCAATATGACAATTTCGAAGCCCGGGGGCAGGATTTCATCGACCAGGTGGCGAAGGTGTTGCATTAGCGCCCTGGTCAGCCGGGTGGGAAATGCAGGCGGAGGTGGATGCCCCAGGTCACATCGGCCTGATCGTCGAATTGTCCGTTTAGCTCGTAGGAGGCCAGATCGCCGCCGGGATTGCCGTCAAACTCGCCTGCGATGGGCGCGCGGCCCCGATAGCCCGATCCGCCGGTCAGCCAGCGCGGATCGACAGGATCAAAATGGCCGGTCCCGTCGTTGAGGCCGATCTGCACAATGCCATCCTCCACCGGGTTTTCCCGGAAGGCGGGGCCAAGCGAGCGGGTGACCAGATCAAGATCGCCGTCATTGTCGATATCGACCAGCACGGTTTTGTCGGCGAAGTTGATGCGGTTGAGCGGCGCTGGATAACCCTGCGGCCAAAGCCGTTCGGCACTGCGGTCCACAAAGATGCCGTTCTCCTGCATCAGGATTTGCAGGTAATGCCCGCGCCAGCTGCCGTCGCGGGTGGATTGGGTCAGGATCAAATCTAGCGCCCCGTCCCCGTCAAGGTCGATGGCCTCGGCATCATTGGTGAAGGTGCCATAGCCCCACCGGTCCGTCGGCAGTTCCACCAGCGTCTCGGATGGAAACTGCCCGTTGCCATCATTGTAGAGCAGCAGCGACCGGCGGGTGCCCGCCGAATACCGGCTGACCCGGCCAGGGTCTTCACCTCGGGCCAGAAGCAGCAGATCGACAGCGCCATCGCCATTCAAATCGGCGAGGCGCGCGGTCGAATACTCGGCGCGATGCGGGCCGCCATACATATTGACCAAGGCGGGGTCGAGAATGGTCGAGATATCCTCTTGTGTGAACTGCCCCGCGCCGTCATTGCGCAGCACGTAAGGCAGGATGCGGGCACTGCCTTGATTGGTGATGATGATCATGTCGAGATCGCCGTCGCCCTCAAGATCGCCATGGGCGGCCCCATGGGCCATGTCGGTTAGTTGCGGCAGGTGGGTTGCGCTGACATCGCGATGGCCCTCCGCCCCCGACAAGATCAGGACATTCTGCTCCCCCGGGAACGGCTGCCGGTCCAGGCCATGGGCAGCAACGAAAAGATCGCCAAGCCCGTCGCCGTTGAAATCGGCGATGATCGCTTCGCGCTCATGTACGCGGGAGGGCAGGGCGTCATCAGGGAAGCCCGGCAGGCGATTGTCGGGTGCGGCGTAAGAGAGGATGCTCAGCCGCGTGGGCACGTCCACGACATCGTAGTTGGCATCGCCCAGGTGATAGCCGAACACGATCTCATCGCGGCCATCGCCATCCAAATCTCCCGCGGCCAGCATCATCGGCGTGATGTTACAGGCGCCGCATTCAGGGGTTTCCTGTCGGATGTCGCTGGTATGGACCCGCGGCGCGGGCATGAAGCCGGTTGGTCGGACCAGCAGATCACCGGCAAAAGCTGTGCCAAAGCGTCCGTCATGCACCAGCGCGATGCGCGCGGCCATGTCAGGCGTGAGCCCGGTGGTGAGGTCTGACGGGAACCGCGTCGCGAATGCCTCAATGGCCCCTTGGGTCCGCCGACCAAATGCGCCATCAGCCCCGCCGGGGGAGAAGCCCAGTTCGGTCAATTGGGTCTGCACAAGGCGCACCGCTTCTCGATCTGCCGCCACCGTTTCGTCAATGGCAAATTCCTGAGCGGCGACTGTGCCCGATGGCGCCAGCGCGGCAAGAAGCAGGGCGATGCGGAGGGTTTTCATTCATCGATCTCATGGTTCGAGGTTGTTGAAGTCGACGGTTGCAAGGCCTTTGCGTTCTGTCAACAAGGCCTGCAGAGGCCTTGGCTGGGTCACGCAAGCAAAGGCTGGCCCCGCGGCGCGTTTCAGGCTAAAGTTCCGTCCAGACCCGGAAAACCGGGCGGTTTGAGGCAGTATTGGGCGGTTCCCATGACGGAAATGGCGCATGGCACGGTTGTCGTGCAATCGGGCGAAGC
>JANQNZ010000205.1 GCA_028279315.1 Rhodophyticola sp. | reverse complement strand
CCACCGGTTCCTTCGTGGCCAAAACCGGGTAACACTCGGCAAATGTCCGAACTCTCTCAAGAATTCCGGCCTTATATCGCCCGGCTGGCGGGTGCCGCGATCACCCTATTCGCGCGGTTCATCACCGCCGTCCGCGGCATTTGGGAGGGGGTGGAGCCCGTGCCCCGGCAACGGCTCTATTATGCGAACCACACATCGAATGGCGATTTCATCCTGATCTGGACCGTCCTGCCGCCCCGCCTTCGGGCCCGGACCCGGCCCGTGGCAGGCAGCGATTATTGGCTGAAATCCCGGATGCGGCAGTTCATTGGGCAGGACGTCTTCAACGCCGTCCTGATCGACCGGCAGAAAGAGGGGCGTGAGGAAGACCCGATGGAGGTGATCTTAGGCGCGGTTGATGAAGGCGCCTCCCTGATCATCTTCCCCGAAGGCACCCGCAATATGAGCGATGCGCCGCTTCTGCCCTTCAAGAAAGGCATCTACAACATCTCGACCGCGCGGCCCGATCTGGACCTGGTGCCGGTCTGGATCGAGAACCTCAATCGGGTGATGCCGAAAGGCCAAATCGTCCCGATCCCGCTTCTCTGCACGGTCACCTTCGGCGCCCCAATTCGCGCCCAGGAAGGTGAGAGCTGCGAAGATTTCCTGATGCGGGCCGAACAGGCGCTCTTGTCCCTCGCCCCCGAAGATGAGGAGGCGTGAGCGATGCAAACCGACTTCCTGTTCCTTCTTCTCGGCATCGGCTCAATCCTCATCATCGCCACCGGGATCGGCGCGATGCTCCGCCAACGGGTTGCGCCGGATGGCTCGAATGAAACCATCGAGAACCTGAATGCGCGCATCATGGCCTGGTGGGCGATGACCGCGCTTCTGGCGGTTGCCTTTCTGGCGGGCCGGGCGGGGGTTGTTCTCCTCTTCGCCTTCTGCTCCTTCGCCGCCCTGCGGGAGTTCATGACACTCACCACCAAACGCGCGGCTGATCATTGGGCCATCGCGACCGCGTTTTTCGTCATCCTGCCCGCGCAGTATTATCTGATCTGGATCGATTGGTACGGCCTCTATTCCGTCTTCATCCCAGTTTATGCCTTCCTTCTCTTGCCGGTGGTCGCCGTTTTGCAAGGCGACACAAAAGACATCTTCATCCGCATTTCCGAGACCCAATGGGCGCTGATGATCTGCGTCTATTGCGCATCCCATGTTCCGGCGCTCCTGACCCTGGAGATTGAGGGTTACGAGGGCCGCAATGTCCTTCTCATCGCCTTTCTGATCGTGGTCGTGCAGCTTTCGGATGTGCTGCAATACACCTGGGGCAAGCTGATCGGGAAACATAAGGTCGCGCCAACACTGTCACCCTCAAAAACCTGGGAGGGTCTGATCGGCGGTGTCGCCTCGGCCACGCTGATCGGCGCGGCGCTTTGGTGGATCACGCCGTTTACGATCTGGCAGGCGGCGTTGATGTCCTTGGTGATCACGCTCGCCGGGTTCTTTGGCGGGCTGGTGATGTCGGCGATCAAACGCGACCGGGGCGTGAAGGATTGGGGCCATCTGATCGCGGGCCATGGCGGGTTTATCGACCGGCTCGACTCGGTTGTCTTCTCCGCCCCCATCTTCTTCCACCTCACGCGCTATTTCTGGTCGGCGGTATGAGCGATCTGGTCCGGAGCCCCCTTTTGCACATGGCGGGCGGCTTCCTGATTCAAGGCGGATGGGCCGTCTTCGCCAATTCCGGCCACCCCATGCCGGCACCTTTGATTGCGGGGCTGATCCAGGGCTGCCTGACCGCGATCGTCACCCTTGGCCTGAAACGGATGATCGAAGCGGTGTCGGCCCACACACCCGGCCGCTTGGGCTATGTCTTGCCCGCGCTCATCGCCTGCGCCATTTCGGTCACGCTGCTCTTCACAGTTCATACGATCAGCGGAACGCCCGAGGTCTGGGCCACGCTCTCAGTCCCCTCCAGCATCGCCACGGCTTACGCCGCCCTCTACACCTATCGTCTGAGGACAGGTCCATGACCAACCGCCGCCCCATCGCTAGCCGGAACCTGAGCGTCATCCAGAAAACCGCCACGCGCCTCGCCCATTCCTCGGTCACACCCAATCAGATCAGCCAGGCCTCTGTTGGATTTGCCGCCCTGGCCTTTGCGGCCTTCTGGCTCTCCGCCGCGCCGGGGCCAATCCTAACGGCAACCCTGCTTCTGATTGCTGCGCTTGGCATCCAAGCGCGGCTCCTTTGCAATCTCCTCGATGGGATGGTGGCGGTCGAAGGCGGAAAATCCGCCCCCGATGGGCCGTTCTGGAACGAGGCGCCGGACCGAGCGGCTGACTTCCTGATCCTGACCGGCGCAGGGCTCGCCATTCACCAACCGCTCCTAGGGCTCGCGGCCAGTGCCCTGGCAATCCTCACGGCTTATTTGCGAGAACTGGGCCGGGCCGAGGGCCTTCCCCCCGATTTCACCGGCCCCATGGCGAAACCACACCGGATGGCTGCGATCACAATTGGCGCGCTGGCCGCCCTGATCGAGACGCTATGGCTCGGCAGCCAGATCGCCCTTCTTCTCAGCCTTTGGGTTGTCGTGATTGGCAGCTGCCTCACCGTCTCCCGGCGATCCACGCGGCTGATCGCAGGGCTGAACGCGCGTGACTGACCCCTTGCCGCCCGGACAGCTTGCGGCCAAAACGGCGCCCATGCGTGACGACACACTCATGGCTGTCCATACGGCCCATGCCTGACTTGTTTGCCTATACGGACGGGGCCTGCTCCGGCAATCCTGGCCCCGGGGGCTGGGGTGCGCTTCTGATCGCGCGGGAGGGTGAGACGGTGCTGAAAGAGCGCGAGCTCAAAGGCGGCGAGCCCGACACCACTAACAACCGGATGGAGCTTCTGGCCGCAATCCACGCGCTTGAAGCGCTCAACCGCCCCTCAACCCTGACGGTGGTCACCGACTCGGCTTATGTGAAAGGCGGGATCACCGCCTGGCTTTATAGCTGGAAACGCAATGACTGGCGCACCTCAACCAAGAAACCGGTGAAGAATGAGGACCTTTGGCGCCGCCTAGACGCCGCCGCCGCCCGCCACGACGTGACCTGGGAATGGGTGAAAGGCCATGCGGGCCATCCCGAAAACGAACGCGCCGATGCGCTGGCCCGGGCCGGCATGGCGCCTTTCAAAGAAACATGATCGCCATTCTCGACTACACCGCGGTCGCGGTTTTTGCCCTGACCGGCGCGCCCGCCGCCTCCCGCGCGCAATTGGATTTGATCGGGTTTTTCTTCTTGGCTTGCCTCACAGCGGTCGGCGGCGGCACGATCCGTGATCTATTGCTCAACCGCGACCCGGTCTTCTGGCTGGCCGACCCCACCCATCTGGCCATCGCCTGCGCCGCGGCGTTTCTGGTCTTCTTCACCGCGCATCTGTTTGAGAGCCGCTACAAACTCCTCCTCTGGCTCGATGCCGCCGCGCTTTCTGTCGCCGTTGCCGCGGGGGTCTCCGTTGCCATGGCCATGGAGCAATCCGCCGTCATCGTCTTGGTCATGGGCATGGCCACGGGCACGCTTGGCGGGTTGATGCGCGATGTGGTCTGCAATGAAGTCCCGCTGGTCCTGAAACAAGGCGAGCTTTACGTGACCGCTGCCTTCGCCGGCGCCGGTGCGGCCCTCATCGCCCTACAGCTAAGCCCTGCACCCCTCGCCCCGATCCTCGCCGCCATCGGCACCTGCTTCGTGCTCCGCGCAGGGTCACTCGCTTTCGGTTGGCGTCTACCGGTCTACCGATCCCGCCCGCCCCGCCCGTGAGTCGGGCCCGGGTCAAGGATCGTCAGACCGCCGAAGGCGGCGCCCAAAGGGCGTCCTTGACGCGGGCGCGACTCACACAACCCTGGAAAAGGCGCGTTTGAGGGCAGATCTGCCCCTCAAACCGCTTCTCAGCAGGCAAGCTCCGTCTGCCACAGACCCCACCGTCAGACGGACCAGCGATCACGCGTTAAGGAGTTGAAACAAAAGTCGCGCGGCAGCGCGGCCGCTGAATGCCCGGTCATTTCCGCCGGTGCCGCCGCCGGTTTGCCCATTCCGTTGGGATCAGGATCAGCGCCGCCGCAGACCCGATAATCGCATCGACCCCGGGCCGCCCAAAGCTGAGCCCAAAAAGCGAGCGCAGGAAGAAGAGCGCCAGAACCGCGCCAAAGGCGATCAGGACCGAGGGGACCAGACCATTATGGGTCCAGCCCCATCTCTCGAAAAGATAGGCCACGATGCCGGCAATCATCAGCGATCCGAAAAACGCAAAAAGGATCATGTGCTCTCTCCCAATATCGTGCCCGGCGGCACCCGCGCGCCGCGCAGAAACGCCTCTGCCTCCTGACGGCCCCGGCCTTCGGCCTGAAGCTCGGTGACCTCCACCGCCCCTATACCACAGGCCACGCGCAGGCCCTGCAAAATCTCTCCAGGGCGCCCTTGGCCCTCGACCACTCTGCTGCGGAGGAGTTTGATCCGCCGATCCTCGAGCACCGTCCATGCGCCGGGAAATGGCGACAAACCCCGAATGTGCCGGTCGATTTCCACGGCAGGCCGCGCCCAATCGACCCGCGCCTCGGCTTTGTCGATTTTTTCGGCATAGGTCACACCCATCTCCGATTGCGGTTCCGCCACCAGGCCGTCCAGCCGGTCCAGCGCCTCAACTATCGCGGCAGCGCCAAGCGCACTTAGGCGATCATGAAGCTCACCCATTGTCTCCTCGACACCGATCTCCACGGTTTTGCGGAGCACTACCGGGCCAGTATCGAGCCCCGCCTCCATCTGCATGATACAGACGCCGGTCTCGCGGTCGCCTGCCATAATCGCCCGATGGATCGGCGCGGCACCACGCCACCGGGGCAGAAGGCTTGCATGGATATTGAGACAGCCCCGCGTGGGCGCATCCAAAACGGCTTGCGGCAGGATCAGGCC
Organism: Rhodophyticola sp.; assembly: GCA_028279315.1. Taxonomy (GTDB): domain Bacteria; phylum Pseudomonadota; class Alphaproteobacteria; order Rhodobacterales; family Rhodobacteraceae; genus Rhodophyticola. The sequence goes on along the minus strand of JANQNZ010000205.1, from coordinate 4,903 downwards.
GTAGGCGACAACCACGGCGACATCGGCGTTGAGCGCGGCAAACTCCCCTTGCGCCTCTTTCGATTTCAGCGAGACCGGATGCCGGACCTCCAGCCCCAGCGCCTCCGCCCGAGCCTGAACCGGGCTAAGGCGGTCTTTCTTGCCGCGCCCGGCGGGCCGCGGCGGCTGACAATAGACCGCGGCGATCTCGTGCCCCGCATCGGTAAGCGCGTCGAGAACCGGCACCGAGAACGCGGGCGTGCCCATAAACACCACCCGCATCAGGCTCGCTTCCTCAGCTTTTTCAGAAGCATGTCCCGTTTCACACGGCCCAGACGGTCGATGAAAAGCTTGCCGTCCAGATGGTCGATCTGATGCTGGACCGAGGTCGCCCAAAGCCCCTCAAACTCCTTGCGGACCTGGAACCCCAGATGGTCGAGATAACTCACAAGAACCCTTGCCGGTCGCTTCAACTTCGCGCTGACGCCGGGCAGGTTCGGGCTCGCCTCCTCATGGACGCGCATGTCTTCGCTGGCCTCAATGATCACTGGGTTCGCCAAACGGACCGCCTTGCCGCGCTCATGGCTGGCATCAACCACAGCCAAGCGGCGCATGATCCCGATCTGCGGGGCCGCAAGCCCCACACCCGGCATGAACTCCATCGTCTCGATCATGTCGTCCCAGATCGCGCGGATCTCATCATCGATCTGGGCGACAGGCTCCGCCGGCGTTTTCAGACGCGTATCGGGCCACATGATGAACGGTCTTACCGGCATCAGCCGCTCCCTGCCCGACGTAAGACTGGAACCTGGCTCACGCCTTCTCCCGCGCCATTTCGCGTTTCAGTTTCTGCATCTTGCGGGTGATCATCTGGCGTTTCAGCGGGCGCAGATAGTCGATGAAGAGTTTTCCGTCCAGGTGGTCGATCTCATGCTGAACGCAGGTCGCCCAAAGCCCCTCGAAGGTCTCGCGCTGCTCCATCCCGTCGCGGTCAATCCACTCTACGGTCACGTCCGAAGGCCGGGTGACATTCTCATAGATCTCGGGGATCGACAGGCAGCCTTCCTCGTAAACGCTGGTCTCGTCAGACGCCTCCACCACACGCGGGTTGAACATGGCGAGCGGCCTGGGTGGCGCGCCCTCTTCCTTCACGCAATCAAGCACGATCAACCGGCTCAACACACCCACCTGGGGCGCGGCAAGGCCGATCCCCGGGGCGGCATACATCGTCTCCAACATATCGTCGGCCAGCACACGCAGGTCATCGGACAGATCGGCCACAGGGTCGGCCACCGTCTTCAAGCGCGGGTCGGGATGGATCAGAATGTTGCGTTTCATGGCCCTGAAATAGGCCATCCACCCCATCCCCGCAACGCCCCTTGCACGCGGCGCCCGCTCAGATAGCTTTGAGCCCATGAGCGAAGGGGAGCCGCACTATGTCATTTGACGAGATCATCGACCGCCGGGGGTCACATTGCGTGAAATGGGACATGATGGAGGCGCTTTACGGCGTTGATCCGTCTGAGGGCATCGCCATGTGGGTCGCCGATATGGAGTTCCGCCCGCCTGACTGCGTACAGGCTGCGGTGCAGGCGATGGTTGATCACGGCGTCTATGGTTATTTCGGCGATGACAGCAAGTACCGCGCGGCGATCTCATGGTGGATGGAGACCCGCCATAACTGGCGCATCGACCCGGAATGGATTTTCACCACCCATGGGCTGGTCAATGGCACGGCGATGTGTGTGGACGCCTATACGAAGGAGGGCGATGGCATCGTCCTTTTCACGCCGGTCTATCACGCCTTCGCCAAGGTGATCCGCGCCGCGAACCGAGAGGTCGTGGAATGTGAGATGCCGATTGTGGAGGGCCGCTATGCCCTCGATTTCGACGCTTGGGACGCGCAGATGAAAGGGCATGAGAGGATGCTTGTGCTTTGCTCCCCCCACAATCCGGGCGGCCGCGTCTGGACGAAGGCGGAGCTTCAGGGCATCGCCGAGTTTGCCAAGCGCCATAATCTTCTGATCGTCTCGGATGAGATACACCATGACCTGACGATGCCGGGCCACACCCACATTCCCATGGCCCATATCGACGGGATCGCTGACCGGCTGATTATGATGACGGCGGTCACGAAGACCTTCAATATCGCGGGCTCCCATGTGGGCAATGTCATCATCGAAGACCCCGACCTGCGCGCGCGTTTCCAGGCGCGGATGATGGGCATGGGGATGTCTCCCAACTCCTTCGGACTGTTCATGGCAACCGCCGCCTATAGTGAGGCGGGCGCGGCGTGGGTGGATGAGCTGATGCCCTATCTCGCTGAAAATGCGCGGGTGTTCGATGAGGGGATCAATGCGGTCCCGGGCCTCAGGTCCATGGCGCTCGAAGCCACCTATCTAGCTTGGGTCGATTTTGCGGACACCGGCATGGAGATGGCGGAGTTCACGCAGCGCGTGGAGAAAGAGGCAAAGATCGCGGTCAATCACGGGCCAACCTTCGGTAAAGGCGGCGAGAGCTTCCTCAGGTTCAACATCGCCGCCCCCCGCGCGGTGGTGGAGGACGCGGTGGCACGGGTGCAGGCGGCGTTTGGGGATTTGCAGTAGGGCGGGCGAGGACTCTCGAACCACCGTCCGTCTACATCCCCTACCCGGAATCAAGCCGAAGGCGCCGGGCATCGCCAGGCCGCCCGGGCGGTCTGGCGATTGGGTGAAGCTTGGTGCTGAGATCGGAGCGGGGAGAGGCTTGGTTAGGACAAAGCACTGCCGCTCAAACCTTGGATCGCCAGCCCTCGGCCTGTCGATGCCCGGCTTCCGTTGCGCTAATGGCTATTCCGCCTGAACGCCACCCAATTCACAGACCACCTTCCACTCGGCTTCCGTCACCGGCTGCACCGAAAGCCGAGAATTCTTCACCAACACCATCTCCGCCAGCCGCGGATCGGCCTTGATCTGTTCCAAGGTCACAGGGGTCGCGACCGGCATGACCGCTTTAATATCCACGCATTCCCACCGCTCGTCATCGGTGGTGGAATCCGGATGCGCCTCAGCCGACACCTCAACCACCCCCACAACCGCCTTTTCCGTCTGCGAATGGTAGAAGAACCCGCGATCGCCCACTGCCATCTCGCGCATGAAATTGCGCGCCTGGTAGTTGCGGACGCCGTCCCATTCCTCCCCCGCTTCGCCTTTGGCCATTTGCTGATCCCAGGACCAGGTGGAGGGTTCGGATTTGAAAAGCCAATAACGCATGGGCGGGGTTACTCCGGTTTGAGGGGTCGTGACAGAAGGGTCTCCAGTGCAGCAGCAAAGTCAAGATGACCGGCGGCAAGGGCGGCGACCATATCGGCGATGGGGGTATCGAGCTCCGCGCGGGAGGCCAGTTGCTGAGCCGTCGCCAGGCCCTCCACGGTTGTTGCGGGATCAAAGCCGGTGTCTTGGGTCAGCGACAAGCCGAACCGGTAATTGCGCGATTTCTCAGATGTGCAGGTGAGGACCAGATCGCCGAGACCGGAAAGGCCCGCAAGCGTCGCCTCCTCCGCCCCCGCCGCGCGGGCGACCCGGCGCATTTCGGCGAAGCCGCGCGCCATGACCGCGGCGCGGGCGCTTTCGCCGAGGCCAGCGCCGATAACGGCCCCTGCCGCGATGGCGATGACGTTCTTTAGGGCCCCGCCCAGTTCAGCGCCGATCACATCGGTGGTGCGGTAGAGCCTCAAGCCCGGGGTCGACAGCGCCTCTTGCAGCGCGGCGCCCTCCGCGTCGTCGGCGCAGGCCAACGTCAGAGCGGTCGGCAACCCGCTTGCGATGTCCACTGCGAAGCTTGGGCCCGTGAGTTGGGCAACCACGGCCTCCGGCGCGGCGCGGGAGATGAGGCCCGTGGGGCCCGACCCGGTTTCGCGATGAATACCTTTGGCGCAACTGACGATCCGGGGCGCGCAGGGCGGATGCGCATCTAGATACGTGCCCAGCTTCTGGGTTGGGATCGCCAGGATCAGAATGTCGCTGGTCAGAGCAGCAGGGTCACCCGTGGCGCGAGTATGATCGGGCAAGGTGTGTCCGGGCAGCCGCCTGACATTCTCCCGCGCGGCGTCAATCACCTCCGCCCCGTCCCTGGCCCAAAGCGTCACCGGGTGTCCGGCGGCGCCCAGGGCAATGGCAAGCCCGGTGCCAAAGGCCCCTGCACCTGCGATATCGATGGGCTGAGGCGTCATGCCTTGGCACCCTTCTTGCCAGAGCCGATCAAAGCCGGGCTGGTTGCATCAAGAGGCCAGCGAGGGCGCGCGGCAAGGGTCATATCGTCAACCTTGCCCGCTTCAAACCGGCAAAGCCCCGCATAAGCGATCATCGCGGCGTTGTCAGTGCAAAGCGCCAATGGCGGCGCGATGAAGGGCAGGCCCGCGTTTTCAGCCACCTCTTTCAGTCTTTCGCGGATCACCTGATTGGCCGCCACCCCGCCCGCGACGGCAAACCCGTTTAGCCCCCCCGCGTCCGACAAGGCGCGCCGAGATTTCTCGGCGAGCACATCGCTGACAGCGGCCTGGAAACTCGCCGCCAGATCGGCGCGGTCGGTTTGGGTCAAGCCGCCCTTCTCAGCCATCAACCCATCGCGGGCACGGAGAACCGCTGTCTTCAATCCGGAAAAGGACATGTCGCATCCCTCCCGATCCAGAAGCGGCCGGGGGAATGCAAAACGTTTGGAATCCCCCGATTTGGCCTCTGCCTCGATGGCCGGACCTCCAGGTTGGGCCAAGCCCAGAATACGGGCGATCTTGTCAAAGGCCTCGCCTGGCGCGTCATCGATGGTGCCGCCAAGCCGGGTGAACGCCTCTGCCCCATCGACGCGCAGAAACTGGCAATGCCCCCCCGAGACCAGAAGCATCAAGTAGGGCGGAGCCAGGCCGTCCGTCAGCCCCGGCGTCAGCGCG
>JANQNZ010000204.1 GCA_028279315.1 Rhodophyticola sp. | reverse complement strand
GTGTTCGCCGGGCGCGATTACCTCCGCCTCGCCTTCGGCGATCCGGCCCTCAGGGCCATCGACCCAAACCTCCAGGCGCACCCGCCGATCCGCGAGCTTCTCGACCACACGGACGCCCGCGGTCAGCATGTCGCCCGCATGGGCGCGAGTCAGAAAGCGCAAGGTTTGGGTGTGGTAGAGCGTCCCCGGCCCGGGCAGCTGATTGCCCAAAACGCCCGAGATCAGCGCCGCCAGCCAGGCCGAAGGCGCGATGGCCTCGGGCATCCCGTCGGCGTCGCCATCGGCCTTTGGCAGATGCATTGGATTCAGATTGCCGCTGGAATTGGCGAACACATAAAGGTCATCAGCGACGCAGAGCCGGTCATGGGTCGCCTCCATGCCCGGCTCCAAAACATCGTAAGGGATATTGGTGTAGATGGTCATGGACTCTGGATCACCCTCAGCGCCGCGCATTTGCCCTATATCTGGGCAACATAACGGAAAAATGCGACACTGACTTAACGAAAATCACACCGCTTCTGCCCTCTTTGCTTCTCAAATACCTCCGGGGTTTGGGGCAGCGCCCCAATCGCCCGCAGGGCAAAGCAAGAAGATTGCGCCGCAAGGCGCGCCGCCTAATTGCCGCTTAATGATTGTCCCGCGGCAGATCGCGGCCAATGCGCTGATAAGCCGTGGCCAATTCCAGACATCCACCTTGCGCCAATTGACCTACATGGCTGCGATAAAGCTCTTGCCACGGCGTCTGATGATGCAGATCAGGCGGGGTCCAGGCCGCCCGTCGCGCCGCCCATTCCGCCTCGGGCACCAGAGCGTCGAGCGTACCTGCGCCGATATCAAGCCGCACCCGGTCGCCGGTCTGCAACAGCGCCAGGCCCCCGCCCACAACGGCCTCAGGCGAGGCATTCAGGATCGAGGGGCTTTCCGAGGTCCCCGATTGCCGCCCATCACCCACCGTTGGCAAATGATCGATCCCGGCTTGGATCAGGGCATCGGGGGGCTGCATATTCACCACCTCAGCCGAGCCGGGATAGCCGACGCAACCGACATTTCGGATGAAGAGAATGGTTTCTTCGTCAATGCCTAAGGCGGCGCCGTTAATCCTGTCATGGTAATCCTCCGGCCCTTCGAAGACGACGGCATTGGCCTCAAACACCCCGTCTTTCAGGAACCGGATACGGAAATCCTCGGAGATCACGGACGACTTCATCAGCGCCGAGTCGAACAGGTTCCCTGAGAGCACCAGGAACCCGGCATCCTCACGCAGCGGCTGATCGAAGGGGCGGATCACGTCTTGGTCGACGCTCCGCGCGCCGTCGAGCGCCTCAGTCAATGGTTTACCACTGGCGGTCATGACCTGCCCGTGCAGTTGGCCTGCCACCAAAAGCTCCCCCATCACGGCAGGCACGCCGCCTGCGCGGAAGAAGCTTTCGCCCAGATACTCACCCGCCGGCTGAAGGTTCACCAGTAGCGGCAGGTGATGGCCCAACACCTCCCAATCTCGCACCTCAAGCGCCACCCCCATATGCCGCGCAATGGCTTGCAAATGCGGCGGCGCATTGGTCGATCCGCCAATCGCCGTGTTCACTTTGATTGCGTTTTCAAAGGCTTCTCGGGTGAGGATGTCCGACGGCTTCAAATCCTCCTCCACCATGCCCACGATCCTCCGCCCGGTCTCATAGGCCATATTCATCCGCTCGCGGAACGGGGCCGGAATAGCGGCGGAGCCCGGCAACATCATCCCCAACGCCTCGGCCAGCGCATTCATGGTTGAGGCCGTCCCCATCGTGTTGCAATGCCCAAGCGAGGGGGAGGAGGAGCAGGCCCGCTGCATGAACTCCTCATAGTCGATCTTGCCTTCGGCCAGCAGGCGACGGCTTTCCCAGATGATCGTGCCAGAGCCCGCGCGTTTGCCTTTCCACCATCCGTCCAGCATCGGCCCGCCATTCAGCGCAATTGCAGGCAAGTCCACCGTGGCCGCCCCCATCAGCATCGCCGGTGTGGTCTTATCGCAGCCCGTGGTCAGCACCACCCCGCCGATGGGATAGCCGTGCAGCACCTCCACCAGCGACAGATATTGCAG
>JANQNZ010000188.1 GCA_028279315.1 Rhodophyticola sp. | reverse complement strand
CGCAGGATCGGGCGCGCGGCCTCTGTCATCCGCAGCGCGCCAAAGCGCTCCGGGTCGGGGCGGATCAGATCATGGGCGGCCATTTGCCGGAACACGGCCTGCCAGCCGCGTTTGTCGAATTCGGTGCCGACGCCAAACGTGGGCAATTGATCATGGCCGCGCTGGCGGATTTTCTCCGTCTCCGTCCCGCGCAGGATGTCAATCAAGTGACCGGCGCCGAAATACTCGCCTGTGCGCAGGATCGCCGAAAGCGCCTTTCTGACCGGCTCGGTCCCGTCGAAAGTCTCAGGCGGGGCGGCACAGAGATCGCAATTGCCGCATGGCTCCGGGTTTTCGCCAAAATAACCCAAGAGCACCTGGCGGCGGCAGGAGAGCGCTTCAGCCAGGCCCAGAAGCGCGTTGAGCCTTGCGTGATCGGCGGCCTTGCGTTCCGGCGGGGCCAGGCCTTCGTCGATCTGCTGGCGGCGATAGCGGATGTCATCCGGCCCATAAAGCGTCAGCGTATCAGCGGGCGCCCCATCACGGCCCGCGCGCCCGATTTCTTGGTAATAGGCCTCAATCGACTTCGGCAGATCGGCATGAGCGACCCAGCGGATATCCGGTTTGTCGACCCCCATCCCAAAGGCCACGGTGGCCACCACAATCAGCCCGTCTTCGCGGGAAAACCGCGCCTCGACGATGCGGCGGTCTTCGGCCTCCATCCCGCCGTGATAAGGACAAGCCTTGTGCCCGGCCTCCCGCAAGGCTTGGGCCAGAGTTTCGGTTTTCGCGCGCGTGCCGCAATAGACAATGCCGGATTGGCCCTTGCGGGCGGCGGCGAAGCTGAGGATTTGGGTGCGCGGCTGGTTCTTGACCTCGAAGGCCAGGGTCAGATTGGGCCGGTCGAACCCGCGCAGGAAGCTCTCTGGCGGGTCGCCATCGAAGAGCCGTGTGGTGATCTCAGCCCGGGTTTCGGCATCGGCGGTGGCCGTGAAGGCGGCAAGGGGGACGTCGAGCGTTTTCCTAAGCGCCCCAATGCGCAAATAATCTGGGCGGAAATCATGGCCCCATTGGCTGACGCAATGGGCTTCATCCACCGCAATCAGGCTGACGCCGACGCGTTTCAGCATCCGTTCCGTGCCCGAGGAGGCGAGCCGTTCCGGCGCCAAATAGAGGAGCTTCAGCGTTCCGGCCTCCAGCCCCTCCCAAACGACATCGGTCTCTTCCGGTGTGTTGCCCGAGGTCAGCGCGCCCGCGGCCACGCCCGCCTCTTGCATCGCGCGCACTTGGTCGCGCATCAGCGCAATCAGGGGGGAGATGACCACCGTCACCCCCTCTCGCATCAGGGCAGGGAGTTGAAAACACAGGCTTTTCCCACCACCCGTCGGCATGATCGCCAAGACATTCCGGCCCTCCGCCACGGCGCGAATGATTTCTTCCTGCCCGGGGCGGAAGCTTTCAAAGCCGAAGACGGTCGACAGAAGTCTCTCGGGGTCCTGCATCGGGCGGGTGGCAGCCTGTGTCGGATTTTCGTTAATTGCTCGCTTTTTTGGACCCTCCCATATTGCCATCGCGTTAACAAGCTGCGGGGTGCGACGATTTAGTTATGCGAATGAGTTGCAATTGCAGATTTCTTCCCTTATCTTCCTTTCCCCGCTGTGACATCCGAGCAGCGCGATTTGACCTAATCGGAAAAGGAGGGCGCGACATGACTGTCGTTAAGGCCCTGGCCCTTGCGGCCGCCACACTCACCGCCGCCTCGGCGCTTAACGCCCAAGAGGTGACCTTGAGGTTCCAGCATTTCGTCTCGCCGCTTTCGGCCAATCCCACGGGCTTCATGCAGCCTTGGGCGGACGCGATTGAGGAACAGTCCGACGGCCGCATTCGGGTGGAGCTTTACCCGTTCATGCAACTCGGCGGTGCGGCGCCCAGCCAATATGACCTGATCCGCGACGGCGCCATCGATGGCGGTTGGGTGATCCCCGGCTATCAGCCGGTCCGGTTCCCTGAGGCGGAGGCGCTGGAGCTGCCTTTCATGACCCCGAAGAATGCCGAGGCCGCCAGCCGCGCGGCTTGGGCCTTTACGCAAGCGCATCTCATGGATGACTTCGCCGATGTGCATGTGATCGCGGCCCATATGCATGGGCCCGGTCTGGTGCATCTGCGGGGGCCCGCCATCACGGCAGTTGAGGATTTCGACGGGCTTAGCCTCCGCGGCCCTTCACGCCCCGCGACGCTCCTGTTGGAGGAGCTTGGGGCCACGCCCGTGGGCATGCCCGTGCCCGCCTTCCCCGAGGCTCTGTCGCGCGGGGTTGTCGATGGCGGGGTCATCACCTGGGAAATGGCGCCCTCGCTTCGTTTGGACGAGCTTGCCAGCAGCCACACGGATGTGGCCGGCGACCGGTCGATGTACAATCTCTACTTCATCTGGGCGATGAACCGGGAGGTCTATGAGGGGTTGCCCGACGACCTCCGCGCCGTGATCGACGCCAATTCGGGGCTGATGGCCTCGGCTTGGGCGGGGCGCGCCCATGACGAGGGCGATGTCAGGGGCCGGGACGCCATGGCCGCGGCGGGCAATGAGATTGCCCAGATGTCCGAAGCGGTCACAGACGAGATCCGCACCCATGGTGAGGCGGTCATTGCCGCCTGGATCGAAGAGGCGGAGGAGAAAGGCCTGGACGGTGCTGGGCTGGTTGCCGATGCGCGGGCTTTGATGGCCGCCGAGATGGACGTCGGGGCGGACGGGCATAGCCAGTAAACTCGGGCGGCTCGCGAAAGGAGAGCCGCGCCTCACCAGCGCGCTGAAGACTTGCCGTCCACCCGCATGAAGGCGATTCATCAGGCTTAGCCACTAGCCCGCGCCAGACTCACCACCGTGTCACCATACCGCCGCTGGTCCAGCATCTCCCACCCCGCCGGCCAAACTGGCGGGGCATTCTCTTCCCAAACCACCATCGCGCCTCCCGCCAACCACCCACCTGCGATGGCCGAGGCGAGCGCCTTTTCCCCCAATCCTTTCCCATAAGGCGGATCGAGAAACACCAGATCGAAGGGCGCCCCCTTCACCTCGCCCAACCGTGTCGCATCCCGCCGGAAGACCTTCGTCACCCCTTGCGCTTGGCAGAGCCCGATATTCTCCCGCAACAGCGCCCTGGCCTTGGGTCCATCATCGACAAACACCGCCTCTGCCGCGCCGCGCGACAAGGCCTCAAGCCCCAAAGCGCCGGTCCCTGCAAACAGGTCCAGCACCCGCGCGCCCGTCACCGGATCGCCATAGCCGCCATTCAGAAGCAGGTTGAAGAGGCTTTCGCGCACCCGATCTGAGGTGGGCCTGAGATGCGCCGCCGCGTCGCCCGCTCCGACCGAGGCCAGCCGTTTCCCGCGCCACCGCCCGGCGATGATCCTCATGCGCGCAAAAGGGCCTTCAGGTCGGTCGCGTCATCAGCGATCTCATCCGGCGCGGGCGACTTCCCCGCTTCGATCAGCCGCTTGCCGACCATATAGGCGCGTGGGTCGTTCATCGCGTCGACGGCCAGAAGCGTATCACCCGCATAATACCAGTGGGAAACAGCCTCGCCACCGCCCCGCACAACAACCCGGTCATAGCCGGTGTTCAGACCAGCGATTTGCAGCTTCACCTCATATTGGTCAGACCAGAACCAGGGCTGCGGATCATACGCCTCCTCCGCCCCCATCATGTTCCGCGCCACGGCTTCGGCCTGATCAATCGCGTTCTGCACACTCTCTAGCCGCAGCCGTTCGCCGCGATACGGGAAGCAAGCGCAGTCACCCGCAGCCCAGATCGACGGGTCCGACGTGCGGCCCATCTGATCCACCTTGATCCCGTTTTCAATCTCCAGCCCCGCCGCCTCCGCCAGGCTGGTCGCCGGGCTGATCCCGATGCCGACAATCACCATATCGAAGGGCTGCTCGGTCATATCCGACAGGATCGCGCTCACCACATGGCCATCAGCGCCGTTTAAGCAGGTCAGCCCGACGCCTTCGCGAATATCCACCCCATGGCGCTTATGCAGCGCGCAGAAATAGTCCGAGGTCTCTGGGCAGGCGACCCGCTGCAAGATCCGCTCCGCCATTTCGATCAGCGTCACGTCCATCCCGCGTTTGGCGCAGACCGCCGCGGCCTCCAGCCCAATGTAACCGCCGCCGACGATCAGCACCCGGCCTTCCTCCCCCACCTCAGGCGCCATCGCGTCCACATCGGCCAGCGTGCGCACCACATGCACGCCCCGCAGATTGCCGCCGATATCGGCAGGGATGCGCCGGGGCACCGACCCGGTGGTCAACGCCAACTGGTCATAGGCAATCTGATGCCCGCCTGCGATCACCACCTTATCGGCGCGGTCGATCGAGACCACGGTTTCATCCAGATGCAGGTCGATCCCGTTCTCGGCATAGAAACTTTCAGGCCTCAGATAGAGCCGCTCCAACGCCATCTCCCCCATCAGATACCCCTTTGACAGGGGTGGGCGCTGATAAGGCGGCACATGTTCCTCGCCAATCAGCGTAATCTCACCCTGAAACCCCTCGGCGCGAAGCTTCGCAACCAAGGACGCGCCCGCCTGCCCGGCCCCGACCACCACAAAATGCGCCATCGGCTCGTCCCCATTTCTCTCTGGCACCTGACCCGCCGCACCCTATATGCGGGTTTGGGAATTACAATAGAAACGGGAGACCGCGACATGACCATTGCCGTTGGCGACAAGCTGCCGGATGCCACCCTGCTGAGGATCGGGGCCGATGGGCCCGAAGCGGTCTCGATGTCCGAGAAACTGGCGGGCCGGAAAGTGGTGATCTTCGGCCTGCCCGGGGCCTTCACGGGCACCTGCACCACCGCCCATGTGCCAAGCTTCATCCGCACCAAAGACGCGTTCGACGACAAAGGCGTGGATGAGATCATCTGCGTGTCCGTCAACGACCCGTTTGTGATGCAGGCCTGGGGTGACGCCACGGGCGCGGATGCTGCCGGGCTGACCCTTCTGGGCGACGCGGCAAGTGAGTTCACGGCAGCCATCGGAATGGCGTTTGACGCCCCGCCTGTGGGCTTCTCCCAACGCTCAAAGCGCTATGCGCTTTATGCCGAGGACGGGGTCGTGAAAGTCTTTCATGTGGATGAGAACCCCGGCGTCTGCGAAACGACGGCGGGTGAGGCGCTGTTGGCGGAGATCTAATCAGAAGAAGCCCGGGGGCGCATTCGAGCGCCCCCCCTTTGCACCTCTGCCTGTCACTCCACATCCAGCACCATATGGTTACCGCTGACGCTCTCCTCAGGGATGAATTGCACCGCGTCCCAGTGCTGGACAATCAGGCCATCCTCGACCCGGTATATGTCGATCACCGCCGCGCCGCGTTCGCCTGGCGCGGGCACAAACCAGGCATGTTTGGCCACCAGATCGCCCTCGGCAATGGTTCGCGCGATGACGAACTCCGCCTCCGGCTGGCTGGTCATGAACTCGGTCCAGAAAGCCTGCAGTGCCTCCCGGCCATTAGGCAGGTTTGGATTGTGCTGAATGATGTCCGCGTGCACGAACTCATCAATCCGGTCGAATTGCCGCCCGTTGATGACCGTCTCGACATAGGCTTCGACGATCTCTCGCGGTGTGTCCTCCGCCAATCCGGCTTGCGCCATCGCGGCAAGGACGGCGGAAAGGGCAAGGGTTTTTGCATAACGCATGTGATGTCCTCCAATCGGTGATGACTGGAAGATGGGTGCGCTTCATGCATAAGTGAAATCGTTGCTCTTTATCATGAGGATCACTCTGATGGATTTACGGCGCGCGGAACTGTCCCTCCTGGTCGCGCTCGACGCCCTCCTCCAGGAACGGGGCGTCACCGCTGCCGCGCGCCGCGTCGGGATCACGCAGCCCGCTATGTCGGCCCAACTTGCCCGGCTCCGCGATCTCTTCGGCGACCCGCTTCTGGTGGGCAATGCCCATGGCATGGTTCCGTCGGCCTTGGCGCAAGAGATCGAGGCCCCCTTACGTGACCATCTCGACGGCCTCCGCGATCTGGTCCGGGAGCGTCACGCCTTCGACCCCAGGACCGCACAGCGGGATTTTCGGATCATCTCCACCGATCATCTACATAATGACGTCACGCTGCCCCTTGCCGCGCTTCTGGAGCGGGAGGCGCCGGGTGTCCGCATCGCCGCCCTGCCGCAGCCAACTGACCGCGCCTATGGGCTGGACCAGGACACCGATCTCCTCGTGACCTCGGAATACCTGACGCCGGCCGACCTGCCCGCGCGGCGGCTTTACGAAGATGACTTCACGGTGATCTGGCGGCGCGGGCATCCCTTCGCAAAAGCCCCCATTGATATTGAGAGCTTCTGCGCCTCAGAACATGTGCTGGTCTCCACCACCGGCGGCTCCTTCCGCGGCTCCATCGACGCAACGCTGGAACGCGCAGGTCATAAACGCCGGATCGCGCTGTCGCTGCCGAATTTCCTTCTTGCCTTAAACGCGGTCCGCCAGAGCGACCGGATTGCCGTGGTCCCGACGAAACTGGCCCGCGCCAATGCCTTTGGCTTGGAGTTATCGCCACCCCCGCTCCCCTTCCCCACCATCCCGGTCCTGGCAAGCTGGCATCCGCGGATGTCCAAAGACCCCGGGCATCAATGGCTGCGGACCCGAATTTATGAGATGACGGGCGAATAGGTCTCAAGCCGGGCATCGACAGGCCGAGGGCTGGCGGTCCAACGGTTGAGCGGCAGCGCTTTATCCCAGCCAAGTCCGGCCTCGCTCCAATCTCAGCACTCAGACTCAGCCAAATCGCCAGACCGCGGGACGGCCCCTCTCGGCAGACTTTCTTCGAAAGTCGTCTACGGGCAACGCCGTCGATGCCCGGCGCCTCCGGCGCTATTCGGGCCGGGGATGTAGAACAACGGTGGTTCGGCGCAGCGCCCGTTCAAAAGCGGTAACGCTTCATCCCTAACGCCGCCAAACTCTACCCCGCCAACCGATCCATCTTGGTCGCCAAAGCAATATCGAGCGCGCTCAACCCGCCCACATCATGGGTGCTCAGCGTCACATCCACCGTCTTATAGACATTCGACCATTCCGGGTGATGGTTCATATGTTCGGCAATCATCGCCACGCGGGTCATCCAACCAAACGCCTCATTGAAGTCAGAGAAGACATAGCGCTTCGTAATCGCATCGCGCCCCTCCACCATCGCCCAACCATGGCTCATCAGTTCCGGCAGGGCCGTTTCGCGCTGCCCGTCGCTCAATTTCTCCGGCGTGATCATTCCTGTTCCTCCACATGGGCGCGTTTGAACGGCCCGTATTCCGTTAGCACCTCGATCTCTTCATCTATCGCGGCGCGTTCCGCCTCCAGATAATTCGCGATTGCCCGGCGGAACCCCGCATCGCCCACCCAATGGAGCGAATGGGTCGTCACCGGCATATAGCCGCGCGCCAGCTTATGCTCCCCTTGCGCCCCCGCTTCCACAAGGCGCAGCCCCATCGCAATCGCCGCGTCGATGGCCTGATAATAGCAAAGCTCGAAATGCAGGAAGGGGTGATGCTCAGCACAGCCCCAATAGCGTCCGTAAAGCGCCTCCCGCCCGATGAAGTTGAGCGCCCCTGCCACAGGCCGCCCCTCCCGCTCAGCCAGGATCAACAGCATATCGTCGGCCAGGCACTCATGCGCGATCTCGAAAAACGCCCGCGTCAGATAGGGCTGGCCCCATTTTCGCGCGCCGGTGTCCTGGTAGAAGTACCAAAAGGCATCCCAATGCTCCGGGTGGAGGTCGTCCCCGGTATAGGCGCGAATCTCGCCCCCAAACCCTTGCGCCACCGCCCGCTCTTTCCGGATGTTCTTCCGTTTGCGGGAACTCAGATCGGTCAGGAATGTCTCGAAATCGGGATAGTCGCGGTTCTCCCAATGAAACTGCTGGCTGGTCCGGCGCAATAGCCCCATCTCTTCCCCCGCCGCCGCCTCATCCTCAGTGCAAAAGGTGATATGGACCGAGCTCAGCTCGTTCTCCGCCGCGATCTGCACCGCGCCTTGCACAAGGGCCGACCGGCCAATCCCCTCCCATCCGGGCTTCGTCAGAAACCGCCGTCCCGTCGCCGGCGTAAACGGCACCGCGATTTGCAGCTTGGGGTAATAGCGCCCACCGGCCTGCTCATAGGCATGGGCCCAATTGTGGTCGAAGATATACTCCCCCTGACTGTGCCCCTTGGCATAAAGCGGCGCCACGGCAATCACCTCACCGCCTGCCCGCGCCGCCAGATAGCGCGGCTGCCAGCCTGAGCCCGGACCAACCGAACCGCTTTCTTCCAAAGCGCTCAGAAACCGGTGCGTGGTGAACGGGTCAAACGGCCGCCCGCCATCCGCCGCCTCAGGGCAGGCACAGGCATCCCACTCCTCCACCGCAATGGCGCGGAGGCTTGTCAATGCCGTCACTTCGATTTGCACGTCATCGCGCATCGCCGGGCTGCCCGTGTCTTGGGAGTGATCCCTTTCAGGTGGGTCCTAATCAGGTCGCGTCAAGCGCGGGCAAGTAATCCTCGAAGGTCACATTGTCGGCCACCCGCCGCGCCTCGGCCTCAGCCTGGGCCGAGCGGATGGTCCAGCAGAGAACCGGAACGCCCTGACCTTTCAACTCCGCCACCCTTGGGCTGCCGAGATCGGTCCAATCATGGCTGATGAATTCCGCCCCCACCTTCCCGAAATCGCGGATCGATCGGAGATGGGTACAGGTCTCGTCACTCAGACCCGGCCATTGCGACGGCATGAAGCCCGAGGTCACCAGCCCGCGGGCCACCTCCGGCGCATGGGCGCGGAAGGCGTCGATCACATGGGGGTTGAAAGACATCACCGCCACCGGCCCGGCATAGCCGTCAAGCGCCGAGGCCACGCCTTGCTCCAACGCATCATCGGCGACGCTGATCCCCCCCGATTGATCCTTGATCTCAATCAGAAGCGGCACCCGCCCGCCAACAAGCTGCAAAACCTGACGGAGCGACGGGATCGTCTCATCCGCCCCTTTCAGCCGCAATCCCATCAGCTCTTTCGCCGTCCGGGCTCTGACCGGCCCCACGGTCTCGGTCATGCGGTCCAGCGTCTCATCATGAAACACCATCGCCTCCCCATCCGAGGAGACCTGGACATCGACCTCAATCCCATAGCCAACCGCCACCGCCCGGCGAATGGCGGTCACCCCGTTCTCCGGGATGCCCTGGTGTTTGTCATGGAGCGCCCGATGCGCCAAAGGCGGCCCCAGAAAGGCGGGGTCGAGCGTCATGACTCTAACTGGAAGATGCCTTCGATTTCAACCGCAACGCCCAAGGGCAGCGCGCCCGCGCTGACGGCGGAGCGGCTGTGCCGGCCCGCCTCCCCCAAAGCCTCGACCAGGAAATCCGAGGCGCCGTTCACGACCTTGGGCTGGTCTGTGTAATCGACGGTCGAATTCACAAAACCGGTCAGTTTCACAACCCGCTTCAACCGGTCCAGATCGCCGCCACAGGCTGCCTTGACCTGGGAGAGAAGGCTGATCGCACAGGTCCGCGCGGCCGCTGCGCCCTCTTCGGTGGTCAGGTCCGCGCCAACCTTACCGGTGATCAGCCCGTCAGCGTTCATGGAGATTTGTCCCGAAACATAAACGATATCGCCGACCACGACGAAGGGCACATAATTCGCCGCGGGCGCCGGGGCCTCCCGCAACTCCACACCCATCTCGGCCAATCGCGCTTCGAATCCCTTGCTCATCCACCTTCTCCCTGGATTAGTTTCTAATGCAAAGGCTAGATCAGGTTGCCCGCCGATGGAACCGCCGAAAGCGCATCAAACGGCCCTCTTCGCGACCCAATCGCAGAGGCGCCCGCCACGCCAGGCAGGCCCCCCTGAACCGCCACCTCCCCCTGTCTTGGGCTCCGCCCGCTCGGGCCTGGAAACCTCCACGGGAGGTTTCCCGAGACGGCCCTCGCCCCATCTTTGCTTTCAAAATATGGCCGCCGGAGGCAAAGCGCGGCGAGGAGGGCTCCGGGAGGAGCGTGACGAGCCGCGCCCGCCCGCTCAGCTTTCGCGGAAGGCCCTGTTGAAATAGTCAGTCAAGGGGCCAAGCAGATAGGCCATGGGCGTCCGGTCTTCGGTGCGGATAAAGGCCTCCACCGGCATCCCCGGCAGAAGCGTCCGGCCACCCAAACGCTCAATCTCACCATCATCCAGCACGATCTGCGCCAGGTAGAAGCTGACCCCCGTCGTCTCATCCTGGAATGCATCGGCAGAGACCCGTGTCACCAAACCGTAGAGGTCCGGGGTTGTCTGGATGTCGAACGCGGGAAAGCGGATCACCACCTCTTGGCCCACAACCACCTGATCCACATGGATCGCCGCAACCCGGGCCGAGATCACCAGGGGCCGATCTTGCGGCACCAGGAACAGAACCGGGTCCGCGGGGCGGACAACGGATTGGGCGCCGAAGACACTCAGGCCATAAACCACGCCTGAGACCGGCGCGCGCAAATCCATCTGGTCCAATTGCCGGCGCAAAACCCGCACCCGTTCCGCTTGTTCCTCTTCCAAGACCCGCACCTCGCGCAGCTCGGCAATTGCCTCCTCCCGGCGTTGGTTCTGCAATTGCAGGATGGCCAGTTCGACCTCGGTAATGCGCGCCGCGGCCTGTGCGGCGCTGGCAGCGATCTCTCCCAATGTGCCCAGCAGATCCGCCTCTTCCCG
>JANQNZ010000176.1 GCA_028279315.1 Rhodophyticola sp. | reverse complement strand
CTGTTCGTTGTCTCGATCGTGGCGTGGCTTGTGACGCTTGGCAGCCTGCCCGCACCGGCTGAGTTTGGCTGGTTCGACGGCGCGGCTGATGCGGTTGATCAGTCGGTGGGGGATTTCACGGCCAATAACGGCGCGCAATTGGACGCCGTGAAGAATGGCGCGATGTTTTACGGGTTGTTGCCTTTGCGGATCGGGTTGGATCAGGCCGTGCTGCCCTTTACCTGGGGCTTTGCGTGGACCCCGGCGATGTCGCTCTGGTTCTTTGCGGCTGCTTCGGCGATCAGCATCGCGGTGTTCCTGACCGGCCGGGAGGCGTTGGCGATCACCATTGCCTGCCTTGCGATTGTCATCGAGACCGGGGTGGCCAATCTGCCCTGGCCGTTCCTGTTCACCGCTGTGGGTGCCCTGGGCTGGGTTGCGGGCGGCTGGAAACTGACGCGGCTGTGCGTCGTTCTGTTGGCGCTGATCCTCATTTCGGGTCTGTGGGAGCGGGCGATGCTGTCGCTCTATCTGTCCGGGGCGGCGGTGCTGGCCTGTGCGGTGCTGGGCGGGCTGTTGGGTCTGTGGGCCGCGGTGTCGGTGTGGGCGTGGCGGGTGCTGGAGCCGGTCTGCGACATGCTGCAGACGATCCCGCTGTTTGTCTTCCTGATTCCGGTCCTGATGTTCTTCCAGATCGGGGAGTTCTCGGCCTTTCTGGCGATCATCGCCTATGCCATCGTGCCGATGATCCGCTACACGCGGCATGGGTTGACCACGACGCCGCCGGAACTTCTGGAAGCCGCGACGGCCTCGGGCGCGACCGCATGGCAGATCATGCGCGAGGTGCGCCTGCCCTATGCCATGCCGACGATCCTTCTGGGGCTAAACCAGACAATCCTCTACGCTTTCGCGATGCTGGTGATCGCGGCGCTCATCGGCACGACGGGTCTAGGCCAGTCGATCTATCTGGCGCTGGGTCAGGCGGATATCGGGATGGGCATTGCTGCGGGTGCCGCGATGGCCATTCTGGCGCTGGTGGCGGATCGGTTGGTGCAGGGCTTTGCCAGCAAGCAACGCGCCGCGCTGGGGCTTTAGGCGCGGTCTTTCATATCGCACCAGGCGATGACAACCGCCTTCAACTCATCGGACTTGGCGGCGAGATCATCAAGATCGGCGAATTTCATGGAGCGTGCCTCCTTGCCGTCGCCCTCCAGATTCGGAAAGTCGCCCGGAATCTCGGCGCCTTTGTGAAACATCAGTGAGGCGTGCTTCCTGGCCTTGGGAAAGAAGCTGGCGATATTGCCCTTGTAGATGAAGGTCGGCGCCTGCCACTTGATCGCCTCGGTGATGCGGGGATCGGCGGAAAGGATCACGTCGCGCACGGCCATGACCACCGGCTTCATCGGGTTGTCATAGGCGTCGAGCCAGGTGTCGACTTCAGCGGTTTTCATCGCTCAGTCGGCCATATCGAGCGTGGTCGTCAGAGACGCGATCTTCCCATCGCGCATTTCAAACACATTCGTTCCACTGCCCTGACCGCCGGGGATGGCTTTTGAATAGCAGGTCCATTTCACGGTGATCCTTTCCCCCGCCACTTCGACGCCGCTCAAATGAATGACGGAATCGTCGAACGCGTCGGTCCGGCTGGTATCGAAGGCCGCGACAATCGCGTCGCGCCCAACGTGGGGATCAGCGCTCCCTGAGAAGGGTTCGCTGTAGGTGGCGTCTGTGGTGAACATCTCCCGCAACATGTCGAGGCCGGGCGGACCGGCTTGCATTGCGAGAAAGAAATTGGTGATCTCGATGGGAGCGTGAGACATCGCGAGGTCCTTTATGCCTGTTGATCAGAAAGTTGTTGCCGCCCTGTCCGATGCCCTGGTGGCATTGAAATCTGAGCCTGCCCACCCCACGCCGACCGGCGCCTTGGCGGCACTGGCGCGGGTGGCGAAACCGGGGACGCGGTTGTCGATTGATCTGGAGGCGAGCGACGTGATTGGTGCGCCGCTGGTCACCGTGACAGAAGGGTCGAAGGACACCGGCCTGTTCGATGTGCTGACCGCCCGACAGCGGCAAGTGGCGGGCCTATTGGCAGAAGGGCGGTCAAACCGGGAGATTGCAATGGGTCTGGGCATATCGATTGCCACCGTCAAAGATCATGTTCACGCGATCCTGCGGCGGTTGGACTTGCCGTCCCGATCTGCCGTGATCGCCGCCGCGCGCGCGGTACCGGAAGACTAAGAGCCCACAGGCGGCCCGACAATCCATCGAAAGATGGATAGCAAGAAGGGTGGGGGAGACCTGTCCCGGAGGCGCGGGCGGCATCTTCTACCCGTTGAAGCGTTCAACGCCATGGCCCGCGCGATCTGCGGTTTGTGACGCTCCTCTTACGCGACTTGATAGATCAGGCGCAGCCGCGCGCGATGCGCCGCGCGGATATGGGCCCGTGCCGCTTCTTCCGCCGCATCTGCATCGCGCGCGCCGATTGCGGAGAGGATCGCCCGGTGTTCTTCCCGCGCAGCGTCGATCCGATCTTTCATGGCAAGCGTTGTCGGCCCCAATAAAGACAGCGCGCTGCCGATCCCGTCCATCGCTGTCAGCAGAAATCGATTATGCGCGGCTTGCCCGATGGCGCCGTGAAAAATCGCGTTGCGGCGGCTGGCTTCAGCGGCGTCCAGGTCCGCACTTTCGGGGGGTTGCGTGGCCAGCACCTCCTCCAGCGCCTCGATCTCGGCTTCGCTTGCATGTTGCGCGGCGAGCCGCGCGGATGTGCCTTCCAGAACTTCACGGATCGTATAAAGCTCGGTGATCGAGCTTTGATCAAGCAGGCGCACAACCGCGCCCTTATGGGCTGCGTGTTCGACGATGCCGTCCTGCTCCAGCCGCCGGATCGCCTCCCGCACGGGCGTGCGCGACAGACCCAGCTCCTCGGCCAATTCCACTTCCCGCAGCCGGTCACCCGGCCGGAAGTCACCGTTGAGGATGCGGGCACGGATTTCCTGATAGGCCGACGCCGGGGCGGAGGATTTTCTCATCGCGATCACGCTATTGTATTAAATTGAATACACCTGTATCCAATCTGTGACTCGCTGACAAGAAGAGGTCACTTTGAACCTGTCAGATGCTACGATCCGCGCCCTGAAAGCGGTCGAGACCGACGTGATTTCGGTTATCCCGGTGACCCGTCGGTGGGCTTTCTGGAGGCCTGCCGGACTGAGGGCATGGAGTTCATCCTCACCCGGCACGAAGGCACGGCGAAGCTGATGGCCGAGGCCCTGGCGAGACTCTCGGGTCGTCCCGGCCGTTTGCTGTCGGCTCCAGGGCCCGGATTGACCAATCTGGTAAACGCCACGCCCAACGGCCTTGCCACGGGGGTGTTCACGCCAGACATCACCGCCGCCCTGAGCACGGCAAGGGCGCTTTATGTCGGCGGGGCGCATATCAATGAGACCTGCTCCTCCCGCCTTGACCTCATGCCCTATGGTGGTGTGAAGGCCAGCGGCCTTGCCACGGGGGTGTTCACGCCAGACATCACCGCCGCCCTGAGCACGGCAAGGGC
>JANQNZ010000163.1 GCA_028279315.1 Rhodophyticola sp. | reverse complement strand
ACATCGCCCAGCACCCAAAGAAGCAGCAGGAACACCGCAAAGGCGACGCCCCAATAGATGAATTGTTGTCTGACTGGCAACGCCATGGCCCCCCCTAGTCACCCCCCCTTGATGCGCCAGGTCCTGCCGCACTTCAAGCGGCAGGCGGGCCCAAATGCTCCGAAAAGAAGCGCGTGAGGCGGCGCCAAAGCTCCGGCTCGGTCTCGAAATCGAAGGCGTGCCCTTGCCCCGGCGCTACCCAAAGGTCGGGCGGACGCCCGGCATCGGTGAGCCGCTTGGCCAGCGCCAGGGTCATGTGATGATCCCAAACCTCGTCTTCCTCGCCCACGCAAAGGAAGACGGGGCCGGGATAGGCGTCGATGGTGATAGGCGTGCCGGGGACAAGCGCCGCGTCCTGCCCGGCCAGACGCCAGGCGCGGGCGGCGTCCGGGTTGTCCGTCTCCATCGGCGCCCCGGCCCTGAAACCGGCGGCATCAAACGCGCTGTGGACCCGGTCGGCGGCGGCATGGGCAGCGATTGCGCGAAATGGCAGATCCGGGCCAATCAATGCGCCCAGAAGCATGGCCAATTCCCCACCGCGTGACCATCCCAAGAGGCCGAGCGCGCTCACACGCGGATGCGTTGATAGGCGGTGCCCGGCCTCCGAGATCGCCCCGATATCGATGTCGCGGATATCACCCGCGCCGAACACATCCCCCTCGCCATAGGCATAAGGCAAGGCCCCGAAGCCATGAGCGGCCAGGATCGCCGCAAAACGGTGCGACCAGCCCGATCCCGCGCCCTCAGCCCCATGCAGGATCATGATCGCGGGCACCGGTGCATCGCCCGCAGGCGCGTATAGCGGGCCGACCTCGTCGATCTCTATGATCGTCAGCGGCACGCCCCTTACTCCGCCGCGACCGATCCCCTGGCTTCGCCGATCAAGCGCAGGATGTCTTTTGCGGCCTCTGGGATATTGGTGCCCGGCCCGAAGATCGCTTTCACGCCAGCCGCCTTCAGGAACTCATAATCCTGCTGTGGGATCACCCCGCCGCAGATCACGATGATATCGCCTGCGTCATTGGCCTTCAGCGCTTCGATCAGTTTCGGCGCCAGCGTCTTATGCCCCGCCGCTTGCGATGAGACGCCGATCACATGGACATCATTATCGATGGCATCCTGCGCGGCTTCCTCAGGCGTCTGGAACAAGGGCCCCACATCCACATCGAACCCGATATCGGCAAAGGCCGTGGCGATCACCTTGGCGCCCCGGTCATGCCCGTCCTGGCCCATTTTCACGACCAGCATCCGGGGGCGGCGCCCTTCGGCCTCGGCAAAGGCCTCCACATCGGCTTGGATCGCCGCGAAGCCCTCATCGCCCTCATAAGCCGCGCCATAGACGCCCGCCAATGTCTTCACCTCGGCCCTGTGGCGGCCAAACGCTTTTTCCATCGCCATGCTGATCTCTCCCACGCTGGCCCGCGCTCGGGCCGCTTCCACCGCAAGTTCCAGAAGGTTGCCATTGCCGCTGGCCGCACCCCGTTCGAGTGCTGCAAGCGCCGCGTCACAGGCCGCCGCGTCACGCGTGGCCCGCATTTGCTCCAGCCGCGCCACCTGCGCCTCACGCACCGCTGTGTTGTCGATCTCCAAGATGTCGATCGGCTCTTCCTTGGTCAGGCGGTATTTGTTGACGCCAACGATCACCTCATCGCCGCGGTCGATCATCGCCTGGCGTTTGGCGGCACTTTCCTCGATCCGCAGTTTCGGCATGCCGGTGGCCACCGCCTTGGTCATGCCGCCCATCTCTTCGACCTCTTCGATCAGCGCCCAAGCCTCCTCCGCCAATTGCGCGGTCAGGCTTTCGACATAGTACGAGCCCGCCAGCGGATCGACCACATTGGTCACCCCGGTTTCCTCTTGCAAAATCAACTGTGTATTCCGGGCGATCCGGGCCGAGAACTCCGTCGGCAAGGCAATTGCCTCGTCCAGCGCATTGGTGTGGAGCGATTGTGTGCCGCCCAAAACCGCGCTCATCGCCTCGTAAGCCGTGCGGATCACGTTGTTATAAGGGTCCTGCTCTTGCAGGCTCACGCCCGAGGTCTGGCAATGGGTGCGCAGCATCTTGGAGCGCGGGTTTTTCGGCTCAAATTCCTCCATGATCCGGGACCAGAGCAGCCGCGCGGCGCGCAGCTTGGCCGCTTCCATGAAGAAGTTCATACCGATGGCAAAGAAGAAGCTTAGGCGCCCAGCGAACTTATCCACATCCATGCCGCGGGCGATGGCGGCGCGGACATATTCGCGGCCGTCGGCGAGCGTATAGGCCAGCTCCTGCACCAGGTTCGCGCCCGCCTCTTGCATGTGATAGCCCGAGATCGAGATCGAGTTGAATTTCGGCATCTGGTTGGCGGTGTATTCGATGATATCCGCCACGATCCGCATCGAGGGGTCGGGCGGATAGACATAGGTGTTTCGCACCATGAACTCCTTCAGGATGTCGTTCTGGATGGTGCCAGACAGCAGGCTGCGGTCATGCCCCTGCTCCTCCCCCGCCACGATGAAATTGGCCAGGATCGGGATCACCGCACCGTTCATCGTCATCGAGACCGAGACCTTGTCAAGCGGGATGCCGTCGAAGAGGATTTTCATATCCTCCACGCTGTCGATGGCCACACCGGCCTTACCCACATCGCCCACCACGCGGGGGTGATCGCTGTCATAGCCGCGATGGGTGGCCAGATCGAAGGCAACCGAGACGCCCTGCTGCCCCGCATCCAGCGCTTTGCGATAGAAGGTGTTTGATTCCTCCGCCGTCGAAAACCCCGCATATTGGCGGATGGTCCAAGGGCGGCCCGCATACATCGTGGCCTTCACACCCCGCGTGAAGGGGGACAGGCCTGGGACTTCCCCCATTTGCGGCAGGCCGTCGGTATCCGCCGCCGTATAAAGCGGCTTGACGGGAATGCCCTCCAACGTGTCCCAAGTCAGATCGTCGAGGGGGCGGCCCCGCAGCTCTTTTTCGGCCAGCTCACGCCAGGCGTCGGTTTTCTCCGTCATATGATCGTCCTCTTCCTTGTCCTCTCGCGCCCCAGTCTGTCGCGGGGTCGTCGATATAGCGGGCGAGCCCGTCCGCGCCGGAACGCAGCCAGGCCAGATCTTCGGCGTATTGGGCGCGGAGCGTGGCACGCTCAAGCGCTGCAAAGGGCATGAACCGGCCCCCGGTCTCTTTGATGAGGCCCGGGTCTTCGTCGCGATCCATCAAAAGCTCCCGCAGATGGGCGGGGGATGGGATCGTGTTGTGCCAATCATAAGCATGTTTCAGGGGTGGCGGTGGGGTGCCAAGCAGCGCTTCGGCCTGGGCATCGGGCCGGTTTGACAACGCCTCATGGGTCCAGACCACGATCTCGGCCTCGGGGAAAGCCCTTGAGACGTCCTGGATCACGTCGCGCCAGCGCCGGGGTTGCGCCATGATCTTGCCGATCACGGATTTCGTTGGTGCAGGCCCACCGCGCCCCAGGCTGAACCCCAAAGCAGAGGCCCAAAAGCGGTCATAACAGCGAATGCCGATCGCCACCCGGCGGCAACGGCTGCCGAAGGCTTCGGAAAATTGCTGAAGCCGCGGCCGCGCATGGGCGTAAAGCGCGGCTTGCGCCAGGCAGGGGCGCAGCGTCCCCAGCATATTCTCCTCACTCACCACCAGCCGGTCGCAGCCGTCATCAGCCAGAACCGCAATTGCCAGCTTCACCCGGCCCACACGGCGTTTCAGGCGCCGGGCCTGCCAGGGCAGAAGTTCGGCCAGCGGCTCATCCCCAAATCCGTTAAACAGCCCACCGCGAGTCCGCTTGGGCCCCCAATAGGCAATCCCCTCCCCCAACAACGCGTCACGGCTTGCCCCCATCATGCGTTGGAAACTGGTGGTGGCGGTGCGGTGTGCCCCGACATGGAGAAAAACATCCATGGGTTCGGCCTTTCGAAACATCTTAAACTCCGGCCATGATGGGCCTGGATCGTTGAAGATGTCGTAAAACCGGGCTTTTTGTGTTTGTGACGCGTTAACCAGCCCGAAAGCCTTCGCATTCCCCGCAGAACTGCCTATATCTGCCAGTGACGGAGGACGAATGCGCGCAGTTCTGATTGCCCTAACCCTTGGTTTTAGTGGGTTTCTTGCCGGACCCGCCTTGGCGCAGGATGTCGCCATGGCCGAAGGGCAAGAGGCCGAAGATGCCATCGAGGCCGTTGATCCTCTGGAGCCTCGTTCAGCTATTGATTTAGATTTGAACGATTTTCTCTGGGTTTCCCGGCCCATTGTGGTGTTTGCCGACACCGATGCCGATCCGCGGTTTCGCGAGCAGATGGCGCTTTTGGCCGAACGGCCCGACCCGCTGTTGGAACGCGATGTGGTGATCATTTTTGACACCGATCCCGACGCCCGCTCGGACATCCGGCGGCAATTGCGCCCGCGCGGCTTTGCGCTTGTGTTGATGGACAAGGACGGCACGGTGAACCTGCGCCGCCCCTCGCCCCGCGATGTGCGTGAGATCATCCGCGCCATCGACAATATGCCGCTCAGGATCGAGGAATTGCGCGCAGGCGGGTAGGCGGATGCGCACCGCCCGAAACAAAGGGCGTTATTGATTTCTTGACCCCAAACCCCTATATTTTGGCCATGGAACAGATGCTGCATACCCATATGGGCGAGCCTCGGCAGCCCGAACGCTCTCCGGTTGATCCGGTGGGTGGCGATATCTGACGCGCCCCTCACGCGCGCCTCCAATCCACTGAAATATCAGGATTCATTAGGCTTCCGTTGGCTTTCAGCTTGCGGGCTATCTTCTCGTTCGGGTCAACGCCCAAAGCGGTGTTGATGGCTTCCAACGCGCCAAGCCCCCATGCCAAAGCGTTGATCCGGCGCGTGGTTATGGCCTCATGCAATGCGACGCGCCGTTCATTTGACAGCGCCTCGACATCTTTCAGTCGGGTCAACTCGATGATGCTGCGCAAATCCGTATAGACCGCATAGAAGCGGACAATCGGCGCCACCGTCTCGTCGTCGAGCGCCGGAATATCTGCCGACACCGCCTCAAGCGCGACGGGCGCGCTCTCCTGGATTGAAAACGGATAGTACTCCCCCGGCCCCCCCTTTCCTGTCGGACCGCCCCGTCTAATCATGCTCTGAACCTCATCCGCCTTCTGGCGGATGGCCTCGGTATCCAAGGACTCCACGAACGTGAAAATCTCGCTTCTGAGCGCGATCAACGTATCGCGCCGGGTTTGATCCCGGACAAGCTCTTGCCGGTATTCGCTGGCGGTCGCACCCGCGAGCCATCCAACAGCGACCACCGTACCGGTGATGAGCGCCCCAGCGCTATCGCCCAAATCTCCATCCTGCTCTGACACCAAGGGCAGGATCACCCCAACGATCACAGCCGCCGCAACAGCTACAAAGGGCGCTAGCGCCAGCGACACGCGCAGCAACACCCGGGCAAAGAGAAGGAGGCGCCGCCGCGTATCCACGGCCCAGTCATCCTTAGAGGCCAATAAAAGGCTGATCGCCGCCAGCACGGCAACGCCGACGACGCCCCAAAGGAATATGACCTCAGCTTGCGTCACTCAAACTCCATAATCACATCATCCACCGCCAAGCTGTCGCCTGCGCCTGCGTTGATCTTGGCGACCTTGGCCTTCTTCTCGGCCCTGAGAATGTTCTCCATCTTCATCGCCTCCACCGTGCAAAGCGCCTGGCCTTCCTGCACCTCATCCCCTTCAGCCACGTCGATCTTCACGATCAGCCCGGGCATTGGGCAAAGCAGCATTTTCGAGGTATCGGGCGGCAGTTTCTCCGGCATCAGTGCGGCCAGTTCCGCCTGGCGCGGGGTGCGCACCACCGCCTTCATATCTGCGCCCCGATAGCGCAGCCGCGCGCCGCCACGGACAAAATCGGTCTTCACGATCATCGGGCGGTCGCCGACGGTGCCGCGAAACAGCGTCTCCCCCAAATGCCAATTGGAGTTGACCTTGTAGTGGGTGCCATCTGCGAACGTTACCTCGGTCCCAAAATCGGTTTCGTCGATATGGACGGGGAAGCTCTCCCGGCCCAGGAACACCACCCAATCGGGCTCCACCCGGCGGGAATGGTTCGGCATCGTGCCGCTGATCTCCGCCGCGCGCTCCTCTTTCAGCATCTTCATATGGGCGGCGACGGCGGCCAGGTGCTGCACGTCATCGCCTTCAGGGGTCACGCCTTCGAACCCGTCGGGATATTCCTCGGCGATAAAGGCCGTGGTGATCTCGCCTGAGATGAAGCGCGGGTGGTCCATGACCGCGGCCAGGAAGGGCAGGTTGTGGCCGATCCCCTCCAACTCGAACCCATCAAGCGCGTTCCGCATCGCCTCAATCGCGGCGCCCCGGTCTGGCGCCCAGGTGCAGAGCTTGGCAATCATCGGGTCGTAATACATCGAGATTTCGCCACCCTCGAAGACGCCAGTGTCGTTCCGGACAGCGGTTTCGCCCGTCGGCGCCTCCCCTTGCCATTTGCCGGTGTCGAGGAGCGGGCCGGCGGCAATCTCCTCCGGCGGGCGATAGCGTGTCAGCCGCCCAATCGAGGGCAGGAAGTTGCGATAGGGGTCTTCGGCATAAAGCCGGCTTTCAATGGCCCAGCCGGTCAGGGTGACGTCCTTCTGCGCCATGGGCAGCGTCTCACCGGCGGCCACGCGGATCATCTGCTCAACCAGATCGACGCCAGTGATCAACTCGGTCACCGGATGCTCCACCTGAAGCCGTGTGTTCATTTCCAGGAAATAGAAATTCTTGTCGCCATCGACGATGAATTCCACAGTGCCCGCGCTGGTGTAGCCCACGGCCTGGGCCAGGGCGACCGCCTGTTCGCCCATCGCCTTCCGCGTCGCCTCATCCAGGAACGGCGAGGGCGCCTCTTCGATCACCTTCTGGTTCCGCCGCTGGATCGAGCATTCGCGTTCGCCCAGATAAACCGCGTTGCCATGGGCATCGGCGAGCACCTGGATCTCGATATGCCGGGGCTGGGTCACGAATTTCTCGATGAAAATCCGGTCATCGCCGAAACTGTTGGCCGCTTCGTTCTTGGAGCTTTGGAACCCCTCCCGCGCCTCCTCATCACTCCAGGCAATCCGCATCCCCTTGCCGCCACCGCCCGCGCTGGCCTTGATCATGACGGGATAGCCGATCTCATTCGAGATCTTCACCGCCTCCTCGGCATCTTCGATCAGGCCCATATAGCCCGGCACGGTGCTGACGCCTGCCTCCTGCGCGATCTTCTTGGAGGTGATCTTGTCCCCCATCGCTTCAATCGCGCCGGCGGGTGGGCCGACAAAGGCCACACCTTCGGCTTGCAGCGCCTCGGCGAATTTCTTGTTCTCGGACAAAAACCCATAGCCTGGATGCACCGCCTCAGCCCCGCTGTCGCGGATCGCCTGCATCACCTTGTCGATGACGATATAGCTCTCCGCCGCCGGGGCGGCGCCGATATGGATCGCCTCATCGGCCATTTTCACATGAAGCGCGTTGCGGTCCGCGTCGGAATAGACCGCAACCGTGGCAATCCCCATCTTGCGCGCCGTCTTGATCACGCGGCAGGCGATCTCTCCCCGATTGGCGATCAGCAGTTTCTTGAACATCAGTGACTGTCCCTTTCTTGCGGGCGCTCCGGCCCGTTTACAGCACAAAAAGGCCGCCCGGGGGCGATGCCCCGGCGGCCTTCGGTCGGAAGAAGCTTGGTTCTGTTGGCCCGCGCCGCCTTAGCGGCAGACACCCGCGTCGTCGCAGAGTGCCCCGGCAAGACCGCCAAGCACGACACCGGTGGCGATATTGCCGTCCAGCGCCGCCGCGGCCACGCCGCCCGCCGCCGCGCCAACACCGGCGCGTTCAAGATCGGACGAGACGCAGCCGGCAAGCCCGGCCGCCGCGATGAGCGGTAGTATAAGTTTGGATACGCGCATTTTGCGTCTTCTCCTGTCGATTTTATGCCTCTGGAGCAGGAGCTTACAGCATTCCCCCTCCTAAAAAAAGGCGGTCGGCACATGAAAATGGCCGACCGCTTCGAAGGGGAAGGGTAACACGTCTTGTCACGACCGGCCCAGGTGAAACTGGGGACAGGGGCCGGTAGGGTCACGTTGGCATGGGAAAAACCTGCCCAAAAGGACAAGTTTCTGGCCTTAGGGCTTTGGGCCGGAAACCGCTGAAACGGGGGGCGCATAGGCAGCATCATGCCGATCGATCCTCCCAAATACCGCTGCCGTCGAAGGCTTCGGGGAACGCGGCGCGGGCCTTGGCCTCATCGATTTCCAGAAGCGCGTCATAGCTTTCGGGATCAAACGGGTCTTCGGCGGGGGTGACCTCCCGCCCGAACAGCCAGCTGAGCCGTCCGGCGTCGAGATTGCCGCGGGGGAAGGGCTCGGCCCCGAAATAGAGCCAAAGCGCCTCCATAAACCCCGCATCGGCGCGCCGGTCAGCGGGGCGCCGGTCGGCATAGCGGTCACGCCGCACAAGCGGGGTTGCCCCGCCCTTATTCTCGCGGCGGATGGTGAAGTGATGGTCAGTGCCGGGAAGACGGCTGGGGAAGCCGCGATGTTTGATCATCGCGACCCCCCAACTGGCTTAAGGAACGCCGCCTTAGGGTCTGGGCGCCGTGCCTGGCGTAACGGCCACAGAGGTTGTGACCACCGTAGGCGTGGCGGGCGTAGCGGTCCGAGGCGGCGTCTGGGGATCGTCATCCCCACCACCAGGCCGCTGCGGATCGGTGTAGACCGGTGGGCAGATCGCCACATCAATGGCACCCTGCGGGTCTTCCACGCAGATCTCATCGCAATTGACGGCACCCGGCGGGTAATTGGTGCCGGGCAAAG
This sequence comes from Rhodophyticola sp., assembly GCA_028279315.1. Taxonomy (GTDB): domain Bacteria; phylum Pseudomonadota; class Alphaproteobacteria; order Rhodobacterales; family Rhodobacteraceae; genus Rhodophyticola. Next base: position 3,667 of record JANQNZ010000163.1, on the reverse strand, counting down.
GGTCACTTGGGATACAAAGTGCTGCACCGGATTTGGCGAAAAGCGGTGTGGCGCGGGTAACGTCCGGCGCGGGTGGCTGGGCGCATCCCGCAAGGGCAATCGCCAGTCCACCGAACAAGGGTACAAATCGAGCAATAGACATACGAACCTCTCCCTAAAGAAATGGTGATTAGGATAGTAGGTTCGTTGGATGCGTCGGGAAAGTTCAATTTCAGCGCCCGGGGCTGGGCGGCTGATATGCCGGACGGGCTGTTGCGCCCGTCCGGCCAGGACACCGTCAGTTGTACTTGTTGTACACCGGTTCCTCAACAATCGGGGCCGGCTCGACAATGATGATTTCTTCCTGCGCGGGGGGCTGGGCGCAAGCGGCGAGGCTTGCAAACAGACCCACTGCAAGAAGGGCTTTGATGCTCGTAGACATCTCGCTCTCCTGTTTATTGCAACCGTGCCCGAGTTATCCCCAGGCACAGTCAAAGGGTCGGTCACTTGGAGGTAACCGAGGCGCAGGATACCTTGAAACGGGTTCGATCTATACCGGTTTCGGGGCGCGCGACGGGTCTGTGGCGCGCTTGCATCAAAAACTTGTCCACATGAACAGGGGGCCGCAAGATATTGTGTATGCATCAAAAACTCTCCCAAATGCAGGAGTCGTTTTCGAAGGTGTAACTGGCGAAAACCTGCACAGCCTCGGGGTCAGGAACCCCGCGCGGCACCACCCGATCCATGATTTGAACAACGATCTGAGTGGGCGGTTCCGGCGCGTTATCCACAGCCTCGGCCGCATAGTGCCCACAGGCCCAGTCCAGATCGTCTTGTGGATCGTTTTCCGCCTCTGCCAGGCCGGGCGCAAGCAGCCGGATGATGGCCCAAAGCTCCTCGGAATAGGGCTGGACCTCATAAAGCACCTCATGGAGGTCCACCGAAAGACCCGAGGGCGCCTCGTCGGCTGCAAGCGGCGCGGCGGCAAACGTGAGCGCCAGGATATGCGCCCCCACCCTCATTCCGGCGCGGCCTCAGGCGTCGTTGCAAATTCCGCCGGCGCGGTGATCTCGATCAGCTCCATATCGTCGGAGTGCCGGACCTCCCGGTGACGAATACCGGGCGGCTGGAGCACGCAAGAGCCTTCCCGCAGCAGATGCTCCCCCTCCCCCTCATACTCAAAAACCACCCAGCCTTTGGTGACATAAACCATCTGGAAATCGAGCGTATGGGAATGCCACTCGCCCGGGCTCTCCATGCCCGGCACAGCCCGGATCACATGGGCGCCGAATTGGCCGGATGTGGCCTCCGCAATGCCAAGCTGGCGGTATTCGAAGAACGCGCGGAGGCCCTCGCCGACGAAGGGCGAGGCATCGGCGTGGGAGATGGTGAAGGTTCCCGGGGCTGAGCGTTTGGTCATAGCACTTCACCCCGCTCTAATTCGACACAGGCACCATCGATGATCCGAAATCGCGTGTAGAACCCTTCGGTATAGTTGAACATCAGAAACCGGATCCCGCGACCGGCCAAGACAAGAAGGGTCTCTCCGTCGTCAATCCCGCCTACGCGCCGAAAGACCGGGGCCTCGCGCAGAACGGCCTCACAAGCCGCCCCAAATGGGAACTCACCCACTCGGGGCTGTCCGTCAGCCCGCCACGCGAAACTCGCCGTGTTATCTGCGTTCAATGGCTCTTCCAAATGAAGGTTGAAGCTGACCAGTTCCCAGTCTTCGAGGGGCTCTGGGAAGGTCAGGGGGTTAGCCCACCTTGAGATATCCGTGGGGCAACTGCCGCCATCGATTGCCAAAGGGACGGGCGTCGGCAAGACCTTATCTCCCGTAATCTCGCCGTCTTCGACATCCCAGAAATTGACCGAGACACGAAAGACGTTCTGGCGGCCCATGACATCCTGTGGCGCTTGCGGCATCGCCACCAGCAAAGCGCCACAAAGGGGCGTGAGCGACTGGAAGCCGTCTAGCCGCGGCATATCGGTTCGGCGACGGGTGGGGACCAGAGTTGTGCGCAACTCCCACATCTCTCCATAGGGCAGCCATTCAATTTCGGTTGCAGCCCAATAAACACGTCCCGCGATAATTTCTTCGGAGTCTCGCATGGCGGTTCGGTGCGGATCAAAGTGGTTTCGGACCGCATCTTCAACTGCGTTTGAGGCGACGGCCACGACAGCAACAACAGCCATAAGCAACCAGAACTTCCGCGCTGGTCCGGTTTGCTTGGGCGGCGGCCTTGATGGGATCAAATCAGACATACGATCTGGAACATCTCTTGGTCGACGTTGCGACCTGCTTCAGTGAGCTTAAGTGAACAACTGCTGCCCCCTCACAACGGAATATTATCGTGCTTCTTCCAGGGCCTCTGCACCTGCTTGGTCCGAAGCGCCGCAAAAGCCCGGCACACCCGACGCCGCGTGCTACGGGGCTGGATCACCTCATCGATGAAGCCCCGCTCGGCGGCCACAAAGGGGTTTGCAAATCGGTCCTCATATTCCGCCGTGTGGCCCGCGATCTTCTCAGGGTCTTCCAGATCGGCGCGGTGCAGGATCTCCACCGCCCCTTTAGCGCCCATCACCGCAATCTCAGAGGTCGGCCAGGCATAGCTGATATCGCCGTCCAGATGTTTCGAGGCCATCACCACATAAGCCCCGCCATAGGCTTTGCGGGTGATCACCGTCACTTTCGGCACCGTCGCCTCGCCGTAAGCGAACAGCAGCTTCGCGCCGTGTTTGATCACCCCGTTATACTCCTGCCCTGTCCCGGGCAGGAAGCCGGGCACATCGACGAAGGTTAGGATCGGGATGTCGAAACAGTCGCAGAAGCGCACAAACCGCGCGCCTTTCCGGGCGGAGTCGATATCGAGGACCCCCGCCAGCACCATCGGCTGGTTCGCCACCACACCCACGGTTTGGCCCTCAAGCCGGATAAACCCGGTGATGATATTACCCGCGAAATCCTCCTGAATCTCATAGAAATCGCCCTCATCGGCGACCTTCAGGATCAACTCCTTCATGTCATAAGGCATGTTCGGGTTGTCGGGGACAAGCGTGTCGAGGCTTTCCTCCAACCGGTCCGGGTCGTCATAGAACGGGCGGACCGGCGGCTTTTCCCGGTTCGAGAGCGGCAGGAAATCGATCAGGCGGCGGACCTCGTTCAACGCCTCCACATCATCCTCAAACGCGCCATCAGCGACGGAGCTTTTGCGGGTATGGGTGGTGGCGCCGCCCAGTTCTTCGGCCGTCACCTGTTCGTTGGTCACGGTCTTCACCACATCCGGGCCGGTCACAAACATGTAGGACGAGTCCTTCACCATGAAGATGAAGTCGGTCATGGCCGGCGAGTAGACGGCGCCACCGGCGCAGGGGCCCATGATCATGGAGATTTGCGGCACCACGCCCGAGGCGTTGACGTTGCGCTGGAAGACGTCGGCATAGCCGGCGAGGGAGGCCACGCCTTCCTGGATGCGGGCGCCGCCCGAGTCGTTGATGCCGATGATCGGCGCGCCGACCCGCATGGCCATGTCCATGACCTTGCAGATTTTCTCGGCGTGGGCTTCTGACAGCGAGCCGCCGAAGACGGTGAAGTCCTGACTGAAGACGAAGACCTGGCGGCCGTCGATGGTGCCGTGGCCGGTGACCACGCCGTCGCCGGGGATGGTGGTCTTCTCCATGCCGAAGT
>JANQNZ010000152.1 GCA_028279315.1 Rhodophyticola sp. | reverse complement strand
GGTGGTTTGCGCTGACCCTGACGGGGCTTTTCTCGGCCTTTTCCTTCCTCAATATCTGCTTCTACGCCCAAGGGGTGCAGACCGCGGAGCGGTTGGGCGGAAAAGGGCACCTGAGGCTGGCCGCCTGGCGGGAAACGGGCGCGCTTCTGGGTGTTTGCCTCGCCTCCGTCGCGCCGACGATCCTGATTTTCACCGGCGCGCCCTTTACCGGGTTTGCCTTGGGGTTCGCGGGCCTTTGCCTGTTCGCGGTGACGCTGATGCGCGGCGAATGGCGGGCGGCACCCGTCGGTGCGCAATCGGGGTTTCGCCCGGTGCTCGGCGACCCAATCGCGCGGCGCCTCCTCCTCATCGCGCTTGTGAATGCCGCGCCGGTGGCCGTGTCGTCCACGCTCTTCCTGTTCTTCGTGGAAAGCGTGCTTCAGGCGCCGGGGTGGGAGGGGCCACTCCTTCTGCTCTTCTTCCTCGCCGCCGCGGTTTCCGCCCCTGTCTGGTCGCGCATCGCGCAACGGATCGGGGCACGGGCGGCGCTTCTGACGGGGATGGTGCTGGCGATCCTGTCCTTCAGCTTTGTCCTGACCCTTGGTCCGGGTGACACGACAGCGTTTGCGATCATCTGCATCGTCTCGGGCGCGACTTTGGGAGCGGACCTGACGCTTCTGCCCGCCATCTTCGCGCGTCGCATGGCGAAAGTCGCGCCAGAAGCAGGCGCGGGCTTCGGCCTCTGGTCTTTCGTGTCGAAATTCACGCTGGCCTTTGCGGCGGTCACGCTTCTGCCCGCGCTGGACCGAGCAGGCTTTACCACGGGTGCGACAGATAACCCCGCGGCAGCGCTATCATTGCTCACTGCCCTTTACGCCCTTGTCCCTTGCGTGCTGAAACTGGTGGCGATTGGCTTGCTCATCGCCACGCCCTTGCCGGAGGATGCGCTGCCCGACCCGAAGGAGAGTTAGATGCGCGATTGGACCGGAAAACGCTATTGGCTGGTGGGCGCGTCTGAAGGGCTGGGCCGCGCCGTCGCGCATCTGATGAGCCGTGCGGGCGTGGAACTGGTGGTCAGCGCGCGAAGCGAGGACCGGCTGGCCGATCTGGTGGCGGAGCTTCCGGGCAAGGCATCTTACGTACCGATTGATATCGGCGACAAAGCCTCCGTCGCCGCGGCGGCGGAAGAGGTGGGGGAGGTCGACGGGTTTGTCTTTCTGGCCGGTGTCTATTGGCCGCAGACCGCGCAGGAGTGGGATGCCGACCAGGTCGAAACCATGCTTGACATCAACCTGACCGGAGCGGCCCGCTGCCTGGCCCATGTGGTGCCTGGATTCGTCGCCCGCGACCGGGGGCATATCGTCTTGACCGGCTCGCTTTCCGGCTTTCGGGGGCTGCCCGGCGCGATTGGCTATGCGGCGTCGAAAGCCGGGCTGATGTCACTGGCGGAGTCCATGTATGCCGATCTGCGGGCAACGGGCGTTGAGGTCCAATGCATCAATCCGGGTTTCATCAAGACCCGGCTGACCGAGAAGAACAACTTCTCCATGCCGTTCATCATGGAGCCCGATGAGGCCGCCGCCGAGTTTTTCGAGCATATGACCACGGATCAATTCCAGAAAAGCTTCCCGACGCTTTTCAGCCTTCTCTTCCGGGCCAGCGTCTTCATGCCAAACTGGCTCTATTTCCGCCTCTTCCGCTGAGCCGCGTTTTTGCGCAAGATCAAGGTGCGGGGCGCGGGCAGGGTGTCTGATGACCGTGACCAAAGGAGGATCGGACCCATGTTGGCCATTTCGACACATAAGGTGGCGCAGATCATCTTGATGGGGCATGAGCTGGACCGTGCCGAAGGGGAGATGCGGGGCCTGATCGAAACCTTAAACGAGGATGAGGCGGCGGAGCTTGTCGCCATCATGTGGATCGGCCGCGGCAGCTTCGAGCCGGAGGATTTTCAAGAAGCGCTGAGGACGGCGCGGACTGAAGCGACAACGCCCACGGCGGACTATATGATCGGGACGCCGCATATGTCGGACCATCTGGAAGCCGGGTTGGAGATGCTGGGGATCGATCCAAGTGAGCCGGAAGACGAGTTGATGTGAGGGGGGTCGCTTCTGGGTTGCAGCGCGTTGAGTCAAGACCGCCGGTCAAACGGGCTCACCGCAAGCGCAACGTGAGCCGGGTAGCGACAGGCCGTGGGCTGGCGATCCTCCGGTTGAGCGGCAGCGCTTTATCCCAGCCAGATTCGGCCTCGCTCCGATCGATGCGCCAGCGCCAACCCAATCGCCAGACCGCCCGGGCGGCCTGGCGATGCCCGGCGCCTTCGGGTTGATTCCGGGCCGGGTGCGTAGAAGGACGGGTGTTCGCCACGGAATCAGCTCAAGAGTTACCCCGTTTCAACCCAATGCCCTCGCTCTCTAAACCCCCAAGACATGCTGGTCGAACAGCGCTTTCGCGCGGCCCCAGACCCCGCTCTCCAAATCCCCAAGCGTCAGAAGCGACGGCAAAAGCTGCGCAGCATAATCCTCTGAGCTTTCGAGCGGTAGAAGCGAGGGCAGGTTGTCAATCGCCGTGACATCCAGAGGCGGCTCAGGATGGACCCGGAGCGCGGGTGCGACCCAATCGGTCACGTGGTCATAGAGTTTGATCGGCGAGAAATCCGAGCTGGGATCGCAGGCGATATCGCCAATTACCCGCAGCAGCCGCGGCGCGGCCGCCACCGCTTTCGGAACAAAGACGGGCGTGTCCGGCCCGGCGAGGATGCAGTTTAGGAAGATCTCATGGGTGGCGATCTCCGGGAACGGCCCGCCATGCGCCGTCTCCGCCATGTCCCATTTTGTCACGGCCACACCCATCTGGGCGCAGAGATCCGCGGCGCCTGATCCGACGCGGCCAAGCGCCCCGATGATAAGCGCTTTGGGGTTCGGGCCGCCAAGCGCGGACAGTTCGGCATTCAACTCATCGATCAGGGCCTCTTGATTGGGATAGGCGTCGAGCGGGCCGCAAATCTCCCCCCGCATCTGCGCCGCCCAGGCCTTCAGTGCCACGGCGGCGCCTGCAAACCCCGCCCAATAGCCGAACGCGGCCACGCGCCGCCCTGTCTGATCGGTCAAATACTCCAGATCGTAGAGCGCGCCGCCGCCAGCCTTGAGCCGCTGAAGCAACACCTGCCCTGCCGGTTGCCCCTTGTAGGCATGGCCAAACATGATGTGCCGATGACGGAGGGCTGTGCCGTCTTCGGGCAATTCCTTCAGCCCGAAGACGATCGCGTCCTTGGGCGCTTTGGGCCAGCTGTTCTCCGCTGCAATCTCGGCGCCAGCTTCGTGATAGCCATCAATTGGGATCACCCGCGTCCGGCTCTCTTCGACCGTCACGTCTATCCCGGCCTTGATCAGGGCCTTT
>JANQNZ010000151.1 GCA_028279315.1 Rhodophyticola sp. | reverse complement strand
GCGGCCATGCGGTCAGGTGGGGTCATCGGGGTGACCTCCGCCCCGACGATCTTTTCCCAAACCGCCGTCGCCCGGTGGTTGGCATCCACCGCCCCCCGCTCGGTCCAGGTGCCGAAATTGGCGTAATCATGGATGACGGGTTCGTAGAATTCGGTGTTGTACCGCTCCATCGTTTGGGGCGCGGCGAAGAAATGGCCGGAGGGATCGACATGGGTCAGCGCGGTCTCGAACCCGATCTCCGCCTCCCCCGCGGCGCGGCCGGCGCAGAGCTCGGCGATCATGTTGAGGACTTCCACATCGGTGACAAGTTTCTCCAGCGAGACGGTCAGCCCGCCCTCCAGCCAGCCTGCGGAATGGATGATCACCGTGGCGCCTGCCAAGAGACAACCCCAAAGGCCCAACTGGTTCTCATTGGCGGCCTGGACGTCGTTCATATTCGCAGCCGACCCCGCGGCCGAGCGCCAGGGCAGCCCCAATTTCCGCGCCATCTGCCCGGCAGCGAGCGAGGCCTGGAAATGGGTCGGCGTGCCAAAGGCGGGGGCGCCGGATTTCATATCCACATTCGACGTGAACGTGCCGTAACAGACCGGCGCGCCGGGCTTGGTGAGTTGCGTCAGCGTGATCGCGGCCAGGCATTCCGCATGGCTGAGCGTGATCGCGCCCGCCACGGTGATCGGCGCCATCGCCCCCATCAGCGTAAACGGCGTGACGATGGACAACTGCCCGTGCCGCGCGAAGTCGATCAGCCCTTGGGCCATGGGGATATCGAGGGTGCGGGGCGAGTTGGTGTTGATGATTGTGTAACTGTGCACGCCGCCAAGGAAGTCTTCTTCCGACAGGCCCTGGGCGATCTTCAGCATCTCGAAATTGTCGAGGGTTTGCGGCGTCCCGCGCGCGAAGAGGAAAGGGAATTTGTCGGTCAGTTCCATCTGCGTCCGGGTGGTGAAGTAATGGCGCAGATGGGTGGGGACATCCTGCGGCTCGACCGAGGGCGACATCATCTGCAAAACATCGAAATGATGGGCGAGCTGCGTATACTCACGGAAATCCTGAGCCGACCCTGGCCGCCGCCCCCGCTTCAGATCCGTCGCATGGGGTGCCCCCGCACCGGGTTGGAACGCGATGGTTCCCAATTCCAGAAGGACATCGCGATCTGGCGCCCCCGCGCGGCAGCGGATGGATTTGGGCGCCGTCTTAAGCGCCGCCTCCACCATCTCTCGCCCGATGAAGACCATCTCATCGTCAACCCGGGCGCCGCCTTGGGCAAAAATCTCCCGCGCTTCGGGCAGAAGCACCTTCATGCCCAGTTCTTCCAGCATCCGAAGCGCGGTCTGATGCATGTTCTCCGCCTCATCGTCGGAGAAAACGGACATCACCGGGAACGGGTTGCGCAGATGGCGGTAGTTCACCTGCCGGTTCGGAGCGTCCGTGCCACCGCGGCCCCGCCGTCTGCGCCCCTCCCGGCTCATCCCCGCATCGCCTTGCCGTCCGGATCATAGGGCGAGGGCGGGATCACCTTGGCAAGACGTTCAACGCCCACCACATGGACCGAAAGCTCGGAGCCTTCGCCCGCATGTTCCCGGTTCACCAGCGCCATGGCGAGCGATTTGCCCGTGTAATGCCCATAGCCGCCGGAGGTGACAAACCCCACCTTCTCCGCCCCGGCCCAGACCGGTTCATAGCCGCTGGCATCGGCATCATCTGCCTCGATCTCCAAGGTCACCTGGATCTGCGCCGGGCCATTGCCGTCCCGCTCCGCAATCGCGGCGTCGCGGCCTAGGAAATCGCCTTTATCCCAGGCAATCCAGCGGTCCATGCCGGTCATGCCGGGGGTGTAGCCTTGGGTGAACTCCGCATTCCAGATGCCGAAGCTTTTCTCCAACCGGGTCGAGAGCATCGCGTTGAACCCGCATTCCCGGATGCCATGATCCGCGCCCGCCTGAAGCAGCATCCGGCGGAGCGCGATGTGATCGCCATAGCGGCAATTGACCTCAAACCCCAATTCGCCGGTCACCGACATCCGCGCCACCCGCGCCCGGATCAACCCGATATCGGCCTCGGTACAGCCCATGAAGGGCAGGCCCGAGAGATCGGTCTCGGAAACGGCCTCAATCACCTTGCGCGCATTTGGTCCGGCAAGGCCGAAGCCGCAGATCTCCTCACCCAGATCACGGACTTGAACACCGTCCTCTAAGTGGCTGTTAAACCAGCGCATATGCCAGGCGCGCAGATAGTAGCTGCCCATGATCCACCAGGTGCCGTCACCCCAGTTGAAGACGGTCAGATCGCCTTTCAGCCGCCCATCCGGCGCCAACATCGGCGCCAGCCGGGCGCGGCCCGGGGAAGGCAGTTTCGAGGCCATAATCCGATCGAGCCAGGCTTCGGCCCCCGCCCCGGTCACCTCGTACCGCGAGAAGCCGGAGATATCGAGAAGACCAACCGTTTCCCGGATCGCCTTACACTCCTGCCCCACGATGTCATGGGCGTTGGAGCGTTTGAGCGTCGGCGTCTCCTGGAACCCTTTCTCGGCGAAGTATAGCGGCACTTCCAGGTCCCAACTGACGCCCCATTGGCACCCGGCCTCCGTCATCGCATCATGGGCAGGCGCCATTTTCAGCGGCCGCCCCGCGGGAAGCTGTTCGTTCGGATAGGTCATCACGAAGCGGCGGGAGTAAAACTGCCCCGTCGTCTCGCGGATATAGCGTTTGTTATTGGCGTAATCGCCATAGCGGGCCACATCCATGGGCCAGGCATCGGCCTCCGGCTCGCCATGGATCATCCATTCGGCCAGGGTCTTGCCCACGCCGCCCCCTTGCAGGAACCCCGCCATCACCGCGCAGGCGCTCCAATAGCCGGGTTTGCCCGGGACGGGCCCAACCAGCGGGTTGCCATCAGGCGAGAAGGTGAAGGCGCCGTTCACCCAGGTTTTCACGCCGACCTCCTGCAAGGCCGGATAACGCTCGAACCCCAGGATCAGTTCCTTCTCGATCCGGTCGGTATCCTCCTGGAACAGCTCCATCCCATAGTCCCAAGGCGCGCCGTCCATGGCCCAATGCTCGGTATCGACCTCATAGATGCCAAGCAGCACGCCTTTCTGGTCCTGCCGGAGGTAGGTGAAGCCTTCGAGGTCCACCGTCATCGGCACCTCAAAATCCAACTCCTCCAAAGCGGGAATTGCGTCCGAGATCAGGTAATGGTGCTTCATCGGGCTGACCGGCAGTTCGATGCCGGCCATCCGCCCCACCTGTTTGGCCCAAAGGCCCGCGGCATTCACGACATGCTCACATGTGATCGTGCCTTTATCGGTCACCACTTGCCAGCCATCGGCGGTTTGGATCAATTCCTCCACCTTCGTGTGCTCAAAGACCGAGGCGCCACGTTCCTTCGCGGCCCCAGCATAAGCATGGACGGTGCCGGTGGTGTCGAGATACCCCTCCCGATCCGCCCACATCGCGCCAAGGACACCATCGGTCGACATGATCGGGCAGCGCTTCTGCGCCTCTTCGGGGCTGAGCAATTCGCAATCCTCGATCCCGATCGACTGAAACACCCGATAGGCCGATTGCAGCCATTCCCACCGGTCAGGCGTGCCCGCCAGCGTCAGTCCCCCCGTCATATGCAGGCCGATATCCTGACCACTCTCCTCCTGAATTTCACTCAAGAGATCAATGGTATAAGCCTGAAGCGCCGCCATGTTCGGATCGGCATTCAGCGCATGAAATCCACCCGCCGCGTGCCAGGACGACCCCGCGGTCAACACCGACCGTTCCAGCAGACACACATCGGACCAGCCATATTTCGCCAAGTGATAAAGCACCGACGCCCCCACCACGCCGCCGCCAATCACCACCACACGATACTGGGATTTCATCACGCACCCTCCCTCAGGCTTCGATCTTTGGGCGAGGACGCTAGAAGCGGATTCGGCCGATGTCTAGACACTTCTGTCCAGTCCGCCCATGTCGTTTTTGAGCGATCCCGCTGCCCTGCACCGGACCCCTCCAAACCGGCCAATGCGCCCTGACCGTCTCTTTGCTTCTCAAATACCTCCCGCCGGAGGCATCCCGAACGCTACCGCTGCGCCTCCCGCCAATTCGGATTCATCCACGGCTCCGCCTTGGAGGGCGCCAGCGGATCGCGGCCCAGAATATGATCGGCCGCTTTCTCCCCCACCATGATCGATGGCGCGTTCAGATTGCCATTTGGGATCAGCGGAAAAACCGAGCTATCGGCCAGCCGCAACCGGTCCACCCCGATCACGCGCGTCTCGGGGTCGACCACCGCCATAGGGTCGTCCGCGCGGCCCATGCGTGCGGTCCCGCAGGGGTGATAGGCACTTTCGGCATGTTCGCAGATGATCGCGTCCAAGTCCTCATCCGACTGCACCGCCTCGCCGGGCTGGATTTCATGGGCGACGAAGGGCTTAAACGCGTCTTGGGCAAAAATCTCCCGCGTCAGCCGGATGCACCGGCGGAAATCGATCCAATCCTGCGCGGTCGACATGTAGTTGAACAGGATCTTCGGCGGGTCCTTGAGGTCGTTCGAGGCCAGCGTGACATGCCCCCGCGAGGGGCTGCGCATTGGCCCCACATGAGCCTGAAACCCGTGCCCCTCAGCAGCGGTCTTCCCGTCATAGCGCACGGCCAAAGGCAGGAAATGGAACTGAATATCGGGATACTCCACGCCTGCCCGGCTCCGGATGAACCCCGTCGATTCAAACTGGTTCGAGGCGCCAAGCCCGGTTTTGGTGAAGAGCCACCGCGCCCCGATCAGTGCCTTGGAGATCAGGTTCCAATGGCGGTAAAGCGTGATCGGCTGGCTTGCGGCCATCTGGATATAGAGCTCCAGATGATCTTGCAGATTCTGCCCCACGCCGGGCCGGTCCGCGATCACATCCAACCCATGGTCCCTCAAATGCTGCGCCGGTCCAATTCCCGACAGCATCAGAAGCTTCGGCGAGTTGATCGAGGAGGCTGCCAAGATCACCTCGCGCCGGGCGCGGATCACCCGAATGTCGTGCCCGCGCGCCACTTCGACCCCTACGGCGCGACCTCCTTCGATCACAACGCGCCGCGCCTCCCCCCGGACCAGGCCGCAATTGGCGCGCTTTAGGGCAGGCTTCAGATAGGCATTCGCCGCCGACCAGCGCCGACCACGCCAGACGGTCTGCTCAAACGGCCCAAACCCTTCCTGCTGATGCCCGTTATAGTCGTCGGTCTTGGGATAGCCGGCCTGGTGCCCCGCCTCCACAAACGCATGATAAAGCGGATTTTCCCGCGGCCCCCGCGTCACATGAAGCGGCCCGTCCACCCCCCGCCAGGCCGGATCGCCCCCCCAAGGCCCGGGATGCCAGCTTTCCTGCCGTTTGAAATAGGGCAGAACATCCGCATAGGCCCACCCCTCGGCCCCCATCTCGGCCCATGTGTCGAAATCCCGCGCATGGCCGCGCACATAGATCATCCCGTTGATCGAGCTGGACCCGCCAATCACGCGGCCCCTTGGCGTGGCCATGCGCCGCCCGCCCAAATACGGCTCGGGCTCGCTCACAAACCCCCAATCATAGCGCCGCATATTCATCGGATAACTCAGCGCCGCGGGCATCTGAATAAACGGCCCGACATCGCTGCCGCCGGCCTCGATCACCAGAACCGAGGCGCCTGCCTCCGACAACCGATACGCCATCGCGCAGCCGGCCGAGCCTGCGCCGACAATCACAAAATCCGCCTCCATCTCAGCCCCCCGCGAGTCGGGCTGGTGTCAAGGGGCCGAAGGCCGGGCGCAGCCCGCTTGCCCTTGACACCAGCCCGACTCGCAAAAGGCTGGACCAGGTGACTTGAGGATCAGCATGATCCCTCAAGCACCTCTCAGCAGAAAGCCCCACCGCCCGGCACAGGCGCCACGCCGGACGTATCGCGTCGCGCCCCCCTCCCGCTGAAAACAGACTTGCGCGGGAGCGCGCCTTTTGATTGCCACCCAGAACCATCAATAGGGCGCCTCCACATCACCCATGGCGACATAGACGGTGCGGCTCTGGGAATAGTGGTTCAGCGCCTCGGCGGAGTTCTCCCGCCCCACGCCGGAGCGTTTCATCCCGCCAAAAGGCGCCTCCACCGGCGCGAGGTTGTAGCAATTTACATAACAGGTGCCCGCCTCGAAGCTTTGCACCACCCGATGCGCGCGGGTGATGTCTTGGGTGAAGACACCTGCGGCCAAACCGAATTCCGTGGCATTGGCGCGCGCGATGACCTCGTCCTCTGTGTCGAAATCGAGCACGCTCAAGACGGGCCCAAAGATCTCCTCCCGCGCGATGGTCATCCCATCGGTCACATCAGCAAAGACCGTGGGCGCAATGAAGAACCCCTCCCGGTTCAACCGATGCCCGCCGGTCACCAGCCGCGCGCCCTCCTCTTTGCCCGCGCCGATATAACCCAGCACGATCTCCATCTGCGCCTCGGAGACCATCGGCCCGAAGCTTGTGGTCTCGTCCAAGGGATCGCCGATCACGGCTTGGCCCAAACGTGCGGTTAGCCGATCCAGAAACGCGGCCTTGATCCCGGGCTGCACAAAGACCCGCGTGCCGTTGGAGCAGACTTGGCCCGAGGAATAGAAATTCGCCAGGATCGCGCCCGAGACGGCGTTTTCCAGATCCGCGTCGTCAAAGATCACCAAAGGCGATTTGCCGCCCAATTCCATGGTCACATGTTTCATGCCCGCCGCGGCGGCAGCATAGACTTT
>JANQNZ010000147.1 GCA_028279315.1 Rhodophyticola sp. | reverse complement strand
AACCCGTCAGGTCAAAGGCCTGGATGTTTGCGGAGTCTCTCACGGGCAGACTCCTCCTATACGTGTATCAATGTCGTCGGATTCCCGTTTACCGCCGCCGCGCCAGATCACGCAACGGAAAAAGCGTCGCGCCTGGTTTGGTTGTGAAATGCCTATGAAAAATGCGGTTTTGTCCCAGAAACCCCTATGCCTTGGGCGATCTGGACCCAACCCGCCCCGGTTGCGGCATTCCGCCCGCCGGTTCCCGCTTGCCTGGGCGCGGCGCGCCCTCTATCAGCGGCGGTGGGACACCCCTCCCCAACGAGGGGCGCTTATCTGGAAGGATAGACAGTTATGGTCATCACCACCCCGGCCGCGCGGCCGGTCAATCCGCGTTTTTCCTCCGGCCCCTGCGCCAAACCCCCCACATGGACTTTGGATAAGCTTGCCGACGCCGCTTTGGGCCGCTCACACCGGGCTGCCATCGGCAAGGACAAGCTGAAAGCGGCCATCGAGGGCACGCGCGAGGTTCTCGGCGTGCCCGCCGATTACCGGATCGGAATTGTGCCGGCGTCAGACACCGGCGCCTTTGAGATGGCGATGTGGAATCTTTTGGGCGAGCGTCCCGTCGAGATGGCGGCCTGGGAAAGCTTCGGCGCCGGCTGGGTGACGGATGCGGTCAAACAGTTGAAGCTCGACGCAAGGGTGCATGAGGCGCCTTATGGGCAGATCGCCGATATGGCCGCGCTCGATTACGACCGCGATGTGTGTTTCACCTGGAACGGCACCACCTCGGGTGTGCGCATGCCCTCGGGCGACGCCATCCCCGCCACTCGGACAGGACTAACCCTCTGCGACGCAACCTCCGCCGCCTTCGCCCAAGACCTGCCTTGGGACAAGCTCGATGTCACCACCTTCTCTTGGCAGAAGGTGATGGGGGGTGAGGCGGCCCATGGGATGCTGATCCTCAGCCCCCGCGCGGTGGCGCGGCTGGAAAGCTACACCCCGCCTTGGCCCTTGCCGAAAATCTTCCGCCTGACGAAGGGCGGCAAGCTGATCGACGGCATTTTCACCGGCGCCACGATCAACACGCCCTCGATGCTGGTGGTTGAGGATTACCTCGTGGCGCTCGATTGGGCGCGAGGGATTGACGGTTTGCCCGCCCTCATGGCCCGCGCTGATGCCAATGCGCAAGCGATCTTCGATTTCACCGAAGCGACGCCTTGGATCGCGAACCTCGCCGAGGACCCCGCCACCCGCTCTAACACCTCCGTTTGCCTCAAATTCATCGACCCGCGCATCGCGGACGGCGCGGCTTTCGCCAAAGCAGTCGCCAAACGGCTGGAGGCCGAAGGCGTCGCTTACGATATCGGCGCTTATCGCGACGCCCCCCCAGGTTTGCGCATCTGGTGCGGCGCGACGGTTGAGACCTCGGATATCCAAGTGCTTCTGCCTTGGATCACCTGGGCCTTTGAAACCGAGATCGCGGGTCAGGCCATCCCGGCCTGATCCCTTCATCTTTCCAAAAATACGCAAACCCCCGGTCAGCCCCCAAGCGAACCGGCCCGCAAGACAAAGGACCAAACTCAATGGCCCCCAAAGTACTTGTCTCCGACAAACTCAGCGAAACCGCCGTGCAGATCTTCCGCGACCGCGGCATCGAGGTCGATTTCGAACCCGATCTTGGAAAGGACAAAGAGGCGCTTCTGGCCCGGATTGCCGATTATGACGGCCTCGCCATCCGCTCCGCCACCAAAGTGACCGAGAAGGTCATCAACGCCGCCGGCAATCTCAAAGTGGTCGGTCGCGCCGGGATCGGGGTGGACAATGTGGACATTCCGGTTGCCTCCAAAAAGGGCATCATCGTGATGAACACGCCTTTCGGCAATTCCATCACCACTGCCGAACACGCGATTTCCATGATGATGGCGGTCGCACGTCAGATACCCGAAGCCAATGCCTCGACCCATGCCGGCAAATGGGAAAAATCGCGCTTCATGGGGGTGGAACTGACCAGCAAGACCTTGGGTGTGATCGGGGCGGGGAATATCGGCTCCATCGTCTGCGACCGGGCCCATGGGCTGAAGATGAAAGTCATCGCTTATGATCCGTTCCTCAGCGAAGAGCACGCGACGAAGATCGGCGTCGAGAAGGTGGAGTTGGAAGAGCTTCTGCCGCGCGCGGATTTCATCACGCTGCATGTGCCCTTGACCGACAAGACCCGGAACATCCTGAGCGCCGAGAATATCGCCAAGCTGAAACCAGGTGTCCGGATCGTCAATTGCGCCCGCGGGGGGCTGATCGATGAAGACGCCCTGGCCGAGGCACTGACCTCCGGCCATGTGGCGGGCGCGGCGCTTGATGTCTTCGCGGTTGAACCCGCCACCGAAAGCCCGCTTTTCAACATGCCCAATGTGGTGGTCACCCCGCATCTGGGCGCCGCCACAACTGAGGCCCAGGAAAACGTCGCCCTGCAAGTGGCCGAGCAGATGTCGGACTTCCTTTTGACCGGGGCGGTGTCAAACGCACTCAACATGCCGTCTGTCACCGCGGAAGAGGCCGCGATCATGGGGCCGTGGGTGAAACTGGCCGAGCATCTGGGGGAGTTTGTGGGGCAACTCACCGATGAACCGATCGAAGAAATCTCGATCACCTATAACGGCCTCGTCAAAGACATGAACCTACAGGCGCTGAACTGTGCCGCCATTGCCGGGATCATGAAAGCCACCAATCCGGATGTGAACATGGTCTCGGCGCCTGTCATCGCCCGGGAACGCGGGATCGAGATCTCAACCACAACCCAGGACAAGACCGGCGTTTTTGAGGGCTATATTCGCCTTCATATCAAAACGGCTGAACGACAACGCTCCATCGCCGGGACCGTCTTTTCCGACGGCAAACCGCGCTTCATCCAGATCAAAGGCATCAATATCGACGCCGAGGTGGGGGCGCATATGCTCTACACCACCAATAATGATGAGCCGGGGATCATCGGGGCCCTGGGCCAGACCATGGGCGAAAACGGCGTCAATATCGCGAACTTCACCCTTGGCCGGTCGGGCCCAGGCAAGGATGCCATTGCGCTCCTCTATCTCGACGATCAGCCCCCGCCCGCGGTGTTGGAGAAGCTGCGTGCAACCGGCATGTTTCAGCAAGTGCGCCCGCTTCGGTTCTCTGCCTGACGCAGCGTCCTCCCGAGGGCCGGGCCGTTTAGGCTCGGCCCCTGGCTTGATCACACCCGCAATCCGCGCCAATGTCGCAATCGTCGCAGTTGCAACGGATTACCCATGGCCGAGCCTTTTCACCTCGACTCCTTCCTGCCCTACCGGATGGCCGTTCTGGCCGGGCGCCTCAGCCGGGAATATGCGCGGATCTATCAGGAGCGGTTTGGCCTCTCCCGCGCTGAATGGCGGGTGGTGGCCCATCTGAGCCAGGAAAGCGCGGTGTCGGTGCGCGAGATTCACGCCCGCGTCGATATGGACAAATCCAAAGTCAGCCGCGCCGCGACCCGGTTGGAAGAGGCGGGCTATGTCACGAAACGCACCAGCGACACGGATCGGCGGCTGGTGGAGCTTGCGCTGACCGAACAAGGCCGGGCGATGATGGCGGAACTGACCCCCTTGGCGCAGGCCTATCAGGCCGAGGTCTTGGACCGGCTCGGGCCCGAGGCGGAGGGGTTCTTGGCGGGGGTTGAGACACTTCTGGTGACGTCGGAAGGGTAAGGGCGCGCGCTTGCGTCACTCGGCCCACTTTTCATTCCGAAGCCAGGTTTGCGATGCTCTGTCTTGAAATGGACTCGGGCGAAGAACGCCTCGAGGAGAGGAGTAGGACATGGACGAAGTCGTCATTCTATCGGGTGCGCGCACCGCAATCGGAACCTTCGGCGGCGCGCTGGCCGCGACCCCGCCGATTGAGCTGGGCGCAAAAGCGGCGGAGGCGGCGTTGGAGCGCGCGGGCGTCGAAGGCGCGCAGATCGGCCATGTGGCGTACGGCCATGTCATCAATACCGAACCGCGGGACATGTACCTGTCCCGCGTGGCGGCGATGGAGGCGGGCATTCCGGACACCACCCCGGCGATGAATGTGAACCGGCTCTGCGGCTCTGGCGCGCAGGCGCTGGTCTCTGTCATCCAGTCGCTGGCGTTGGGCGATGCGGAATTTGGGCTCGCCGGCGGTGCCGAAAGCATGAGCCGGGGGCCGCATATCCTGCCCCAAGGGCGGTTTGGCCAGAAGATGGGTGATGTCCGGGCGCTCGACATGATGCTGGGCGCGCTCAACTGCCCCTTTGGTACGGGTCATATGGGTGTGACGGCCGAGAATGTGGCTGATGAACATCAGATCACGCGCGCCGATCAGGATGGGTTTGCGCTCGAAAGCCAGACCCGCGCAGCCAAGGCCATCGAAGACGGCCGGTTCAAGGATCAGATCGTACCTGTCGAGGTGAAGGTGAAACGCGACATGGTGCAGTTTGACACTGATGAGCACCCAAAAGCGACCAATGCCGAGGCGCTGGCAGGCCTTCGGACCGTGTTCAAGAAAGACGGGACGGTCACGGCGGGCAATGCCTCGGGTATCAATGATGGGGCCGCGGCTCTGGTCCTGGCGCGGGGAGACGCGGCAGACGCAGCGGGCCTGAAACCTCGCGCCCGGGTTCTGGGATACGCCCATGCAGGCGTCCGGCCTCAGGTGATGGGGATTGGTCCGGTGCCGGCGGTGCAGAACCTTCTGGCCAAGACCGGGCTGGAGATCGGCGATCTCGACGTGATCGAATCGAATGAAGCCTTCGCGGCGCAAGCGCTGGCGGTCAATAAGGGCCTCGGCATCGACCCGGCAAAGGTGAACCCCAATGGCGGGGCGATTGCCCTTGGCCATCCGGTTGGCGCGACCGGCGCGATCATCACAGTCAAGGCGCTTTATGAATTGGAGCGGATCGGCGGATCCAAGGCCCTGATCACCATGTGCATCGGCGGTGGCCAGGGGATTGCGCTGGCGATTGAGCGGGTGTGACCATTTAAACTGAGTGGATAAGTGCGCCTGCCTCGCAATGGGCGGGCGTTTTTCTTGGTGTAAATGGGGCCTGAAACGCGCCGAACACCCGTCTTTCTACATCCCCTACCCGGAATCAAGCCGAAGGCGCCGGGCATCGCCAGGCCGCCCGGGCGGTCTGGCTGAGTCTGGGTGCTGAGATCGGAGCGAGGCCGGACTTGGCAAAGATAAAGCGCTCCCACTCAGATGTTGGATCGCCAGCCCTCGGCCTGTCGATGCCCGGCTTACGTTGCGTATGAGGAGATCGGTAGGGCGGGACTTGTCCCGCAAAAAGTTCGATACCGACGCGCATGGGCGCGGCGGGACAAGTCCCGCCCTACGGGTTATCAGAGCGAGATCGCTCAACGGCCGGACCGCCGATCTTCGGCCTGCGGATGCCCGGCTCACGGGATGCAGGACAATTCGGAAAGGGCCCCCGATCCTACCCCCGCTCCTCGCGATCATACGCCAAGCGCGCCGCCTTCACTTCATCCATCTGATCATTCGACCAATAAACCAGCGGCTTCAGCGTCGACAGCAGACCCCGGCCAAGTGGCGTCAACTCATATGACACTGCGACCGGTGGCCCGGGGTCCACTGTGCGGGTCAGATACCCGTCGCGCTGCAACCCCCGCAGGTTCTCGGTCAATACCCGCTGCGTCACATCCCCGATGCAGCGCTTGACCTGGCCAAACCGCATCGGGCCGTCTTCCAGCGCCAAGACGATGATCATCCGCCATTTGCCGGTGACATTCGACAGAACCGACCGGATCGGGCAGTTGGATGCTTCCGCCTTATTTTCAACGCCAATGGGCAACATCGAACCTCCTGGTGCGAAACGAATACCAAGCGCAACTATCATACCAGGCAGTCAAGCGGCAAGCGCCAGAAATTGCACTTGGTATCCTGGAGCAAACTATGTGAGCGAAAAGTGCGTAATTGCAACGTGGTGCAAAATACATACTAACTATTCACATCGCACCGAATCGTAAGGAATTGCCCTCATGTCACCCCAAGAACTGGTCCTCGCGCTCTTCGCAGCCGCTTTCATCGACCACGACCCGGACGCCGCGCGCCCGCTTCTGGCGCCCGATTATATCCAGCATAACCCGCAGATCCCCACAGGCGCCGAGGCGCTGCTCGGCTTCATCCCCATGATCGAACAGTCGGGCATGACCGTGACAACCCATCGGGTGATCACCGACGGGGATATGGTTGTCCTCCACAACACCTATGAGAATGCGGACGCGTTCGGCGCACCATCCTTGGCCGCGTTCGATGTGTTCCGGGTCGAAGATGGTCTGGTGGTTGAGCATTGGGACAACCTCCAGCCGATCCCGGAGACAACCGTCTCGGGCCGCGGCATGACCGACGGTCCAACCGAGATCACTGACCGCGACCGAACCGAGGAAAACCGGGAGCTTGTCTTAGGCTTCGTCCGCGACGTTCTTGGAGGTGCCGCGCCCGAAAACGTCACGACTTACATGAACCCAGAGGTCTATGCCCAGCACAACCCGTTCATCGATGACGGTCTGGCCGGGCTGATGGCGGCGATTGAGAGCTTTGCGGAGCAGGGCCAAGTCATCACCCAATTTGAGCCGCGCCTGGTTGTTGCGGAAGGCAATTTTGTCTTTGTTGCCAGTGAGGCTGTGATGGGCGGTGAGCCTTGGGCCTTCTTCGATCTTTGGCGCGTCGAGGATGGGCTGATCGTGGAGCATTGGGACGTCGTCTCCGAGATCCCCGCGGAGATGGCCCATGACAACGGGAAATTCTGACACTCGAATCTGTTGTGAAAAGAGAAAAGGCCCCGCCTTATTGGCGGGGCCTTTTCCTTGGGGGACAGCTCCCGGGCGGAGGGAGAGGCCGCCCGGGCGTGTCGACGAGCGGGGGGATTACTCGTTTTCGTTGTCGCGCGGCAGCAGCTCTTGGGCGATCCGCACGTGGTCCGGCACACCAGCGGAGGTGGAGATCACTTCCGAACCGCTGTTGCGGGCATGACGGGCGCGGATGAAGTCGTCGCCTTCTTCCAGAACCCGCAGCGCGAAGTCAGCGCCTGCCGTGCCGAAGCTTTGCGTGGAGACCACTTCCGAGCCGCCGCTGGTGATGAAGTTCACGGTGATGAACTCGTCGGCTTCTTTGGCGTCGCGCAGTTGGATCA
>JANQNZ010000123.1 GCA_028279315.1 Rhodophyticola sp. | reverse complement strand
CCTCGGCCTGGGCCTCGGCGCGGGTCTTGCCGGAGACATCCATGGCCAAGACGCTGGCCATGACGCCATCGAGATCGCCGTCGAGAACACCGGACGTGTCCGAGGTCTCGAACCCGGTGCGTAAATCCTTCACCATCTGATACGGCTGCAAGACGTAAGAGCGGATCTGGTTGCCCCAGCCGGCATCGCCTTTGGCCTCATGGGCCTCTTGGATGCTGGCCGTGCGTTTCTCCAACTCCAACTGATAAAGCCGCGATTTCAGCGCTTTCATGGCGATATCGCGGTTCTGGTGCTGGGATTTCTCGGAACTGGTCACGACGATGCCTGTCGGATGGTGGGTGATGCGCACGGCCGAGTCGGTGGTGTTCACGTGCTGCCCCCCTGCCCCGCTCGACCGGTAGGTGTCGATGCGGATATCGGCCGGGTTCACCTCAATCTCGATATTGTCGTCGACCACAGGATAGACCCAGACCGAACTGAAGGAGGTGTGCCGCCGCGCCGAACTGTCATAAGGCGAGATGCGGACCAGCCTGTGCACCCCGCTTTCCGATTTCAGCCAGCCATAAGCGTTATGGCCCGAGATCTTATAGACGGCGGATTTGATCCCCGCCTCCTCCCCGGGTGAGGTTGATTGTAGCTCGACCTCATAGCCTTTCTTCTCGGCCCACCGGACATACATCCGCGCCAGCATCGAGGCCCAATCGCAGCTTTCGGTGCCGCCGGCGCCCGAGTTGATCTCAAGGAAGGTGTCATTGGCATCCGCTTCACCATCCAAGAGCGCCTCCAACTCCTTCTCGGCGGCTTGGATCACAAGCGCAGCCAGGGCCTCTTCAGCTTCCGCCACAACCTCGGTGTCGCCCTCTTCCTCACCCATTTCGATGAGGCCGATATTGTCCTCCAGCCCCGATTTGATCGCCTCATAGGTGCCGATCTTGTCAAGCAGCACCTGCCGGTCGCGCATGAGTTTCTGCGCCTTTTCCGGGTCGTTCCAGAGGTCGGGGTCTTCGACGCGGGCGTTGAATTCCTCCATCCGGTGGGGCGCCGTGGCGATATCCATCCGCTGGCCCAGAAGCTCCAGCGAGTTCCGCACTTTTTCGATATGCGCCTGCGTTTCGGCCCGCATTCCGGGTCACCCGTTTCTCGTCTCGAAAATCCGATCCCGCCTGATGTAGCGGAGGGTCAGGTCCGCCGCAAGCGTCGCCCCGGCTTGGGGTTGAGATCAGAACGGGGAAGGCAGGCGTAGGGCGGGACTTGTCCCGCCACCAAGTTGCAATCGTCCATCGCGGCGGGACAAGTCCCGCCCTACACGTGGTCAAAGCGTGTTTGCTCTATTGCGGGATCGCGCGCGCCTGGCCCGGCCCAGCCCTTCAGTAAAGCCCGCCGGAACTGAGCGTGCCAAAGCCGGTGCCGGTTGGCACCCGCGCGGTATCCCCAGTCGACGTCGTCACGGTCTGCCCCGCCGTCACCTGATCGCCATCGCCCTCGCCACGCGCAAACATCGGCAGGTTGGAGCCCATGGCAAAGCCGCCATCGACAATGGCGAGGAGGCCATAGATCGGCTCTTCGCCTTCCCGGAAGAGCTCGGCCACCACGTGATCGCCGCGCGCGTCATTCGGCAAGCGCTGGCCCGAAAACCGGTCAATATTGTAGAAGACGCCGCCTTCAGGCACCCGGAACGGCCCGCCGCCATATTCCTCAATCGCAGCTTCCATAAACTCGGTGAAAACCGGCCCACACATGCCCCCGCCCGAGGCGCCCCGACCCAGAGGCCGCGGCTGGTCATGGCCGATATAGCAGCCCGCCGCGATGGTGGAGGAGAAGCCCACAAACCAGACATCCCGCGCTTCATTCGTGGTCCCGGTCTTGCCCGCAATTGGCACCGGCAAGTTCACGGTCCGCGCGGCAGTGCCGCGGTCGACGACACCCCGCATCATCGAGGTTACCTGATAGGCGGTGATCGCGTCGATCACCCGCTGCCGGTTGGACACGATCCGAGGCGCCGCGCCCGGGTCAAGCGAGGCCAGCTCACAATCAGGGCAAAGGCGCTGATCGTGACGGTAGATTGTGCCGCCAAACCGGTCCTGCACCCGGTCGACAAGCGTCGGCTCCACCCGCTCACCGCCATTGGCGAACATCGCGTAGGCCGCGACCATGCGGTAAAGCGTGGTCTCTTGGGAGCCGAGGGAATTGGCCAGGAAAGACTGCGCCTCATCATAGACCCCGAAGCGTTCGGCATACCGCGCCACGGTCTCCATACCGACATCCTGGGCCAAGCGCACGGTCATCAGGTTCCGCGAGCGCACGATCCCGGTGCGCAGCGGCGCCGGGCCGTAGAATTGGTTCGATGCATTGGTGGGCCGCCAGATGCCTGCGCCCGTCTCCACCTCAATCGGTGCGTCGATGACGATGGTGTTGGGGCTGTAGCCACTGTCGAGCGCGGCGGCATAGACAAACGGCTTGAAGCTCGATCCAGGCTGGCGCGTCGCTTGGGTCGCGCGGTTGAACACCGAATGCTGATAGGAAAACCCACCCTGCATGGCGAGAACCCGACCGGTATTCACATCCATCGCCATGAACCCGCCCTGCACCTCAGGAATCTGGCGGAGGGTCCAGCGAATGAAGCTGCCATCGCTGTCAGAGGTCATCGCGCGGACATGGACAACATCACCCATATCCAAAAGATCGCCGGCCACCCGCGCGCTGCTGCCGCGGTTGCCGTCCGCATCAACAGGCCGGGCCCAGGTCACGTCTTCGGCGGGGATGAAATGGCCGTCCTCGTCTTCGGCCACGTCTTCAATGCCAATCCGGGCGGATCGTTCGCCCACCTCAAGCACCACCGCCACATGCCACCCGTCGATATCTCGCGGGATGTCGGCCTCAGAGAGCGCCGCGCGCCAGGCCGCCTCATCCGCGCCGTCCAAAATCGCGGGTTCAATGACCGCTAAAGGCTCACGCCAAAGGCCCTGGGCGCGGTCATAGCGTTCGAGGCCCCGGCGCAGCGCCTGTTCGGCCACCTCTTGCAGGCTTTCATCCATCGTCGCGCGGACCGCATAACCGCCTGAGAAGAACTCCTCCTCCCCAAACTGCACGGAAAGCTGGCGCCGGATCTCATCGGTGAAATAGTTGCGCGGGGGGACGGTGGCGCGGAAGGGCTCGATATGGCCGCCCTGGACGGTTTCCAAGGCCGCGGCCTGTGCGGTCTGCATCTCTTGTTCCGAGATATACCCATTCTCATACATCTCGCGGAGCACATAGTTCCGCCGCCCAATCGCCGCTTCGTAATTCCGCACCGGGTGCAGCCGTCCGGGCCGCTGCGGAAGGGCCGCTAGATAGGCCGCCTGCTCCAAGCTCAAATCTTCCAGATTGGCGTTGAAATAGGTCTGCGCGGCGGCGGCCACGCCATAGGAGTTCTGGCCCAGGAAAATCTCGTTCAGATACAACTCCAGAATCCGGTCTTTCGACAGGGTCTGCTCGATCCGCGCGGCCAGGATGATCTCTTGCACCTTCCGCTCAATGGTTCGGGAGCCGTCGAGCAGGAAGTTCTTCATCACCTGCTGCGTGATGGTCGAGGCGCCGCGGATATCTTCGCCCCGGGAGCGCACGGCCTCCACAATCGCGGCGCCAATCGCGCGGGGGTCATAGCCCTCATGCTCATAGAAGTTTCGGTCTTCGGCAGACACGAACGCATGGGCGACAAGATCGGGGATATCCTCAGCCGCCACAAACAGACGCCGTTCCCGCGCGAACTCATCCACGATCTCGCCTTCGGCCGAGTAGATGCGGCTGATCGTGGCCGGCGTGTATTGCGCCAAAGTCTCGTGATCCGGCAAGTCGCGGCTGTACATATAAAGCACCGCGCCCACGGCGACGGCGAAGAATACAAGGCCAATCGTGATCCAACTAAAAATCGCGCCAAATATGCCTAAGGTGAATCGGATCATGTCGCGCCTATGCCGCAAGTCTTGGCGCTGCTTATACGCCCCCGCGCGGGAAGGGTCAAAAGGCGCGCGCGGGATGTCGCCATCACGTTTTTGCGCCCTTGCCCGGCCCGCCGCCTCACTGTCTCAAAAGCGCCGCGGTCGCCGCATCCGCCGCCGCCCAGTCCAGGATCGCATCGCGCATCCCGGCCTGCATCGCGGCCCGCCACGCAGGGTCAAGAATATTGGCAAGGTCCGTCGGTTCCGACATGAAGCCCACCTCCACCAGGACTGACGGGATATCCGCGGCTTTTAACACCGCAAACCCCGCTTCCAACCGTGGGCGGCGATGGAGGTTGCCTTCGGCCTCGGCAATCCCGGCCACAAGCGCATCGGCCAAAGCATCGGACCGCGGCGCTGTTTCCAGCCGGGCAAGCTCCATCAAAACGGTTGCCACCACATCGTCGCTTTCGGTCAGATCGACGCCGGCCAACAGGTCCACTC
>JANQNZ010000160.1 GCA_028279315.1 Rhodophyticola sp. | reverse complement strand
CTCGGCATCATGGGCGAATTTGGCCTCGAACGCGTGTTCGCGGTCGTCGAAGGTGGTCATCTTGGGTCTCTCCCCAGTTCAAAAACTCCGTCCCCCCATATTTAGGCCGTCCCCCCCCTGGCCCGCAAGCGGTGATGACCCATCCGCCTTGCGACATCGCGCCCGATGGCCTATAGCGCGGGCCAACAAAAGGGGTGGGCGACAACACCCCTTATCCAAGATCATCGGAGACGGAATGGCGCGGCGTAAGAAGGTCTATGAGGGCAAGGCCAAGATTCTCTATGAAGGCCCGGAGCCCGGGACGCTGGTCCAATATTTCAAGGACGATGCCACCGCCTTCAACGCTGAAAAACGCGATGTGATCGAAGGCAAAGGCGTGTTGAACAACCGCCTGTCGGAGTTCTTCATGGCGGGCCTTGGCGGGATCGGTGTGCCGACCCATTTCATCCGCCGGATCAATATGCGCGAGCAGTTGATCCGCGCGGTGGAAATTATTCCGTTGGAGGTGGTGGTGCGGAACGTGGCCGCCGGCTCGCTCTCGAAACGCTTGGGGTTGGAGGAAGGCACGTCGCTGCCGCGGCCCATCGTGGAGTTCTATTTCAAGGATGACGCCTTGGGTGATCCCCTGGTGACCGAAGAGCATATCATTGCCTTTGGCTGGGCCGGCCAGCAGGATTTGGACGATATGGTGGCCCTTGGCCTCCGCGTGAATGATTTCATGTCCGGGCTGATGCTGGGCGTGGGCATCAAGCTTGTGGACTTCAAGATTGAGATCGGGCGGATCTGGGATGGCGATTATATGCGCCTGATTGTGGCCGATGAGATCAGCCCGGATAGCTGCCGGTTGTGGGATATCGAGTCGGGCCGGAAGCTCGACAAGGATGTGTTCCGCCGCGATCTGGGCGATCTGGCGGATGCCTATACCGAAGTGGCGCGGCGTTTGGGTGTGATGCCGTCCAACGTGGGTCATGTGACGAAGCCGACGCTGATCAATTGAGCGACCCGTCTTTGGCGGGTGTTGGATTCTGCGTATTTGGGGAAAGATGAAGGGGCAGGGGTCATGCGCGCAACCGTGACGGTGATGCTGAAAGACGGCGTCTTGGACCCGCAAGGGGAGGCTGTGCGCCACGCGCTTGGGGCGCTGGGCTTTGGCGGCGTCGAAGGGGTACGGCAGGGCAAGCTGATTGAGCTGGACCTGGCCCAAGGCACCACCGAGGCGGAGGTAACGGAGATGTGCGAAAAGCTCCTCGCCAACACAGTGATTGAAAGCTACCGGGTGGAGATCGACGGGTGAGAGCCGCGCGGCTGACTGGATGGCGCCAGCCGCTTGAGATCGGCAGGGTGGCCGACCCGGATTGTCCGCGCGACGGGGTGGTTCTGAAGGTCCTGGCCTGCGGAATTTGCCGGTCGGACTGGCACGCTTGGACGGGCGCGGACCCGGATGTGCGCCTGCCGCATATTCCTGGCCATGAGTTTTGTGGGGAGATCGTGGCGGTGGGCCCTGAGGTCTCCAATTGGCGGATCGGCGATCAGGTGATTGCCCCCTTTATCCTGGCCTGCGGGGCCTGCGCCGATTGCCAGGCGGGCAACC
>JANQNZ010000102.1 GCA_028279315.1 Rhodophyticola sp. | reverse complement strand
GCGGGCTTGGTTTCACGCTGAAAGAGCTGTCGGACATGGCGGGTGTGACCTCGTCTGTTGTGAAGGGTCTCGCCCAGATGGGCGCGGTGGAGGAGGCGGATACGCCCCGCGATGCGCCTTATCTGCCGCTCGACCCCGACCGCCCCGGTAAAGACCTGACCGAGGATCAGGCGCGCGCCGCGACCGTGTTGCGGGAAGCGGTGCGGTCCGGGGCCTATGGCGCCACGCTTCTGAAAGGTGTGACCGGGTCGGGCAAGACAGAGGTTTATCTCGAAGCCGTCGCTGCCTGCTTGAAAGCCGGGCGTCAGGCGCTGGTCTTGTTGCCGGAAATCGCGCTCACCTCGGAATTCCTGACCCGGGTCGAGCAGCGTTTTGGCGCCAAACCGGCGGAATGGCATTCCGGTGTCACCATGACCGAACGCCGCCGCTGCTGGCGGATGCTGGGACAGGGCGGTGCGCAATTGGTGGTGGGTGCCCGTTCCGCCCTCTTCCTACCCTTCCGTGATCTCGGGTTGATCGTGGTCGATGAGGAGCATGACACGTCTTACAAGCAAGAAGACGGCGTCCTTTACAACGCCCGTGACATGGCCGTCCTCCGCGCCTCGCTGAATTCCGCGCAGGTGATCCTGGCCTCCGCCACGCCCTCCTTGGAAACCTGGGCCAATGTGGAGGCGGGGAAATACGCGCGGCTTGATCTGACGACACGGTTCGGCGATGCGGTGATGCCGCTGATGCGCGCCATCGACATGCGGCTGGAGGACCTGCCGTCGAATGCCTGGATTTCGCCAAGCCTGGAGGCCGCTGTCCGCGCGCGGCTGGAGAAAGGCGAGCAATCCCTCCTATTTCTGAACCGCCGCGGCTATGCCCCGGTGACAATCTGCCGGGCTTGCGGGTACCAGATTGAGTGCGATGTGTGTGATGCCCGGATGGTCGAGCATCGGTTCCAAAAACGTCTGGTCTGTCACCAATGCGGCGCGACCAAACCGATCCCCACCACCTGTCCCAATTGTGGGACAGAGGGCAAAATGGCGGCCGTGGGCCCAGGCGTGGAGCGGATGGCCGAAGAGGCCGCGCGGCTCTTCCCGGAGGCGAAACAGGCGGTTCTGTCGTCGGATCTCTTCGGCTCGGCCCGCGCGCTGAAGGCGCAGATTGAAGAGATCGCCCAGGGCGACACCGATCTCATTGTCGGGACACAACTCGTGGCCAAGGGCCATAACTTCCCGCGCCTGACGCTTGTGGGTGTCATCGACGCCGATCTGGGTCTGCAAGGCTCCGACCTCCGCGCCGCTGAGCGCACCTTCCAATTGATGCGCCAGGTTTCGGGCCGGGCCGGACGGCGGGAGACCCAAGGTCTGGCGTTGCTGCAAACCTTCCAGCCTGAGCATCCGGTCATCCGCGCGATCCTGTCAGGCGACGAGGAAGGTTTCTGGCAGGCGGAGGCGGCGGAACGTGAGGCTGCCCGGATGCCCCCATATGGCCGGATGGCGGGGATCATCATCTCCGCGCCGGAGGCCGCTGCTGCGTTCGATCTCGGCACGCATCTCTCCCGCACCGACGCGCCGCTGCGCGCCCTTGGCGCCACCGTCTACGGCCCCGCACCCGCGCCGATTGCGCGCATTCGGGGGCGCCACCGGGTCCGGCTTTTGGTCAAGGCCCCGAAAGGTGCTGCCCTGCAACCGGCCATCGCCGCCTGGATCGGCGGGTTGAAGCTCAAATCCGGGCTGCGATTGGCGGTCGATATCGACCCGCAGAGCTTCTATTGAAAATCGGTTCCCTTGGGCGCGGCGCCTCGTTATTAACCCCGAACCCATTCAACTCTCGGCGAATTGTCCAACTTTCAGGTGAAGACCCCCATGTCCGCCCCGATCCGCCCACAACCTGGCATCATGGAGATCGCCCTCTACCAGGGCGGCGCCAGCGCCATTGCGGGGGTGGATCAGCCGTTGAAGCTCAGCTCGAACGAAAACCCCTTTGGTCCGTCGCCAAAGGCGGTGGAGGCGATGCAGACCGCGGTTGCGGATATGCACCGCTACCCCTCCACTGATCATGGCCCTCTGCGTGACGCGATTGCGGCGGTCCATGGGTTGGACGCCGACCAGATCATCATGGGTGTCGGGTCTGATGAAATCCTAACGCTGCTGGCCATGGCTTATGCGGGGCCGGGGGATGAGGTTCTCTTCACCGAACACGGGTTCTCGATTTACCGGATCAGCGCGCTGGCCGCAGGCGCCACACCCGTCGCCGCGCCTGAGGTCAACCGCACAACGGATGTGGATGCCCTTCTGGCCGCCATCACGCCCGCCACGCGGCTGATCTATATCGCCAACCCCAACAATCCGACCGGCACCATGATCAGCGCGGAAGAGGTCACGCGGCTTTCCGATCGTCTGCCCGATCAGTGCCTCTTGGTGCTCGACGGGGCCTATGCGGAGTTTGTGCCCGGCTATGATGGCGGCGCAGGGCTGGTCGAGGCGCGGGAAAACGTGGTGATGACCCGCACCTTCTCCAAAATCTATGGGCTCGGAGGCCTGCGCGTCGGCTGGGGTTACGGCCCACGTCCGGTGATCGACGTGCTGAACCGCATTCGCGGGCCGTTTAACCTCTCGACCTTGGCACTTGCGGGCGCTGAGGCGGCGGTCCTGGACCGCACGTTTGTGGAGCGCTGCCGCGAGGCCAATATCGAAGGGCGCGCGCGTCTTGCCGGTGGCCTCGCGCAGCTTGGTATCCCATCTGACGAGAGCCACGGCAATTTCATCCTCGCTCGGTTTGCCGATGAGGCAGAGGCGGTGGCAGCGGATAAACACCTGAAATCCCACGGGATCATCGTGCGCATGGTCAAAGGCTACGGCTTCCCGGAGGCGCTCCGCATCACAGTGGGACGGCCAGAGGACGTCACCCGCGTCCTCGACGCGATGGCGGCGTTTAAGGGGGCGGTATGAGCCAGATCTACACCCGCATCGCCCTGATTGGCTTGGGTCTTGTCGCCGGGTCCTTATCGCTTGCCACCCGCCGCGCGGGATTGGCGGCGGAAACCGTCGGCACTTCCCGATCCCCGGAAACTCGCGCAATCGCGCGGGAGATCAATCTCGTCGACCGCGTCACAGACACCGCCGCCGAGGCTGTGAAAGACGCCGATCTTGTGGTCCTCTGCGTCCCCGTTGGTGCGATGGAGGCCGTGACTAAAGAGATCGCCCCGCATCTGGCGGAAGGGGCGACGGTCACCGATGTCGGCTCCGTCAAACGCGATGTCATCGCCCAGGTCGCGCCGCATCTGCCCAAAGGCGTGCATTTCATCCCCGGCCACCCTTTGGCGGGCACCGAGCATTCCGGCCCCCGATCCGGCTTTGCGGAGCTTTTCGACAACCGCTACACCATTCTGACCCCGCCCCCAGAGACCGACCCCGATGCGGTCGCCAGGCTCCGCGCCTATTGGGAAGGCTGCGGCGCCCTTGTCGAGGTCATGGAGCCCGACCATCACGATCTGGTCCTGGCCGTCACCTCTCACACGCCGCATCTGATTGCCTATACGATGGTCGGTGTCGCCGATGATCTGCGCCGCGTGACCGATAGCGAGGTGATCAAATACTCCGCCGCGGGCTTCCGCGATTTCACCCGGATTGCGGCCTCCGACCCGACCATGTGGCGCGATGTGTTCCTGACCAATAAAGACGCGACGCTGGAAATCCTGGGCCGCTTCACCGAAGAGCTTTTTGCCCTGCAACGGGCGATCCGCACCGGCGACGGGGCGCATCTGCACGACTATTTCACCCGCACCCGGGCAATCCGCCGTGGCATCATCGAAGCCGGCCAAGACACCGACGCCCCGGATTTCGGGCGCGTCGGGCAACGGAAGGAGGGGCCGGGCGAATGAGAGGCCTTGTGCCCATCCTCCTCAGCCTGCTTCTAGCCGCGCCCGTGAGCGCCCAAGCGCCCGACCGCTCGCCCTTTCCGGAACCCAGACCCGGCCCCACCGCGCCCGCGCCGACCCAAACAGCGTCCCCATCCCCACGCGCGGCCCCAACCACCGTCATCATCCGGGCCAGCGCCTTGGCCCCGCGCCAATCGCTCCGCCCCGCGCCGCGAAACGGCAGCAATCAGGCGCTGGCCGCCCAGCCCACGACGCCCCCGGCAGAGGCCAGCGCCGCTGCCGCCGTTGCCGCCCGCTCCGCCGCCGCCGAAAGTGCCGGAACCATCCAGATCGTTCAGCGGGGTGGGCTTTTCGGCGGCAGCCGCCGGGTCACC
>JANQNZ010000072.1 GCA_028279315.1 Rhodophyticola sp. | reverse complement strand
AAGGCCGAGGCGCGGCGGAACAAGCTGATGGGCCTTTGGGTGGCAGAAATCCTGGGCAAGACCGGTGCGGACGCCGACGCCTATGCCGCCGAGGTCGTGAAAGCCGATTTCGAAGAGGCCGGCCATGAGGATGTGATGCGCAAGGTCCTGGGCGATCTGGGCGACAAAGCCAGCGAAGCCGAGGTGCGGAAGAAATACGACGCGCTGCTTGCGGTGGCCAAGAGTCAGCTTCTGGACGAGGCCTAAGGCTCACGCCAACCCTCTGAACGGCGCGGGGTGTTTCCCCGTGCCGATCAACCATCTTCATAACCTTTATGCAGAAAATGCGCTTGCGATGTGGGGCGGATAAGCGCATGTCCGGCGTCACGTCGACGATTGGGAACCCGTTTCATGGCAGACGCGCTGACAGCGCTCCTGGGGGAGCGCGATTGGATATTGGCCGATGGGGCCACGGGCACCACGCTATTCAATATGGGCCTGGCCTCGGGCGATGCGCCGGAATTGTGGAACACCGATCATCCCGATCGGATCGCACTCCTCTACCAAGGCGCGGTGGACGCGGGCTCAGACCTTTTCCTGACCAACTCCTTCGGCGGCACCCGGGCGCGGCTGAAGCTGCATGAGGCGCAGGACCGCGCGTTTGAGTTGAACAAGGCCGCCGCCGAGATCGGACGCGAGGTGGCCGACAAGGCCGGGCGCAAAGTGGTGGTTGCGGGCTCCGTTGGTCCGACAGGGGAGATTATGGCGCCCATGGGCGCGCTGACCCATGAGGTCGCCGTCGAGATGTTCCACGAACAGGCCGAGGGGCTTAAAGCGGGCGGCGCCGATGTGCTTTGGGTCGAAACCATCAGTGCGGCCGAGGAATACAAGGCCGCCGCGGAAGCCGCGGCGCTGGCCGAGATGCCCTGGTGCGGCACGATGAGCTTCGACACCGCGGGCCGGACAATGATGGGCCTGACCTCAGCCGCGATGTCCGAGATGGTGGAGCGCTTGGAGAACCCACCCATCGCCTATGGCGCCAATTGCGGCGTTGGCGCATCCGACCTTCTGCGCACGATCCTGGGCTTCCGGGCCTCCGGCAATGAACGGCCTGTGATCGCCAAAGGCAATGCGGGCATCCCTAAATATGTCGATGGCAATATCCACTATGACGGTACGCCGGATTTGATGGCGCGCTACGCCGTCTTGGCGCGGGATTCGGGCGCCACGATCATCGGCGGGTGCTGCGGCACCCAGCCGGAACACTTGAAGAAGATGCGGGAAGCGCTTGAGACAGAGCCGAAATCTTCCGCACCCGATCTCGGCACAATCGCCGCGGAGTTAGGTGCGTTTTCCTCTGATAGCGATGGCACCGATGGCGCAGGCCCGACCCGGACACGGGCGCGGGCAGGCCGCCGGCGCGCGCGGGGATGAGACCCTCACCGCGGGCAGAGCAAGGCCGTTTTCTGGGCGGGAAACGGGCCGAAAAACGCGCGTTTTCCGGTGCGCGCTCAACGTCAGAGCAGCGTGAGTTGATCCCCAGCCTGGGGTGGCACTTGGAACAGATCGGTCCGAAGCGGCGGCAATTCCGCCTCAAATCTCAGGTTCTTGACCGCCCGCTTAAACCGGCGCTGGATCAGATCGGCCCAGACCCCCTGACCGCGCATCCGGCGGCCCCATTTCGGGTCATAGTCGCGGCCGCCATGCATCTCTCGCACCTTGGTCATCACGCGGTTAACGCGATCCGGATAATGCTCCTCCAACCAGTCCCGCCAAAGCGGCGCGACCTCCAAAGGCAGGCGGAGGGGGATCAGCGAGGCCGCTGTCGCGCCCGCTTCCCGCGCCGCGCTCAGGATCGCCTCAATCTCGTGATCGGTCAGGCCCGGCACAATGGGCGAGACCATCACCCGCACAGGCACCCCGGCCTTGGCCAAGGTCTCAATCGCGGCCAGTCGTCGGGCGGGCGATGGCACCCGCGGCTCCATCCGGCGCGCCACGTCCCGGTCAAGCGTGGTGACCGAGACCCCGACATGGGCCAATCCCGCCTGCCCCATTTCGCCCAGGATATCCACATCCCGCTCAATCAGCGTGCCTTTGGTCACAATCCCCACCGGATGGCGGAAGGCCTGCAACACCTGCAAGATGCCGCGCATCAGCCGTTTCTCTTTCTCCACCGGCTGATACGGGTCTGTATTGGTGCCAATCGCAATCAACGCGGGGCGATAGCGCGGATGCCGCAACTCGGCTTTAAGCGTCTCAACCGCGTTCGACTTCCACGTCAGTTTGGTTTCGAAATCCAGCCCCGGCGACAGGCCCCAAAAGGCGTGGCTGGGCCGGGCGAAACAGTAGATGCAGCCATGCTCACAGCCCCGATACGGGTTGATCGAGCGGTCGAAGGGCACATCGGGGCTTTGGTTGCGGGTAATGATCGTCTTCGCGGCCTCCGCCGTCAGCTCGGTCTTAAGCGGCGGCAACTCCTCCTCAATCTCCCAACCATCGGAAAACCCGACCCTTTCATGGGCCTCAAACCGCCCCGACCGGTTCGATCCGGCCCCACGACCGGGGCGGCGGGATTTGGGCAAATCGGCATCTGTGTCCATCGGGCCAAACTAGAACAAAATGAGAACATCTGCAAGCGCAGGTCGGTCACGGCGCCGCCTGTGTCGCAAATCAGCGCGTCAATTTGCGCGCAAAACCTAGGTAATGGGTCAAACGCGAACAGGACCCTTGGTGAAGGGAGTACACGTCATGTCCGATGAAGACGACGACATCATCCTGAGCGAGCTCGACGATGAAGAGCTTGTGCAGCAGATGTTCGACGACCTCTATGACGGTCTGAAAGAAGAGATCGAAGAGGGGGTGAACATCCTTCTGGAGCGGGGGTGGGAGCCTTACCGCATCCTAACCGAGGCCCTTGTCGGCGGTATGACGATTGTCGGCAATGATTTCCGGGACGGCATCCTCTTTGTGCCCGAGGTGCTTCTGGCCGCCAACGCGATGAAAGGTGGCATGTCGATCCTGAAACCGCTTCTGGCGGAAACCGGTGCGCCGCGTGTGGGCAAAATGGTGATCGGGACGGTCAAAGGCGACATCCACGATATCGGTAAGAACCTCGTTTCGATGATGATGGAGGGCGCCGGGTTCGAAGTGGTGGACCTGGGCATCAACAACGCCGTCGAAAGCTATCTGGAGGCGCTGGAGACTGAAGAGCCAGACATCCTGGGCATGTCCGCGCTTCTCACAACGACAATGCCTTACATGAAGGTTGTGATCGACACGCTGAACGAAAAGGGCCTGCGCGACGACTATATCGTGCTGGTCGGCGGCGCGCCCTTGAACGAAGAGTTCGGCAAGGCGATTGGCGCCGATGCCTATTGCCGGGACGCTGCCGTGGCGGTGGAAACGGCCAAAGAGTTCATCGCCCGGAAGCATAATCAGATGGCCGCCAGCGCCTAAGGCGGGCGCCTGTGCTGTTCCGCGCCGACACGCTTCGGAAGATTCAGAAAGGCCAGGTCACCCTGGCCTTTCGCCGTTGGGCAGCCCCACGCGCGAAACCCGGCGGACGGCAGCGGACCTCGGTCGGTGAGTTGCGGATCGAGAGCGTCGCGGAAGTGCGGGAGGAAGAAATCACGGAAGCCGATGCCCGCGCGGCGGGTTTCGCTGACCGCGCCGCGCTCCTCTCCGCACCGATGCTTCGCAAACCGGGCACGCTTTGGCGGGTGGCCTTCACCTTGCATGATGACCCGCGGGTCGCGTTGAGAGAGCGTGTTCCGACGCCCGACGAGATCAAAGCCGTCCTTGCCAAGCTCGATGCGATGGGAGCCCGGGCCAGCTTTGCGCCCTTTGCCCACCTGTCGCTGATTGAGGCCAATCCAGGCCGGCGCGCCCCGGATTTGGCCGAAGGCTTGGGGCTTGAG
>JANQNZ010000068.1 GCA_028279315.1 Rhodophyticola sp. | reverse complement strand
CTCAAGCCGAAGGCGCCGGGCGAAAAACCGTAGGGCGGGACTTGTCCCGCCACCCGCCGGACATCTCACACGGCGGGACAAGTCCCGCCCTACGGGGATCGGAACGCGGCGATCAGCGCCGCTTCCGTAATTTCGACCGGCCCGCCTTTGCCCGTGCTTGCCCGGCCTTTCGCCGAGGAGCTTTGCCGCGGCGACCCGACCGACCCCCATGGCGGATTTGCGTGCCGTCGATGGAGATCAGCTCCAGGGTCAGACCACCCGTCACCGGCACCGCCTCGGCCAGTTTCACCGTGACCTGCTGCCCAATCCCAATCACCAGCCCCGTATCGGCGCCCATCAACGTCTGCGCCTCGGCATCGTAGTGGAAATACTCATGGCCCAACGCGCGCATGGGCAATAGCCCGTCGGCCCCGGTTTCATCCAGTTTCACAAAGGCCCCAAACCGGGCAATGCCTGAGATGCGGCCCGTGAACTCCGCCCCAACCTGGTCCGATAGAAAAGCGGCGAGGTAGCGGTCGGTTGTGTCCCGCTCCGCCGCCATGGACCGGCGCTCGGTGTCGGAGATATGTTTCGCCACCTCGTCCAGCCGCTCGATCTCTTCCACGGACAGCCCGTCGCGGCCCCAGCCATGGGCGGTGGCAAGCGCGCGGTGCACAATCAGATCCGCGTAACGCCGGATGGGAGAGGTGAAATGGGCGTAGGTTTTCAGCGCCAGGCCGAAATGTCCAAAATTCTCCGGATTGTAATAGGCCTGCTGCATCGAGCGCAGGGTGGAGAGATTGATCAACTCATCATGATCGGTGCCCTCAGCGGCATTCAAGAGCGCGTTTAGATGCCGGGTTTGCAGGACCTGGCCTTTGGCGAGGTTGAAGCCGCTGGCCTGGGCTGTCTCTCGCAGGGCCTCGATCCGCTGCGGGTCGGGTTCTTCGTGGACACGGAAGAGAAGCGGGGTGCGTTTGGCGATCAGCGTCTCGGCGGCGGCGACATTGGCGAGCACCATAAACTCTTCGATCAGCTTATGGGCATCGAGCCGATCCTTGAACGCCACTGAGGTCACCTGGCCCTCATCGGAGAGAACAATCCGCCGTTCCGGCAGGTCAAGGTCCAGCGGCTGCCGTGCAGCCCTAGCGCGTTTGAGAGCGGCATAAGCGGCAAAAAGCGGTTGGATCACCGGCTCAAGAAGCGGCGCGCAGGTCTCATTGGGCACACCATCTTGGGCGGCCTGGACCTCTTCGTAGTTGAGCGATGCGGCAGAACGCATGAGGCCCCGGTGGAATTCGTGCCGCAGCTTATTGCCCTCGGCATCGATCACCATCCGCACCGCGA
The DNA here is from genome assembly GCA_028279315.1 of Rhodophyticola sp. Taxonomy (GTDB): domain Bacteria; phylum Pseudomonadota; class Alphaproteobacteria; order Rhodobacterales; family Rhodobacteraceae; genus Rhodophyticola. The sequence goes on along the minus strand of JANQNZ010000068.1, from coordinate 16,884 downwards.
GACAGGCCCGCGGCACGCCCTCATGCAGCGAGCAGAGATCGCCCGACAGCCGGTCGGGCAGCATCGGCACCACCCGGTCGGGGAAATAGGTGGAGTTGCCGCGTTTCTTCGCCTCCCGATCCAGGGCCGAGCCGGGGCGGACATAATGGGCCACATCAGCGATAGCGACCCAGATCACAAACCCGCCTTTGTTCTTGGGGTCGTCATCGGCATGGGCGTAACAGGCATCGTCATGATCGCGCGCATCGGCGGGGTCGATGGTGATCAGCGGCATGTCGCGGAGGTCAGTCCGGCCCGAGAGGCCCGCGGGTTTGGCGCGGTCGGCCTCGGCCATCACGGCGTCGGGGAAAGCGTCGGGAATGCCATGCTCATGGATCGCAATCAGGCTGACGGCTTTCGGCGCGCCGGGATCGCCCAAACGGTCTGTGATGCGTGCCTTGGGCAGCCCCATGCGGGATTTCGGGCCGGCCTGCTCCGCCTCCACCAGCTCGCCGTCTTTGGCGCCATGGGTGGCGCCGGCGGCGACCTGCCATTCCTTATCGCTGCCTTTGGTGATCGGCACGATCCGCCCGCCCTCAGCGCCCTTGCGGAAGAGGCCGAGGATCTTGCGCGGGTTGGTCCCGATCCGGCGGATCAGCCGGGCGACATATTGGTGATCCTCTCCTTGCACCTCTTGCAGCCGGGCCAGGATACGGTCGCCTGCGCCCAAGGCCGGATCGGTGGCGCGGGCGGAGAAGAGCACCCGCGGCTCAGGCCCCTCCCCATGCCATTCCAGGGGCCGGGCGAAGATATCGCCCAGATCGTCGGGCCCCTGGACCTGGAGCACCGCGACGGGCGGCAATTTGTCCGGGTCGCGATAGGTTTTGCGGCGCTTCTCCAGATGCCCCTCGGCCTCCAGATCGCGCAAGAGGCGCTTCAGGTCGATCCGCGCGGCACCTTTGATCTGGAAGGCTTTGGCGATGTCACGTTTAGACGTGTGGCCGGGATTGTCGGCGATCCAGGCGAGGATCTCATCTTTGGTGGGAAGACGGCTCATGAGGGGGGCCTAACATGGGGCGCGGGCGGCGTCATCGGAATTGCGCGCGGCCTCGCCCGGAACAGTGGCGGACGGCCTGGTGGTGGATATCGCAGCGGTTAGGTGCCGGCGAAATAGCTCGTCAGGATCCGGCCGTAGATCGCTTTCAGATCGTGGATGTCCTGGATCCAGGCACGCTCATCGACCTGATGCATCCGGTGCCCGACCAGGCCGAACTCGGCCACCGGGCAGTGGGATTTCACAAAGCGCGCATCCGAGGTGCCGCCGGTGGTGGAGAGCGTCGGTGTGCGGCCCGTCCCTGCCTCCACCGCGCTGCTGATGAGATCGGAAAGAGGGCCTGGCGGGGTGAGAAACGGCTCACCGGAGATTTTGACCTCCATCGAGATCGCCGTCCCGGTCTCGGTGGCGACCTTGTCCGCCTCCTCTTGCAGCCATTTGCTGAGCGAGGCGCCGCTATGGGTGTCATTGAACCGCAGGTTGACGGTCATCTTGGTTTCCGCCGGGATCACATTGGCCACCGGGTTGCCGGTGTCGATGGTGGTGACGGCGCACGTGGTCGGGTCGAAATGCTCGGTGCCCTCGTCCAACACATATGTCGAGAGGCGATGGGCCAGAAGCGCCACCGCGGGCATCGGGTTCAAGGCCCGGTCGAGATAGGCAGAATGACCCTGTTTGCCTTTGACGGTGAACTGCGCGGTCATGGCCCCCCGGCGCCCGATCTTGACCATATCGCCGATCACCTCAGCGCTGGTGGGCTCCCCCACGATACAGGCGCTCATCGCCTCGCCCTCTTCGGCCATCCAATCGAGGATCGCGGTGGTCCCATCGGTCGAGGCACCTTCCTCATCCCCGGTGATCGCGATGATGATGGCGCCGTCAGGGGGTGTGTCCTCAACGAAATCGATAGCGGCGGCGACAAAGGCGGCGACGCCCGATTTCATATCGGTGGCACCCCGCCCATAGAGCCAGCCATCGGCCTCCTCCGCGCCAAAAGGCGGGTGGGTCCAAGCGGCCTCATCGCCGACAGGCACCACATCGGTATGGCCGTTGAAGCCAAGCGTCTTGGCATCACCCTTCACCCCCCACCGGGCGAAGAGGTTGGGCGTGCCGTTCCGATCCACCCGGATCGACAAGAACCCGGCATCGGCAAGCTGCGTCTGCAACAAGTCCAGCGCGCCGCCCTCCTCCGGCGTGACCGAGGGGCAGCGGATCAGATCGGCGGTCAGGGCAACGGGATCGACGGGCATGGGCAAAGGTCCTTTCCACCGGCACGGGACCCAAGCGATAGCGGTGTGGCGCGAAAGGCACAAGAACCCGAGCATGTCGAAAGGGCGGCCATCTCATGGCATCCTGCCCAATTTTCGACAAATTGTCGTCGCAAGACGGCAAAAAAACGCCCGAGGCAGGCAACGGGCAGCGAGAGCTGCTTCATAAATGAAAGAGTTGGCCCAGAACGCGTCGTTACGCCCGCGTCTCCAGGTCCGTTTGTGGATGTGTGTCCGCCCCCGGGTTGCGTCAGGCAAGGCAGGGACGGGACATCTATGGCCACGGCAGATGAGCTGACAATTAATGAGGGCGCTTCCGCCATGCAGATGGCTGAGGCGATCTTTGGTGATGGCATCACCATTGTCAGCGCGCTTTATGATGGCGACAACCGGTCGTCAGGTATTTGGTCAAATGGCGACAGCATTGCCCCGGGTGTCACACCTGCGGATACCGGCGTGATCCTCTCGACGGGTCGCGTAAGGGACATCACGCGCGACGGCGGCGGTGATCCGAACATCCGCAGCAACACGACAACCAACACATCCGGCGACAACAACCGCTCTGACTTCAATTCGATTGCCGGGCGTAGCACCTATGACGCATCGGTGCTTGAGTTTGGGATCATCCCCGACACCGACGTCTTATCGATGCAATTCACCTTCGCGTCGGAGGAGTATCCGGAATTCGCCGGGTCGATCTATAACGACGTTGTTGGCGTTTGGGTGAATGGGGCGCTGGTGACGTCCCCCATTTTTGAGGTGACGCAGATCAACTCGGTCAACGAGTCCGAGAATGGCACACTCTTCAATGACAATACCGGGGACGACTACAACACTGAGATGGACGGGTTCACCGTGACGCTCAGGCTGTTGATCCCGGTGAATGCAGGTGTGGTGAATACCCTGAAGATCGGCATCGCCGATGTGGCCGACAGCAGCTATGACTCCGCGCTTCTGATTGCGGGCGACAGTATCCAAGGCGACTTCATCGCCGGGGACGACGAGATCACGATTCAAGAGACGCGCAGCGCGATCCTCGATGTCTTGGCCAATGACGGCGATGGAACGGCGGTGACCATCGTCACCCATATCAATGGGGAAGAGGTCTTTGCGGGCGACAGTGTGACGCTCAGCTCGGGCCATGTGATCACCTTGCAAGCGGACGGCACGCTGTTGGTCGCAACGCCCCCCGGGCTGACCGGGTTGACCGACCCCAATGTTGTCAATTTCAGCTATACTGCCGAGACCAGCACCGGCATCACCGACACGGCCTTTGTCACGGTCACCACGATCCCCTGTTTCGCCGCCGGGACCCATATTCTGACCGATAAGGGCGAGGTTCCGGTCGAGGCGCTGTCGGTTGGCGATATCGTGATGACCCGGGATGAGGGCCCGCAGCCGATCCGCTGGATTGGACAGCGGACCGTGACGGCGGAGGGTAAATACGCGCCCGTGGTGATCGAGGCAGGTACCTTTGGCCACCATCGGCGGCTAACCCTCTCTCCACAGCATCGGGTGATGATCAGCCACCATATGGCAGAGCTGCTCTTTGGCGAAGACGAAGTTCTGGTCGCGGCCAAGGACCTCGTCAACGAATGCAGCGTGCGGATTGATGAAGGCGGTCAGGTGACCTATTTCCACCTGCTCTTCGACAGTCACCAAATCATCTGGTCCGAAGGCCTTCTGACTGAGAGCTTTCTGCCCGGGCCCCAGACCCTGCCCGGGTTCGAGGATGACGTGCAGAGCGAGCTTTATGAGCTTTTCCCCAATCTCGATCGGCAGACCGGGCTTGGCTACGGGCCGTCGATCCGGCCCGCGCTCAAGGGCTATGAAGCAAAGGCACTTTTCGCATGAGCCGCGAAATTGCCCCAAATTTGATGAACTCAATCCACAATCGTTCGACAGATTGTTTCCGTAGCGAGTACGAGGAAATGGGTATGTGCTGGGCAGCAATCTGGGATGGCATGGGGCAAGTCGGCGCGCGGACCGATCCGGTCGCCCGCCCGTCGCCTAAGTCTGAGCTGGACCAAGCGACATTGATCCTTGAAGGCCGATTGGGGCGGGTTGGTCACAAACCGGTCCGGATCTGGGCCGGCGTCAGCGAAGAACCCTCGCGCTTCAGCCTATACTGGATGCCCGACGGCTCAATTCGGCTCTATCACGGGCCTTTGGAACTCGCCACGGAACCTGACATGCTTGGCCCCGGCGAAACTTTCCGTGTGCACTATGTGGTGGACCGCGCGGGCCTTGCTGGCCTGGCCGACATCCAAAACGTCGACCGAGACTTGCGCGTCCTTCTGCACGCGGGCATCGGGCTTGCGGCCGACCTCACCGATTTTCTCCCGCGCACGCCGCGGTATCTTGAGCACCTAACCTTGGCGGCGATCGCGACCCATGCCGTGCCCGTTGGCCCGACACCGTGTTTTGAGGCCGGAACCCCGATTGACACACCCGCGGGCCCGGTCCGGGTGGAGGATTTGCAGCCGGGGATGATCGTCAACACCCTGTCTCGTGGTCCGAAGGTGATCCGTTGGGTTGGCCGGCGGGAGATCCTGAGCCTTGGCTCAACCGCGCCGATCCTCTTGCGCGCGCCTTATTTCGGGCTGAGCCAGGATATCCGTGTCTCGCCATTTCACCGGATGCTGATGGATGGCGCGGATGTGGAATACCTGTTCGGGGAAGAACGGGTCTTTGTCCGGGTCGGCGACTTGGTCAATGGCGTCTCGGTCATGCGGGATCAGACGCAAGCGACCCGGGTGTTCCACCACTTCCTTTTGGACGATCATGACTGCGTGCAGATCGGCCGCTGCCGGATGGAAACCCTTCTGCTTGGCGATCTCCTCGCCGCCCAAGGGAAACCTGGCGCCCAATTGGCTGAGGTGGACGCCGCGCCGGATTATCCGACGCTTGATCGGGCGGCGGCGCAAACACTGTTGTCGCTCATTGCCGAACACCGGCGCGCGGCGGCTTAAACCTCCGTCGCCAACTGCCGATCGCACATGCGGATGGCGGAATAAAGATCGTCCCGGTCGGAATAGAACCCTTCAATGAACCGCGCGCCCCCTTGGGCGTTATACCCCCGCCGCCCATGCAGCGCGCGGCGGTTATCGAAGGCAAAGAGATCACCCGCGCGATAGGTCACAAGCATCTGATAGCGCGGGTCTTCCGCCCGCTTCGCGAAGGCGCGGTAGGACTTATAGGCGCGGTCCTGGTCCTCCAGCGGCGCCACCAATGGCGCGCGGAGCCAGGTGTTGTACCGCACCGAGGTGATCCGCCCCTCCGCATCCAGATCAACGACTGGGCCGGTTGCCTTGTAACTCGTCGTCTTGGCGCGGTTGTTATAGGTCCAATTGATCTCGGCCAGCGCTGCAAAATGCTCCGGCTCCTCGGCCCGTATATCCTCGGCGATGCGATAAGCGTCGGCATAGGTGCCTTCGCCGCCCGTCGTGCTGTTCTCCCGGCAGAACAGCACCTGAAGCCCGGGCGAACATTCCCGCGTCGGTAGGTCGATATGGCCGGGCAAGGGGTGCGAGGTATAGGCATTGCTATCGGGATCATCTTTGACTTCCAGGGTGAAGGTCTTCCCGAAATTAGAGGCACGGATGGTGCCAATCTGCTCTCCGATCTCAACGAGGAGCCCGTCGCGATTGGGTAATCCGGTCAGCCGCGCAACGCCGTAGTCGCGAAGGGCCGTCAGCCAATCGCGGAACAGGGCAGGGTTTTCGAGCGCCGCAGGCCCGTCGAAACTCGGCGGTTCCGGCAGCTCCTTGGCGGTCCAGAGAACGGGGTTTATGTCGTCTCCAGCCTCCCCAAACCAGGCATTGCCGCGCAGCCATCCGGGGTGGAATTGGCTGGGCGGACGGCCATGGGACCAGGCCACTTCGATGGCGCCATTTGACAGAACTGTTGCGCCTGTCACCGCCAGGTCTTCCGGGAAATCGGTCGGCGACAGCAGGGTCTCACGCGACAGCGGGTGCAGAACCCCGTCCGCCGGGTCGTTTTCGGCCAAAAGCAGCGGGTGATGCAGGCTCACCTCGCCATCCGCCCAGGTGATCCGAAGCGCGCCGTCTTGGGCCTCAACGGACCTGGCCTCCACCATCGGCCATGGGTCGAAATCTGGAGTGATCGGTAAGTCTTGATGGTCTCTCATGACAAATCTCCCGTCCGTACGCTGGAGAGAGGATACCTGAGACCACATCGCTCAGTCTGACATCAATGGACGGATTTCTGACACTGAATTACACTCCAGGACGATGCCCACGATCCTCCTCCATCTTTCCAATGGCTTCCCCGCCGCACCGCTGACCCTGGTGACGGAACCCTTGCGCGTCGCAAACCGGGAATTGGGGCGGGCGGTTTATGATTGGCGCTTTGTCTCTGATCAGGGTGGTTCCGTCGCCTCCTCCAGCGGGATCGAGATACCAACCGTGCCCTTGCCCGAGGACCGCCCCGATGCGCTTGTGGTTCTGGCCTCTTATGGCCCCGAACGGGCGGCGACCCCTCGGACACTCTCTTGGCTGCGGAAGATGGATCGCGCCGGGTGCCTGATGGGATGCGTCGATACCGGCGCCTTCATCTTTGCCAAGGCGGGGCTCCTCCATACCCATCCGGCGACGGCGCATCCCGAGGCTCTTGCGGGCCTGTCACGGCAATTCCCGCGTAGCCTTTTCATCGACCGGGTGGTCGATTTCACCCTGCCCCGCTTCTCTGCGATTGGCGGTGTGGCGACGATGGAAATGACCTTGGACCTGATCACCCATTTCTCAGGCCGCCCAACCGCCCGGCGCGTGGCGGAAATCTTCGCCTACCGCCCGGGCGTCCTGTCGGCGCCCAACCTGCCCTCCCCCGCGGCACTCTCGATCCCGGAGCTGCGGGCCGTCGTCCAGCTGATGGAGCAGCATCTGAGCGACCCAAGACCGATCTCAGAGATCGCGGCACGGCTTGGCACCCCCGGCTGGCGGCTCAACCGCCTCTTCCGGCGGTATCTGCACGCCTCGCCCACCAGCTATTACGTGACCCTCCGCCTGGAGCGCGCGCGGCATATGCTCAGGAACTCCGCCCTGCCCGTAGGCGAGATCGCCAGCGATTGCGGCTATCAGAACGGAGAGGTGTTTGCCCGGGCCTATAAGGCGCGGTTCGGTCTGCCGCCGTCGCGGGACCGGGGGGTCTGATTGGGGTGGTCCCCGGAGCCAGCGGCCTCAGAAGAACGGGCTAATGACCTGCAGCCCCTTCTTGGGAAGCGCGTTCTGGATCGCGCTTCGCGCTAGTTAAAGATGCCGCTTGAGGAAGAAGAGGCTGAATACACCTCGCCCGCTTCGGTGAACTGGATTTGGACCGCGAAGTTCCGCGACAGAGCAATGTCAAAGAGGCTGTAGAGAAGTGACGGGTAGACCTCGTAATACCTCTCATCCCGCCATTGACCTGACACAAACATCGTCGGCTGGATGATGTCGTCTCTCTCGGTAAGTCGCGGCAAATCAAACCGTGTGATCCGTATGAAACCCTGAAGTCGAAGCCAATTCTCGACGGCTTCGATGGTGTTCAAGGATGCGGCGACACGAAACAAACACACATCTGACGGCTCCCGTCGCTCTCCAATCCCGCGCCAATCAAAAGCGAGGAGGTTGGGGCTGTCGGAGCGTCGCTCTTCGCGAAGTAGACACGCGCGGACATCGGAATAGCGCCGGATTGCGCGCCTGTATTGATCCCAGCGGGCATGGTCAGCGTCGATAATGTGGAGGCCACGGCGGATAGGATGAGTATCGGCGTTGGCTAGGCGGTCCAGCGGAACGCGGCAGTTGCCGGCCTCGCAAATCACGGGGTCCGGCGGCTGATCTACCGCCTGCGCTGTGGCTTGCCGCGTAGGGGTGACAGCCAACACAACAGCCAAGCAGAAGATCGCGACGAGTAGGTGCCAAAACGTCGCCGGACCACCGGCCGATTTGGCTGCGCCATGACAAACTGAATCACACATGATTAACCACTGAAACCTGCATCGATGGCTCTACGCACAAGAGTGTTAACCCAATACCCGGCGAAAGCGGCAGGAATTGGGCCGCCGCCAAAGGTCCTTGGATTTTCGGAGAGCCTGGGTGGCCACCTTGCCCGGCGGTCTACCCATCGTCGACTTCGCGACGTAACCGCTGTGCAAAACTGGTGAGCCCGGCAGGATTCGAACCTGCGACCAATTGATTAAAAGTCAACTGCTCTACCAACTGAGCTACGGGCCCACTCAAGGGCGCCTCAGTAGTAACGCGCGCCGAAGGCGTCAAGCGGAAATCGGACCGCCGGGGATTTCCAAGGCGCCCCCCAAGGTCTATATGCCCAGCCCATGTCGGACATGAGCGCCCATACCGGCCTGCCGTTTATGAAAATGCACGGGCTCGGCAATGATTTCGTGGTGATCGACGCCCGGGTGACCGGCGCGGAGGTGACCGCGGGCCTGGCGCGTGCGCTGGCGGATCGGCACCGGGGGGTGGGGTTTGATCAGCTGGCCGTGATCTCCGCCGATGACGCCGCCGATCTGGCGCTGAGTTTCTTCAATGCCGATGGCTCGCCTTCGGCGGCTTGCGGCAATGCGACCCGCTGCATCGCCCGCTATGAGATGGACCTCTCGGGCAAGACCGAACTGCACGTTCGCACCGAACGCGGGGTCCTGACCGCCCGCGACCAAGGCCATGGCCTGACCGCGGTCAATATGGGCCAGCCGATCCTCGATTGGCAGATGATCCCGCTGGCCGAAGACGTGGACCTCGACCATCTACCCATCGACGGCGACCCGGTGGCCACTGGCATGGGCAACCCCCATTGCACCTTCTTTGTGGAGGATGCCGAGGCGGTGGACCTGGCCACGCGCGGACCCGAGATCGAACACCACCCGCTGTTCCCCGACCGCACCAATGTCCAGTTCTGCCACCTGATCGCCCCCAACCATCTGCGGATGCGGGTGTGGGAGCGGGGGACGGGGGTGACGCTTGCCTCCGGCTCTTCCTCTTGCGCGGGTGTGGTCGCCGCTTTTCGGCGCGGGCTGACAGGGCGGTCTGTGAAACTGACGCTCGATGGCGGTGAGATCCAAGTGGATTGGCGCGAAGATGGGGTCTGGATGACCGGCCCCTCGGCCCATGTCTTCTCGGGCACATTGACCCGCGCCTTCCTGGAGGCGCTCTAGATGGACCGCCGCGCGCCGCACTTCCACACCCTTGGCTGCCGCCTGAACACCTATGAGACCGAGGCGATGCGGGAGCTGTCCGCCGCCGCCGGCCTGGGCGATACGGTGGTTGTGAACACCTGCGCGGTGACGGGGGAGGCTGTGCGCAAAGCCCGCCAGGATATCCGCCGCCTCCGCCGCGAAAACCCAGACGCGACGCTGATTGTCACCGGCTGCGCGGCCCAGACCGAGCCCGAAACCTTCGCCGCCATGGCCGAGGTCGACCGTGTCATCGGCAATTCCGAGAAGATGCAGCCTGAGACCTGGCGCGATCTCGCAGGCGCCGATTTCATTGGCAGAACCGAGAAAATCCGGGTCGATGACATCATGTCGGTGACCGAGACGGCGGGCCATCTGATCGACGGGTTCGGCACTCGCTCGCGCGCTTACGTCCAGGTGCAAAACGGCTGCGACCACCGCTGCACTTTCTGCATCATCCCCTATGGGCGCGGGAACTCCCGCTCGGTGCCTGCGGGGGTTGTGGTGGATCAGATCAAACGGCTCGTGGAGCGTGGCTATAACGAGGTGGTGCTGACCGGGGTCGATCTGACCTCCTGGGGCGCCGATTTGCCCGGCGGGCCGAAGCTAGGCGATCTGGTCATGCGGATCCTGAAACTGGTGCCCGATCTGCCGCGCCTGCGGATCAGTTCCATCGATTCCATCGAAGTCGACGAGAACCTGATGCAGGCCATCGCGACCGAACCCCGCCTGATGCCGCATCTGCATCTGAGCCTGCAACATGGCGATGATCTGATCCTGAAACGCATGAAACGCCGCCATCTGCGCGGTGACGCGGTCCGCTTTTGCGAGGAAGCGCGGCGCCTGCGCCCCGAGATGACCTTCGGCGCCGATATCATCGCGGGCTTCCCAACGGAGACAGACGCGCATTTCGAGAACTCGCTGAGACTGGTCGAAGACTGCGATCTGACCTGGCTCCACGTCTTTCCCTATTCGCCTCGCCGCGGCACCCCCGCCGCGCGGATGCCGCAGGTGGATGGGCCCACGATCAAGGCGCGCGCGAAGCGGCTCCGCGCGGCGGGCGCGGCACAAGTCGACAAACATCTGACAGCGCAAGAGGGCGCGCGGCACCAGGTTCTGATGGAATCCCCCCGCATGGGCCGGACCGAACAGTTTGCTGAAGTGCGCTTCGAGACCGATCAGCCCGAAGGCCAGATCGTGCCCGCGCGGATCATTGGACGGGACGACCGGGCGTTGCGGGCTCAGCCGGTTTAAGGACGATGATCAAAGCGGCGGCGGTGATCAACACGCTGCCTAAGATCCCAAGTGGCCCCGGGATCTGCGAGAAGATCAGCCAATCGACCAAGAGCGCCCAGACCAGCCCGGTGTAATCGAGCGGTGCCAGGGTGGAGGCCGGCGCCCGCGCCAAAGCCTCGGCAAAAAGCACCAGGTTCAGCGCCCCAAACACGCCTGACCCAAGAAGCCAAAGAAGTGCTGCGCCTTCGGGCCAGACCCAATTGCCGGCGAATGCCGATAACCCGGCCACTACAACCACAATCACCGTGAAGGACATCGCGATCGACAGCGAGGTCTCCGTCGCCGTCATAGCGCGCACCGTCACCTGAATGGCCGCAATCAGAACCGCCGCCCCAACCCCGGCCAGCGCCCCGGTGAGCGCCTCCGGCCCAGCCTCCAAGGACAGGCCAAGGACCAGAAGGACCCCAAGAAACCCCAAGAGAACCGCCAGAAGAATGCGCAGCCCCGGGCGTTCCCGCAGCCGATAGAGCGCGAAGGGGATCACCAGGATGGGCGCGAGATAGAACAAGGTTTGCGCTTGGGTCACCGGTAGGCGCGCATAAGCGAGATAGCTGAGCGCCATCGCCACGCAGGCGATCGCACCTCGGAACAGATGCGGGCGCCATCGGCGGGGCAACAAATCCTGCACCGGCGCCGTCAAAAGCCCGTAGATGAGGATCAGGATGAGAGAGATGCCCGCCCGCCCGGCCATGATCTGGCCCAGAGGCAGGGTCTCAGCCGCGCCATGCACACAAGCGCCAAGCGCAACAACAGCCGCGGCACCCCCGATGCGGAAGAATTTCGCTGTGCGTTCCTGAGACATCCCGCACAGCCTTGCCCTGCGGATACCGGAATGGCCAGAGCGCCCCCTCTCTGACGTGAAACATCTGCCAGAACCGGGGGGCGCATATCTTGCCTCAGATGAAACGCAAAGTGGCTCAAAATCCGGGATTCAGCTTCTTGGCAGAACGCTTTAGGGTCGGCGCAACGACGAGGAGCCTTTCACCCATGCACCCCAACCCCGCCTTCCGGCAGGAGCCTGTCGACCGAAACCTTGCCTTCGCCCGGGAGCGGGGCTTTGGCACGCTGGCGCTGAATGCCGACCCCGCGCCGCTGATCTCCCACATCCCGTTTATTCTGAACGAAGCGGGTACGGGTGCGGAACTGCATCTTGTCCGCTCCAACCCCATCGCCCGCGCGGTCCAGGCCCCGACCCCCGCGGTGATCGCTGTGACCGGCCCGGATGGTTACATCTCGCCAGACTGGTACCACGACGAGACGCACAATCAGGTCCCCACCTGGAACTATGTCGCGGTGCATCTGCGCGGACGGCTCTGCCCGCTGGACCATGGTTTCATGAGAGAGCAGCTTGATCGGCTGTCTGCCGCGTTTGAGGAGCGTCTGTTTCCAAAGTCGCCCTGGAGAACCACCAAGATGCCGGAAGAGGCGTTAACCCGCATGATGCGGCAAATTCTGCCCTATTCCTTTGAGATCGAGGAGATTCATGGCACCTGGAAGCTGAACCAGAACAAGCCGGGAACCATGCGGGAAGAGGCCGCGGCCCATGTGAACATGTCGCCCGTGGGGCAGGAGACCGCGCTCCTCTCGGCCTTGATGATGGGCGCGAGCGCGTCGGAATAGACAGGGGCGCGCAGGCTCCCTACATCTAAGACAGTAGTCCTGAGTGGGAGGAAACCATGGCCGTCCAATTCGCCCCGGTTGCGGGGATAGCGCTCAGATACGGGGCCGTTGCGCTCGCGGCTTATGCCGCCACGCGGTATGCCGAACGGGGCCGGCGCGACCAGCGTGCCGAGGATGTGATGGACGAGACGCAAGAGGGCCTGACATTCCGCCGTGAGGACGGTCAGGTGAACACAACTGGACGCTGGCGGCGGGTCTATCGCTTTGGCGCCCGGGGCCCGGGTGTTGAGATCGACGCCACTGGCTTCGCGCGGATCAAGGTGAGACGGATCAGATGATGGAATTGATTGGGGCCGGGGCCTCGCCTTTTGTGCGGAAATGCCGGGTGGTGTTGGCTGAGACGGGCCAGGACGACATCCGCTTTGTCGACATCATGACGACGCCGCTGAACACCTCGCCGGAAGCGGCGGCGGCCAACCCCCTTGGCAAAATCCCGGCGCTGACCCGCGACGACGCCCCGGCGCTTTACGATAGCCGGGTGATCATAAGGTTCCTGGATGACCGCGCCGGGGCCGGGCTTTACCCCGAGGCGCGGCTTTGGGACACGCTGGTTCTGGAAGCCACGGCGGAAGGGATCATGGAGGCCGCGGTGATCTCGGTCTATGAGAAACGCTTCCGGCCGGAAGAGATGTGGTATGAGCCCTGGCTGGAAGCGCAATGGGGCAAGATCACCAGCGCGCTCGACGCCATTGAGGACCGTTGGATGAGCCATCTGCACGGGCCTTTCGATGCCAGTCACATCGCGGTGGGTTGCGTCCTCGGCTATCTCGATTTCCGCCATGGCGATAAGGATTGGCGTCCAGGTCACGACGCGCTGGCCGCCTGGTATGCGGGGTTTGCCGAACGCCCCTCGATGGTGGCGACCGCTCCACCTGCGGCATGAAAATCTCCGTTGCCGAGACCAAGGCCGCGCAAGCGGCCTGTTTCGCCATCCGCCGCGCGGTCTTCATTGAGGAACAACAGATCGACGAGGCGGAGGAATGGGACGCCGACGACGCGACCTGCACCCATTATCTGGCCGAGGATGCAGACGGCCCGGCGGGCACCGCGCGGATGATCGCCAAAGGCGACAGCGCCAAGATCGGGCGGGTGGCGGTGACGCAGGCGCATCGTGGAACGGGGCTGGGCCAGCGGATCGTGGAAGTGGTCCTGGCCGATGCCAAGGCGCGCGGATTTGCCGAGGCCGAGTTGGAATCACAGGTGACCGCGATCCCGTTTTATGAGCGCTTGGGCTTTGTCGCCGAAGGGCCGGACTATGATGACGGGTCGGGTATTTTGCATCGGGTGATGCGGCGGCGTTTGGGGTGAGCGCCGTCTTGGGAAACCTCCAGTGGAGGTTTTCAGGCGTGAACGGGCGGAGCCCCAAAAAGGGCGGGCCTCGTCAAGCTCCTTCCGGAGCCCTCCTCGGGCCCGCTTTGCCTCCGGCGGGAGGTATTTATGAAGCAAAGACAAGAGGTTAGGTGAAGAGGTCGCTATACTCAGTCCGAAGCATGGCTTTCTGCACTTTGCCCATCGTGTTTCTTGGCAGGGCGTTCAGGAAGATCACCCGTTTCGGCTGTTTGAATTTGGCGAGGCTCTTGCTGATCCCGGTGATCACCGCGGCCTCGGTCAGGTCCGTGGAGCCATCGGCAACGATGATAGCGGCGACGGCCTCTCCGAAATCCGGATGTGGGACACCCACAACCGCGCTTTCCAGAACCCCCGGTAGATCGTCGATCAGGCTTTCAACCTCCTTCGGGTAGACATTGAAGCCGCCCGAGATGATCAGGTCCTTCGCCCGGCCCACAATTGTCACATAGCCCTCGGCATCGATCCGCCCCAGATCGCCGGTGATGAACCAGCCATCGGGGCGAAGCTCCTCTGCCGTTTTCTCCGGCATCTCCCAATAGCCGGAGAAGACATTGGGGCCGCGCACCTCAATGACGCCGATCTCGCCTTGAGCCACCTCTGCGCCCTCCTCGTCCATGATCCGAAGCTCCACATCGGGCAGCGGAAAACCCACCGTGCCCGCCCGCCGCTCCCCCTCATAGGGGTTGGAGGTGTTCATGTTGGTCTCGGTCATCCCGTAGCGTTCCAGGATGCGGTGGCCGGTGCGGTCCTCCCAATCGCGATGGGTTTCCGCCAGAAGCGGGGCGGAGCCGGAGATGAAGAGCCGCATATGGGCCGCGCGCTCACGGGTCAGGCGCGGATCGGCCAGGAGCCTCGTGTAGAAAGTGGGCACGCCCATCATCGTTGTGGCCCGCGGCATCGCCTCCAAGATCGCGTCCTGATCGAAGCCCGGCAGGAAGATCGTGGAGGCGCCGGACAGAAGCGCGACATTGGTGGCCACAAACAGCCCATGAGTGTGATAGATCGGCAGCGCGTGGATCAGCACATCGGCCTCGGTGAAGCGCCAGATCTCGGCCAAGGTCCGGCTGTTCGACAATAGCGCCTCATGGCTCAGCATCGCGCCTTTGGAGCGGCCCGTGGTGCCGGATGTGTAGAGGATGGCGGCGAGGTTTTGGGGGTCGCGCGCAACCGGGGCGGCAAGCGGGGGCAGGTCATCCAAACCGGCGGTCAGATTGCCCTTGCCGTGTTTGTCCAAGGTCTCAATCTGCACACAACCGGCGCTTGCTGCGATCTCTGACAGCTCTGCCAAACGGTTGGGATCACACACAAAAACCCGGGGCTTGGCGTTGCTGATGAAGTAATCCACCTCCGCCCCGGTATAGCCCGTATTGAGGGGCACAAAGACGGCCCCTGCCATGACCGTGCCGAGGTAAAGTTGAAGCGCGGTCACCGACTTTTCGACCTGCACCATAACCCGGTCGCCTGGGGTCACGCCAAGCGCGATCAGCCGGGCCGCAATCCGCGCGGCACCTTGGGTCAGATCGGCCAGGCACGTCATCTGACCATCCGGCGTTTCGGCAAAGACGGAATCGGGCCGCGCCACAGCGCCCGCGGTCAATGCGTCATAGAGATGATTGCCCATATCCGCCTTGTTCCCCTCGATTACGCCATTTCAGCCCAATCGCCCCCGGTTTCCCTGCGACATTTCGGCCCTCATGCGCGCGTTTGTCCGCTGGACGCCTATAACAGCTTCCCATAAACACCGCCGAGAACGGCGGAAGGGGTGAGTCCGTCCGCCAGGTGTTTTAGCCAGCTGAAAAGCCCGCCTGTCCGGGGCTGATGAATGAGGGGAGACGCGTTCGGTGTCACACGCAGAAGACAATCCCAGTTCGCGCCGCGATTTTCTGTTTTATGCAACCGGCGGCGTCGGTGCCGTTGCAACCGGGGCGGCGGCGTGGCCGCTGATCAATCAGATGAACCCGTCTGCCGATGTGCAAGCGGCCTCGACACTTCGGGTTGATATCGCGGGCGTTGAGGTGGGCACGCAGCTGACCGTGCTGTTCCTTGGCAAACCGGTCTTCATTCGCCATCGCACCCAAGAAGAGATTGACGAGGCGCTGGCCGTCGATCTGGGTGATCTGATCGATGACGATGCGCGCAACGCAAACCTTCCCGATGGCGGTGATGGAAGCGACCCCAACCGAACGCTGCCCCCGTTTGGTGACGCACCGGACACCGGCGAATGGCTCGTGATGCAAGGCGTCTGCACCCATCTGGGCTGTGTGCCCCTGGGCGATGGCGCGGGTGACTATGGCGGCTGGTTCTGCCCCTGCCACGGCTCTCACTACGACACCTCGGGCCGCATCCGCCGCGGGCCTGCGCCCGAGAACCTTCCGGTCCCGCATGCCGCTTTCGTGGATGAGATTACCATCCTTCTCGGCGAACAGGAGGCGTGAATCATGTCCGGTATCCCCCACGACCATTACGAACCGAAGTCGAACGCCGAGAAGTGGCTGCATAAACGGCTTCCCATCGTGTCGCTGCTCTATGACACGCTGATGATCCCGACGCCGAAGAACCTGAACTGGTGGTGGATTTGGGGCATCGTCCTGGTCTTCTGCCTGGTTCTGCAAATCATCACCGGGATCATCCTGGTGATGCATTATACGCCCCATGTGGACATGGCCTTTGCCTCGGTTGAGCATATCATGCGCAACGTGAACGGCGGATGGGCGATGCGGTATATCCACCAGAACGGCGCTTCGCTGTTCTTCATCGCGGTTTATCTGCATATGTTCCGGGGCCTCTATTACGGCTCTTACAAAGCGCCGCGAGAGATCACCTGGATCATCGGCATGTTGATCTATGTGCTGATGATGGGCACGGCCTTCATGGGCTACGTGCTGCCTTGGGGGCAGATGTCGTTCTGGGGCGCAACCGTGATCACTGGCCTCTTCGGCGCGATCCCGTTCGTGGGCGATGCGATCCAGACCTGGCTTCTGGGCGGGCCCGCGGTGGACAACGCCACGCTGAACCGCTTCCTCAGCCTGCATTACCTTCTGCCCTTTGTGATCCTGGGCATGGTGATCGTG
>JANQNZ010000066.1 GCA_028279315.1 Rhodophyticola sp. | reverse complement strand
CTCAAGCCGAAGGCGCCGGGCGAAAAACCGTAGGGCGGGACTTGTCCCGCCACCCGCCGGACATCTCACACGGCGGGACAAGTCCCGCCCTACGGGGATTGAGACGTGGCGCGATCAGCGCGCAATCATCTCCACCCGGCGGTTCAGCGCGCGGCCATCGGCGGTGGTGTTGGGCGCAACCGGCGCCAAAAACCCCGCGCCCGCATGGGCCATCCGGTCCGCGGCAATCCCATGATCGGCTTGAAGCGCGCTGGCCACAGCCTCTGCCCGGCGGGCGGAAAGGCCGAGATTGTACGCCATCGAGCCCTGATTATCCGTATGTCCCACAATGACCACCTGAAGATCGGGATTGGCGGTCAGAAACGCCGCCATTTCAGCCAGGGTCGGTTCGCTTTCCGGTTTGATCCGCGCCTCATCGGTGTCGAATTGGATGCCATAAAGCGCGACGCGCCCCGTTTCCCCGATGCTCGCCTGCATCTCAGCCGCATCGACCATCCGAAACGCCATCGCCTCTTCCTCGGTCACCGTGACGACCGAGCGGGCAATGCCATTATTGATCGACAAAAACAGGCTGACATGGGCAATGCCCTCCGCTGACTCGCGGGTGGCCATGACATAGCGATAGTCGAAGCGCGAGGCCCAGGACGGCGAATTGCCGAACTGCTCCACATCATAGTTGATATCACCGCAATCGCCCTGATCGCAGCTGAGCAGGATCTCGAACCCGCGCCCCTCCAGCGCTTGCTCGAAGTTGCGCGTGATCTGCACCAGGGCCGTCTCAGGCGGATATTCGTAAGCCAGCCGGGTCACGGCGCCTTCGACCCGCGTCACGTCACCCGGCGTTCGAGCCACCGCCACCTCATCGAACTCCCGAGCTTCATAGGCGTGGATCGTGCTGCCCTCAAACCGGCCAACCAGCGGATGATCGGCGCTGCCCGCCACGTCCTGGGCATGGGCCTTGGCGAGGAAGCCGAAGAGAAGGCAGAGAGACAGAAGAGCGGCGCGCATCGGGAAAGCTCCTTTTCAGAGATCGTGAGCCAGTTTCCCATAGGTGGCCTGAGCCGCAAGATCGTTCAAAAACGCGCCGACGAAGAAGAACCCCCGGAGGCATTTGCAGCCCCCGAGGGTTCTCCTGTCATCTCATTCAGTCGGCTTAGGCCGGCATCAACCCATCTTCCCGGGCCAAATCGCGCATCCGCTTCTGCAGCTTTTCAAACGCCCGCACCTCAATCTGGCGGATGCGTTCGCGGCTGACATTATAGACGCCGGACAGGTCCTCCAGCGTCACCGGCTGATCTTGCAGGCGGCGTTGGGTCAGGATGTCCTTCTCGCGGTCGTTCAGGACTTCCATCGCCTGGTCCATCAGCGCCATGCGGTGCTGGAATTCATCGCGCTCGGCATAGTCGCCGGCCTGATCCGCGTCATCGTCTTCCAGCCAATCCTGCCATTGGGTGGCGCCCTCGCCATCGCTGCCGACCACGGCGTTGAGCGAGGCATCCCCACCCGAGAGCCGCCGGTTCATCGACACAACTTCATCTTCGGTCACACCGAGATCATTGGCGATGCGGGCCACGTTTTCGGGGCGCAGGTCACCCTCTTCCAACGCGCCAATCCGGGCCTTGGCTTTGCGCAGGTTGAAGAACAGCTTCTTCTGCGCGCTTGTCGTGCCCAGCTTCACCAGCGACCAAGACCGCAGGATATATTCCTGGATCGAGGCGCGGATCCACCACATGGCATAGGTCGCCAGCCGGAAGCCCTTTTGCGGGTCGAAACGTTTCACGGCCTGCATCAGGCCCACATTCGCCTCGGAAATCACCTCAGCCTGGGGCAGGCCATAGCCGCGATAGCCCATGGCGATTTTGGCCGCCAAGCGCAGGTGGCTGGTGACCATTTGATGCGCGGCGTCGGTGTCTTCGTGATCGACCCACCGTTTGGCCAGCATGTATTCCTGTTCGGGCTCCAGCATCGGGAATTTGCGGATTTCCTGAAGATAGCGGTTCAAGCCCTGTTCCGGCGACGGCGCCGGGAGATTTGCGTAGTTACTCATGTGAAAAGACCCCCTGTTCGGCCCTCGGATAATGTAAACCCATTTAACTTTCAGTTAATCTGGGGGGTGGGAGATGGGATTTCAAGTCCGGCACCTCCCTCTTATGGGTGTAGATACGCATCGCTCTGGCGCACGACAATATGTGTTACGTCGAAGTAACGTGCATTTGTGCACAAATTACAAGCTGCCTTCGCGCAGAGCCCGCAAGAGCCCCGCCATGTCATCCGGCATATCCGCCTCAAATCGCAGGGTTTTTTCGGTGACCGGGTGCTCAAATCCCAACACGGCGGCGTGGAGCGCCTGACGCGGGAACGCGTTCACGGCCTCGGCGACATCTGGCGCAAGCAGCTTCCCGCCCGCTTTTCGGCGCCCGCCATAGGTCTGATCCCCGATCAAAGCATGGCCGATATGGGTCATATGCACCCGGATTTGGTGGGTGCGACCGGTTTCCAAGCGGCAGGCGACAAAAGCGGCGGCGCCAAACCCCTCCAGCACCTCCACCCGGGTCACCGCATGGCGTCCGCCCTCAAACAGCACCGCCTGGCGCTGCCGGTCGGTCTTGTGGCGCGCCAGATGGGTGGTGATCTTGATCGCCCCACCGGGCTCAAAACTGACCCCCCGCACCCCGCGCAACCGAGGATCCGCCGCATCCGGAACCCCGTGGCAAAGCGCGTGATAGACCCGCTCGACACTATGGGCCTCAAATTGCGCCGCCAGCCCATGATGCCCTCGGTCCGATTTCGCGACGACTAGAAGGCCACTGGTGTTCTTGTCGATCCGGTGCACGATCCCGGGGCGTTTTTCGCCTCCGATGCCGGAGAGATCACCCCCGAAATGGGCCAAAAGCCCGTTGACCAAAGTGCCCGACGGCGTGCTAGGCGCGGGATGCACCACAAGCCCTGCG
>JANQNZ010000060.1 GCA_028279315.1 Rhodophyticola sp. | reverse complement strand
ACGGGGCCTGTGGCCGAGGTGCAGGCGATGACCGCGACCTCCCGGTTTCATGAGATGGAGGCCGAAGATGTCGCGACGGCAGGCCTTCGCTTCACAAATGGCGCTGCCGGCTCGCTTCTGGCCTCCACGGCCAGCTTTCCCGGTGGTGCCGAGACGATCACACTCCATTTCGACCATGCCAGCCTGCATCTAGGTGAAGGCGTTCTGACGGTCTCCTGGCGCGATGGCCGGGTCGAGCAGTTCGGCGCGACGGCAAGCACAGGCGGCGGGGCGGACCCTATGGCCTTCACCCATGACTGGCACCAAAGCATCCTGGAGGATTTCGCCTTGGCCTTAAGGGATAACCGCCCACCCGCCATCACCGGGCGGGAGGCGCTCGCCAGCCACCGGCTGATCGATGCCATCAACGCGTCTGCCAAATCCGGACACCGCGTGGAGGTCCCGCAATGAGCCTGCGTTTCGCCGCCATCGGCCTTGACCACCGGCATATCTACGGCATGGCCGGGAATATGATCGATGTGGGCGCCGCGTTCGCCGGGTGGTGGACGGAGGGCAATCCCAACACGCTCGATGGGTTTGACAAACGCTTTCCCGGCGTCCCACGCGCCGATGATTACCGGCGCTTCTTGGACGACGCCTCCATCGACCTGATCCTGATCTCCGCCATCCCGCGCGACCGGGCGCGGCTGGCCATTGAGGCGATGGAGGCGGGCAAGGATGTGATGGTGGACAAACCCGGCTGCACCACCCTGGCACAGTTGGACGAGATCAAAGCCTGTCAGGCGCGGACGGGCCGCATCTGGTCCGTCGATTTCTCGGAACGGTTTGAGGTGCCATCGGTGACCCGCGCGACGGAGCTGGTGGCGGACGGCGCGATTGGGAAAGTGGTGCAAACCGTGGGCCTTGGCCCGCACCGGTTGAACCGAGCCACGCGGCCAGATTGGTTCTTCGAAAGAGAGGCTTATGGCGGGATCCTCACAGATATCGCCAGCCATCAGATCGACCAATTTCTGTTCTTCACCGGCTCCACAGATGCGGAGGTCACGCTGGCTTCGGTTGGGAACTACGCCAATCCAAACGACCCAGGGCTACAGGATTTTGGAGAGATCGCGCTGCGGTCGCCGCAAGGCCATGGCTATATCCGCGTCGATTGGTACACGCCCGACGCGTTGCCCAATTGGGGCGACGGACGGCTGACGATTCTGGGGACCGAGGGGTATATCGAGCTTCGGAAATACGTCGATGTGGGCGG
Organism: Rhodophyticola sp.; assembly: GCA_028279315.1. Lineage (GTDB taxonomy): Bacteria > Pseudomonadota > Alphaproteobacteria > Rhodobacterales > Rhodobacteraceae > Rhodophyticola. Next base: position 11,162 of record JANQNZ010000060.1, on the reverse strand, counting down.
GCGTGACGGCACCGATCATCTGATCCTGGTGAACGGGTCGCGTTGCGAGAACATCGACGCACGGGGGTCGGAGCTTCCCTATTTCGCGCGGCTGGCGGCGGATATCCGCGACCGGACCGAGACGGCAATGCCCCAGGCCCATGCGTTCAAGGTGATGGAACTCGGGTTGCGAGCCCAAGACATCGCGGAGGGCCGGGTATGATCCATGTGGCGATTATCGGGGCCGGGATTGGGGCGGAGCATCTGAAAGGCTATCGCGCCCTGCCCGACCGCTTCATGGTCACGACGATCTGCGATCTGGATATCGACCGGGCCTTGGCGCTGGCGGGCGATGGGATTGGCGTGACCAAGGATCTGGGCGTGGTCCTGGCCGACCCTGCGGTCGATCTGATCGATATCTGCCTGCCACCGCATCTGCATTTCGACACCGCGCTTTCGGCCCTCCGCGCCGGAAAACATGTGGTGTGTGAGAAGCCGATGGTGCGGTCGCTCGCCGAGGTTGATCAGGTGGCCAACGCCGTGGCCCGGTCGGGCAAGGTTTTCAGCCCGGTCTTTCAATACCGCTATGGCCCCGCCACCGCCGCGCTTGATGCGCTGATCGAGGCGGGGCTTGTCGGCAAGCCGCAAGTGGCCAGTATCGAGACCCATTGGAACCGCGGCGCCGATTACTACACCGTGCCCTGGCGCGGGACCTGGGCCGGGGAATCGGGCGGCGCCATTCTGGGCCATGCGATCCATGCCCATGATCTCCTCTGCCGGTATTTTGGACCAGTCGCGGCGGTCTCGGCCCTGACGGCCACGCGCATAAATCCCATAGAAACAGAGGATTGCGCGGCGATCTCCATGCAATTTGAGGATGGGGCGCTCGCCACAAGCTCCGTCACTTTGGGGGCCGCAAATGACACCACCCGGCTGAGATTCGTCTTCGAGAACCTGACCGCCACAAGCGGCGACCTGCCCTACACCCCCGCCGAAGGCAGCTGGACCTTCACCGCCCGCGATCCCGCAGCCCAAGCGGCAGTGGACGAGGTGCTGGCGACCCTGCCCGACGCAAAACCCGGCTTCCAAGGCTATCTCGACGCGGTCGCAGATGCCATTGCGGGCAACCCAAACCGCGCGGTCTCGCTGGAAGACGGGCGCCGCTCCATCGAACTTGTCACCGCGATCTACGCCGCCGCCCGATCCGGCGAAAGGATTGCTTTACCGCTTGGCCCAAACACGGCAAACTATTCGGGATGGCTGCCGAAATCGGCGGTCTGACTGGAAAATGTGAGATCAAAAACAATCGCGTATTCCAATTAGGGAGGAAAGAAACGTGACACCAAAAATCCTGAAAACGACCGCGCTGACCGCCGGTGTGTTAGCGCTCGCAGCCCCTGCGATGGCGCAAGAGTTGCGCTTCATGTGCTCGACCGATGGCAATGAATGTGAGGTCTATGAGGATATCCTGACCCGGTTCGAAGCCGCCAATCCCGGCGTCGATGTTGTGGTCGATGTTGTGCCCTATCAGGCGATCCTAGAGAACCTGCCGGTGCAGCTGGCCGCAGGCAATGGGCCTGACCTGGCAAAGGTCACCGATCTGGGTGGTTTGAACGAGTACTATCTCGATCTCGCGCCCCATGTGGACCGCGGTTATTGGGAGGAAAGCTTCGGCGATTTCCTGACCTGGTATCGCGGTGGTGACGGCGATGAGGGCATTTATGGTCTGCACACGCAGCTGACCATCACCGGACCTTTCGTGAACGCCACGCTCTTTGAGCAAGCCGGTGTCGAGATGCCGGGTGATGGCGCCACCTGGGAAGATTGGGCCGCCGCCGCACGGCAAGTGGCGGAGGCCACGGGCACCCCCTTCCCGATGGCGATTGACCGCTCTGGCCACCGGGTGGCGGGCCCCGCGATCTCTTACGGTGCGGCGCTGAATGGCCCCGATGGCCCGACGCTGTCCGATGACGGCTTCACGGCTTTTGTGGAGCAGTTTGTCGCCTGGCATGAAGACGGCACCATGGCGCGCGATGTCTGGGCCGGCCAAGGCGGCGCCACCTATCAGGACGGCGCGCAGGAGTTCATCAATGGTGAGTTGGTGTTCCTCTATTCCGGCTCTTGGCAGATCGGGCGGATGGAAGAAAGCGTTGGCGACTTCTTCGACTGGCAAGTGGTGGACAGCCCCTGCGGCCCCGCCGGTGCCTGTTCGGGGGTGCCAGGCGGCTCGGGCATTGTTGGGTTCAACGACACCGAGCATCCTGAGCTTGTCGCAGCCCTGATCGATTTCCTGGCCGATGAAGAGGTCTATGCCGAGGCCACAGCACGGACCCGGAACCTTCCAGCGCATCTGGGCGTCGCCTCCGCCGGGGTCGACTATGAAGGTGTGTCCGAAGGCGCGGCAGGGGCCTTGAACGGTTTTGCTGCGGCGCTGCCGGACGTGGACCCGGCCGCCTTCTGGTACCAAGGCTATGCCGGGAACCGGGCGATGTTCGGCATCACGGTGGAGCGTGTCAGCCAAGCCATCGTGGGTGAGCTGACCGTGGACGAAGCCGTCGCGCGCATGGAAGAAGACCTTGCCGCGGCCATGGCCGAAAGCCAGTAACCTTGGCCGAGACAACAGGGGGGCCGGGCGCCACGGCGCCCACCCCATCCCCCGGATCACCGCCGCCTGACCCCGGCACACCCGCAAAGGGCGATGGCATTGGCCTGAGGCTGATCGCGCCTCTGATGCGGATCATCGAAATCCCGATGTTGGCGTTGCAGCGCCTGTTCGGGGTGCACAAGCTGGCTTGGGTCTTCTTGCTGCCCAACCTGCTTTTGTTTGCGTTTTTCGCCTTCTTACCAATCTTTCTTAATGTATTCTACGCGACATCCGGTGGCGACAATATCCTGCTGGACGACCGGCCTTATGTGGGCGCGCAGAACTTCAACAATCTCGTCGATTGCAGCAATTACCTAGACCCGAACACCTGCCGCGAGGATAAGTTCTGGCGCGCGATCTGGAACACGCTCTGGTTCGTGACCCTGCAAGTGGGGATCATGGTCGGCTTCTCGCTTTTGACCGCCATCATCCTCAACCGCGATATCCGCGCGCGCGGCTTCTTCCGCTCAGTCTTCTTCTTCCCCGTGCTCCTGTCCCCCGTTGTGGTGGCCCTGATCTGGAAATGGGTGTTGCAGCGCGAGGGCATCCTGAACGCCTTCCTCGATTCCACCGGGATTGGCGGCATCAACTGGCTGGTCGACGCGGAATGGGCCTTTGCCTGGACCGTGTTCCTGACGGTTTGGGCGCATATGGGCTTCTACACGCTGATCCTTCTGGCGGGTTTGCAAGCGATCCCGCGCGATGTCTATGAGGCAGCGACGATGGACCGCGCCTCCCCCTGGCGGGTCTTCCGCAAAATCACTCTGCCGCTTCTGGCCCCAACCATGCTGGTGGTGCTAATCTTGGCGCTGATCCGCGGTGTGCAGACCTTTGATGAGGTCTATGCCTTCACCGGCGGCGGCCCGGGCACGGCCACGACCTTCATCATTCAATACATCTACGAAGAAGGCTTTGCCGGCGCCCCGCGGGTTTGGGGCATGGCGGCGGCCGCCTCGATCTTAGTGGCAGTTGTGCTGGTTATTCTGACGCTGATCCAGCTTTGGGTGAACCGGAGGAATGTCGATGGCTAGGGTTTGGGACTTCCTCACCGCCACACGCGGCGGCGCGCGTCTGCATTGGACCGATTGGGCCAGCTACGCCTATCTCTGTGCCGGCGTTTTCCTGATGTTCTTCCCGGTCCTCTGGCTCATTATGTCGAGCTTCAAGACCGAGGGTGATCTGCAACGTTACCCCCCCACCTTCCTGCCTTACCAACAGGAAACCCTGATGGTGGAAGGCTTTGACGACCCCCTGCCGCTCTTCGAGATGACGGGTGGGGACTACGAAGGGATGATCCTGGCCCAGGTGCGCCGCGTGGGCCTGCAAGCACAGATGGTGGACCCCACCAACCCCGGCGAACGCCTGCGTGTCTCGATCGAAAACTACCGGCCCGTGGACAGCGTGACGCTGGCCTGGGAGAACTACACCGGCCTTTTCGACCGATTCAACTTCCTGCTTTATTTCTGGAACTCCACCTTCATCACGGTCACGGCCACGCTGATCATGCTGCTCACCAATTCGATGGCGGCCTTCGCGCTTTCGAAATACCAATTCCGAGGGCGCACCTTTGTCCTCCTCCTGGTGATCGGCACGCTCATGATCCCGCAAACGGTGGTCTTGGTGCCGCTCTTCCTGATTGTCTCGGAGATGGGCATGTCGAATTCCCTTTGGGGCGTGATCATACCCGGTGCTGCCACACCCACGGGGGTGTTCCTTCTCCGACAATACATGCTGACCATCCCGGACGAGATCCTGGACGCGGCCCGCATGGACAAGGCCAGCGAATGGAAAATCTACTGGCGCATCATGGTGCCCCTGTCGGCGCCGGCCATCGCGGTTCTCGCGATCCTCGCCATCATGTGGCGCTGGAACGATTTCCTGTGGCCGCTGATCGTTCTGACCCAATCCGAGAATTTCACCCTGCAACTGGCGCTGAACTCCTTCCAGGGTGAGCTTCGGACGGAATGGTCCAGCCTTCTGGCGATGACGGTTCTGACGCTTCTGCCCATCGCCCTCGTCTTCACCTTCTTGCAGAAATACATCGCGACCGGCATCGCCTCGACCGGAGGGAAATAATGGCATCCATCGAGTTGAAATCCTTGCGCAAAGCCTATGGCGCGGCGGAGGTGATCAAAGGTGTCGATCTCAGCATCGACCATGGGGAGTTCTGTGTCTTCGTCGGCCCTTCCGGCTGCGGGAAGTCCACACTTCTGCGGATGATTTCGGGCCTGGAAGAGGTGACGTCTGGCGATATCGAAATCGCAGGTGACCTGGTGACCAAGATCCCCGCCGCCGACCGCGGCCTCGCCATGGTGTTCCAGTCTTACGCGCTTTATCCGCATATGACAGTGCGCCAGAACCTCAGTTTCGGGCTGGAAAACATCAACACCCCCCGGGCCGAAATCACCACCAAGGTCCAAGAGGTTGCCACGATGCTGCAAATCGACCAGCTTCTGGATCGACGGCCCAAGGACCTTTCCGGCGGCCAACGCCAGCGCGTCGCCATTGGCCGCGCCGTGGTCCGGGAACCGCGGGTGTTCCTGTTTGACGAACCACTCTCGAACCTCGATGCGGAGCTGCGCGTGGATATGCGAGGGGAGATCAGCGCGCTCCATAAACGCCTCGGCAATACGATGATCTATGTGACCCATGACCAGGTCGAAGCCATGACCATGGCTGATAAGATCGCCGTCTTACGCCTTGGAGAGCTTGAACAATTTGGCCGCCCCCTCGACCTGTTCAACGACCCGCAGAACCTCTTCGTCGCGGGCTTCATCGGCTCACCCAAGATGAACTTCATGGCCGGCACGGTGCACAGCGCCGACCGCTCCCTCCTGACGCTCGACACGGGCGAAGAGGTCAGCCTGCCGGTCACAGGCTTCGCCCATCGGGAGGGCGAAAAGGTCACCCTTGGCGTTCGGCCTAATGACCTCCGCCCCGAAGACCACGGCGCGATTCATATCGAAGTCCGCGCCGTCGAGCAGCTTGGCGCCGACAGCTATCTCTATGGCGCGCTCAAAGACGGCACGCGGCTGACGGTGCACAACCCGGGCCAGACCCATGTGACCGCCGGTGACAATGTGGCTTTGGGTTTCGATCCGTCGGCTGTGCATCTTTTCGACACAGAAAGCGGGCTGACACTGCGCGAGGCCGCATGAAGCAAACCTGGCGCTGGTTTGGTCCCGCCGATCAAATCTCGATTGCGGAAATCCGACAGACCGGGGCGGCGGGCATTGTCTCCGCCCTCCACCATCTGCCGCCAGGCGCGATTTGGCGGCCGGAGGAGATCGCCAAGCGCCAGGCCGAGATTGAGCGCCCTGGCGGTCAGCCCTCAGGCCTGACCTGGGATGTGGTCGAAAGCCTGCCCGTGTCGGAAGCGATCAAGACAAGGGCCGAGCCGTGGCGCGACCATGTCGCCGCGTATAAGGAGAGCCTCCACCATCTGGCCACCGCCGGGATCGGCGTGATCTGCTATAATTTCATGCCGATCCTGGATTGGACCCGCACCGCATTGCGCGCGCCCCTGCCCCATGGCGGCACCGCCATGCGCTTCGATCTGACCGATTTCGCCGCGTTCGATATTCACCTGCTTGAGCGCCCCGGCGCGAAGGAAGACTATCCCGAGGACACCCAGGAAGACGCCGCCCGCCGTTTGGCTGAAATGTCCGATGCCGCGCAAGCCGCGCTTGCCTCCAACATCGTGGCGGGCCTGCCCGGGGCCAATGACAATTGGACCATGGAGGATGTGCGCGCGGGCCTGGCCAGTTATGCCGGGACCGAGCCCGCCCAACTCCGCCAAAACCTGATCGATTTCCTGGGTGAGGTTGCACCCGTCGCCGACCGCCTCGGCCTCCGCCTCTGCTGCCATCCGGACGATCCACCCTTCCCGCTTTTGGGCCTGCCCCGGGTGATGTCGACGCTGGAGGATTACCAAGCGGTCATGGAGGCCGTGGATCTGCCCGCCAATGGCATCACCTTCTGCACCGGCTCGCTTGGGGTGCATCCCGATTTCGACCCCGTGGCGTTTACTGACGCGCTTGGCCGCCGCATCCATTTCGTCCATCTGCGCAACACCAAACGCGACGATGACGGCGGCGCGCTGCGCAGCAGTTTCACCGAAAGCGATCACCTGGACGGCGACACCGATATGGTCGCCACGATCCGCGCGCTTTTGGCGGAAGAGACACGGCGGAAGACAGGGGGTCGCCAAGATTGGGAGCTTCCCATGCGCCCCGATCACGGCCATGACCTCTTGCATGACTTGGCCCGAGACGGCCAACCGGGCTACCCCCTCATCGGCCGCCTCAAAGGCCTGGCGGAACTGCGCGGCGCCATGACCGCGCTCTCCTGACCCTGCTGCTGTCTTTGCTTCAAAAATACTCCCGCCGGAGGCGAAAGTGGCGCGGCGATGGCCCCCGCCCAGGGGGCTTGAGCCGCGCCGCTCGCCCCGTCACGGAACCTCGTGCCCCAAAGCCGCGGTGTAGATCTCGAACCAGGTCTCCCGGTCTAAAGAGACTTTAACTGCATCCTCAATCTGCTTGATCCGATTGAGATTATTGGTCCCCATCACCGGCATGATCCGCGCCGGATGGGCCAAAAGCCAGGCCACGGCCACCGCATCGGCGCCCACGCCCTGCTCCGCCCCGATCCGCTCCAGAACCACTCGGACCGCAGCGCCTTCCTCACCAAAAAGCCGACCGCCCGCCAGCGGCGACCAGGCCATCGGCGGAATGCCGCGCTCTTGCATCCAAGCCAGGTTACCATTGGTAAACGGCGCATGGTGCAGCACGCTCATTTCGATCTGATTGGTCCGAAGCGGCGTCGACATCGCCGATTGCAAAAGCGTCCAATCGTGAAGCTTGAAATTCGACACGCCCACATGGGCGACCTTGCCCGAGGCCACCAGATCGTCCAGCGCTCGCCCCGTGTCATTCGCATCCATCATCGGATCGGGCCGGTGGATCAGCAGAAGGTCGATCCGATCCGTCCGCATCAGTTTCAATGACCGCTCAACCGCGCCACTGATATGCGCAGCGGATGTGTCGTAATATTTCACCCGCTTGCCGGAATAGACGCCGATCGGCGCCACGATATCGCATTTCGTCACCAGTTCGACCTGATCGCGCAGGCCTGGTGCGGCCTGAAACGCCGCCCCCAAGATCGCCTCGGCCCCGTAATCGCCATAGATATCCGCCTGATCCATGGTTGTGATGCCTTGGGCCAGGCAGGCCTCTAGTTTCGCCTGCACATGGCCGGGTGAGGTATCGGCATCATCGCCAATCCGCCACATCCCATAAATCAGACGGGAAAACTCCAGATCTTCGGCCAATTTGATCCGCTGCATCAGCGCCGCTCCCCCACGCCTAAAGGTGTTGCGGGCGTCGTGCTTGGCACCCGGCCATATTCTTGCGGCAGCGAACAGGTTTTCAGCTGCGGCATCACCTTTTCGCCGAAATGGCGGCATTCGTCGAGATGCGGATAGCCCGAGAAGATGAAGGCCCGGATGCCCATTTTCTGATAGGCCTCGATTTCCGAGAGCACCTGATCAGCAGAGCCCACCAGCGCCGCACCGCAGCCTGAGCGCGCGCGCCCGATCCCGGTCCAAAGATGCGGCTCCACATAGCCGTATTTATCCGCCAATTCCCGCGCCTTGGCCTGATGCGCGACGCCAAGCGAAATCGAGTCATGCGCCCGGTCGCGGATCAGCTTGCCGTATTCATCATCCAGCTTGCTGACCAGATACTCCGCATACTCCCGCGCCTCGGCTTCGGTGTCGCGGACGATCATGTGAACGCGCAGCCCATAGTCGAGCGTTCTGTCATATGTCTCAGCCACTTGGTTGACGGCCTTCATGCGTTCCGCGATTTGCTCTTTCGGCTCCGGCCACATCAAATAGACATCGCAATGCTGCCCGCACAGCTCCAGCGCTGCGGGCGAATAGCCCCCGAAATAAAGCAGCGGCCCACCCGTCTGATAAGGCTTCGCCGGGTCCGTCGTTAGCCCTTCGAACTGATAGACCTCGCCTTGGTAATTGATCTCATCTTGCGTCCAGGCCTGTTTCAGAATCTCCACCACCTCACGCGAGCGCTGATAGCGAAACCCGCTTTCCGCCACCTCGCCCGGGAAATCCGAGGAGATGATGTTGACCGTCAGCCGCCCCTCCAGCATGTGATCGAGCGTCGCGATGGTACGCGCCAGCATGATTGGCTGCATCTCGCCGCAGCGCACCGCCGCCAGCATATTGATCCTGTCCGTGATCGGTGCGCAGCCCGCGACAAAGCTCAGCGTGTCCTGCCCCACCTGATAGCTGGAGGGGCAAAGGATGTTGCGAAACCCTTGCGCCTCCGCCTCTTTCAGGATGGCCGAGCAATGGGCCCAGGACGAGCGCAGATCGCCGTCGGGCACACCCAGGAATTGGTAATCGTCGGAACATAATGCCGCGAACCACGAGACTTCTGCGGCATCCAAATCGGCGGATGTGACCGGAACAACTGTCATCGCGCCCTCCCTTTTGTTGCGGTGCAGTTTCCGCTTGCGTAGCACCGGATAATAGGTAGATCAATGGTATATCAATTTATGCGGGGGAGAACGTATAAGATGGCGACCGAGCCCGGCGCATTGCCCGCCTATTTGCAGATCAGCGAGCTTTTGATCCGTGATATCGCTGCCGGTCGCCTGGCCGATGGCCAACGTCTGCCGCCTGAGCGGGAGATGGCGGCGGAGCATGGTGTCTCCGTCACCACGCTTCGCAAGGCACTCGCCGACTTGCAGAATCGCAACCTACTGGATCGACGGCAAGGCTCGGGCAATACGATCCGCGCCAGCGGCGAGATGGAGGGCGTCTATGCCTATTTCCGCCTCGAACTCCGCCAGGGCGGCGGATTCCCCACCGCCCAAGTCTTGGAGGTCACACGCGCGGTCAAACCGGACGATCTGCCTGATCTCGGCAGCGATACGGGGTTTGCCTGGCGCATCCGCCGGGTCCGCGCATTGAACCGTCTGCCGGTTTCGGCTGAGGAGATCTGGCTCGACGGGCGGTTCACCGACAGGCTGTCGGCCGAGGAACTGAGCCAGTCGCTCTACCTCTATTACCGCGAACGGCTCGGCCTAGCGATCCTGCGCGCCGAAGATCATGTGGAGGTCGATCCGGTCCCCAATTGGGTGCCCGAGGATCTTGGCCTCGCGTCCGGGGAACCTGCGCTGATGGTGGCGCGGCGGACTTGGGCGCAGACCAATGAGCCCATCGAGTTTTCGCGCTCTTGGGTCAACACGTCCCGGGCGCGCTATGTGTCTCGGATCAGTTGAAGGATAATAAGAACAATGCGTTACGGTATCGTCGGCTGCGGCATGATGGGGCAAGAGCATATCCGCAACATCCTGCTTCTGCCGGGTTCTGACATCGCGGCGATTGTGGAACCGGATGCGGGGATGCGCGCTCAAGCGCTGGCGCTTGCACCGGGTGCCGACGCGGTGGAGACAATCCCAGATCTCCTCGCCCGCGACGATCTCGACGCGGTGGTGATCGCCACCCCGAACCACCAACATCTGACCCAGATGGAGGAGATCGCCGCCATCCGCCCCCTGCCCCTTCTGGTCGAAAAGCCAGTCTTCACCGATCCCGCCGAACGACCCCGGCTAGAGCGGCTACGGAAAGACTACCCCGCACTGATCTGGGTGGCGCTCGAATACCGATATATGCCGCCCATCGCCACCTTCCTTGATCTCGCCGCCGCCGAGACGGGTGGGATACAGATGCTGACGATCCGCGAACACCGGTTTCCCTTCCTGGAGAAAGTCGGCGATTGGAACCGGTTCAACACTCGAACCGGCGGCACCATGGTCGAAAAATGCTGTCACTTTTTCGACTTGATGCGCCTTGCCATCGCGGCGGAGCCAATCCGCGTCATGGCCTCTGCCGGGCAAGCGCTTAATCATCTCGATGAGCGTTATGGCGGCGCCACTCCGGATATCTGGGACCATGGCTATGTCATCGTCGATTTCGCCAATGGCGCGCGGGGCATGTTGGAACTGTCGATGTTCGCCGAGGGCTCCCGCTATCAGGAGGAGCTGTCAGCCATCGGCCCGACCGGCAAGCTTGAGGCGCTTGTCCCCGGCCCCGGGCGCTTCTGGCCCGCCCATCTCGGCCCCGCCCCGGTTGCTAAGGTCATCGCCAGCCCACGTCACCCCCAAGGCCCGCGAGAGATGGAGATCCCCGTCGACCCGCTGCTGCTGGATGCGGGCGACCACAACGGCGCGACCTATTACGAACATCAGTTGTTCCAACGCGCGGTCCGGGAAGGCACCGCGCCTGCCGTCAGTTTGGGGGACGGGATCGTGGCCGTGGAGATGGGGTTGGCGGCGGAACGATCCGCGGAAACCGGCCAATCCGTGACGTTATGACACCTCTGGTGGCGGACCCGGCTTACGCCTAGATTGACCACCATGGGGACACGCGCACGGGTCACGCTTGGGATTGATGGCGGCGGCAGCGGCTGCCGGGTGGCGTTGCGGCTGCCGGGCGGCGGTGTACTGCGCGGCG
>JANQNZ010000051.1 GCA_028279315.1 Rhodophyticola sp. | reverse complement strand
GGCGAGTTGCGGGAGGCCCTAAGCGGCGGGCGGAAACTTGGCCTCCTGGCCATCGCAGCGCTGATGATCTCGGCCAACTGGTTCCTCTTCATCTTCGCGGTGCAAGTGGGCCGCACGGTGGAATCGGCCCTTGGCTATTACATCTTTCCACTGGTCGCGGTTTTGATCGGCGCGCTGGTTCTGGGAGAACGTCTTGGCAAGGCTCAACTGGCCGCCGTGGGCATTGCAGCCGTAGCGGTCACGATCCTGACCCTCGGCCTGGGCGTCGCGCCCTGGATCTCCCTGATCCTCGCGGTGACCTTCGGGATCTACGGGCTGCTGAAACGATGGGTCAGCGCAGGCCCAGTTGTGTCCGTGACGGCGGAGGTTGTGCTTCTCAGCCCGCTTGCCATTGGATTCCTGCTTTGGCTTGGCCCCGCGCAGGGCGCATTTGGCCAGGACGCGGGGCTTACAACGCTCCTGATCCTCTCGGGGCCCTTAACCGCGATCCCGCTGATCCTCTTCTCCTACGCCGCGAAACGGGCACAGATGTCGACCATTGGGCTGGTGCAATACCTGAACCCGACCTTGCAATTCGGCTCTGCGGTCCTGGTTTTGGGAGAGGTCATCACCCTCTGGCACGGCATCGCCTTCCCGCTGATCTGGGTGGCGCTGGCGATCTATTCCTGGGCCAGCCTCAGGCGGCCAACCCCTCCAGCGCCGACATAAGCGCGGGCACCGTCTCGATCACCTGGAAGAACTCCAGAAGGGAGGCTTCGGCAAAGCCCTGGCTTACCACATGATCCATCATCGCGATAAGCGGCGCCCAATAGCGGCCCGTATTCATAAGGAAAATCGGCTTCTGATGAAGGCCAAGCTGGCGCCAGGTCAGAACCTCAAAGAACTCATCGAGCGACCCCGCACCGCCCGGCAGCACCACAATCGCATCGGAATTCATGAACATCACCTTTTTGCGCTCATGCATGTTCTCGGTGACGATGAACCGGCCCAGGTCGCGCTTGCCAACCTCAAGGTCCAGAAGATGCGTCGGGATCACGCCAAATGTATCGCCGCCCTCGGCCTGCGCCGCCCGTGCTACGGCGCCCATCAGCCCCACATCGCCCGCGCCATAGACCAGCCGCGCGCCCATCCGCGCCAGCCCCGCGCCAAGCGCCGTGGCATCGGCCATATACTCCGGATCGGCGCCCGCGCGCGAGCCGCAATAGACACAGACGGAAAGCGACAAATCCCGGACCCTTGCACAATGAGGTGTTTTGCCCCCTCATAAGGCGATTGATACCATCGCTCAACCCGGGGCGCTGACCGCATGTGGGGACACAGGCGGAAAAGACCAAAACCCGGGGGTCTGGGGAAGAGAGATGTCCGAAGGATCGGGTCCAGGCGCTGGCGCGGGGTCGCTGGCGATCGGCGGTGCCGCCGCGGCGGGCGTTGCGGCGGTCGGGTTTGCTGTGTGGTCCGTCTTCATCGCGCCTGAGCGGGAGGACGCGACGGAGGCCGAGGTTGCGGCGGTCCAATCAGAGGAGACCGCCTCCGATCAGGCCGACGACGTCGCCGCACCGGTTGCTGACGCCCCGGGGGAGACGGCGGAGGTCGCATCGTCAAATGAGGTGACGCCTCAGGAAAGCATCGCCCCCGACCAAGCCACCACATCTCCGCCGCGGATCGATGTGGTGCGGGTTGAGCCCTCGGGCGCGACAGTTGTGGCGGGCCGGGCGGCGCCAGGGTCTGATGTGACGCTTCGCCTTGACGGGGCGGAGATCGACGCTGCGGCGGCTGATGCCAGTGGCGGGTTTGTCGCCATGCTGTCCTTGCCCCGCTCCGATGTGCCGCGGGTCTTGAGCCTCGAAATGGCGTTGGCGGATGGATCGGTGCTGCCGGGTGAAGAGACGGTGATCATCGCCCCGGTGGCGGGGCCGGAAACCCAGCCTGCCACCGCGACAGAAACGGCGGTGGCCGTGGCGGAGCCAGAGGCAGCGCCAGACGCGTCTGAGCAAGTCGCGGCGCTTGACGATACCGCAGCTGAAACGCCAGTCGTCGAGACCGGCACCCAAGAGGCTTCCGCACCTGATCCCGATGCCAGCGCGCCAACCGTTCTTCTCGCCGATGACGACGGGGTCCGCGTTCTGCAACCCTCGGGCGATGCCCCGGACGCCCAAGAGCAGATCGTCATCGACACCATCACCTATGACCTGGGTGGTGATGTGGTCCTGGCGGGCCGGGGCCGCGCCGAAAGCGGGCTTCAGGTCTATCTCGACAACCAACCAGTACGGCTGAGCGAGATCGGGGCGGATGGCCAATGGCAGGCCGATCTGCCGGATGTGGACCCCGGCACCTATACCTTGCGCATTGATGAGGTTGGGGCAGGGGGCGAGGTTGTCTCGCGCGTCGAAACCCCGTTTTTGCGGGAGGAGCCAGAGGTTATCGCCGCCTTGCCCGCGCCGGATGACGGGATCTCCGTTGTCACCGTCCAGCCCGGCTTCACGCTTTGGGGCATCGCGCGGGAGGAATGGGGTGAGGGCATCCGCTATGTCCAGGTCTTCGAGGCCAATCGCGACCAGATCCGCGATCCCGACCTGATTTTCCCAGGCCAAGTCTTCACGATTCCTGAGCTGGTAGAGTAGCGCCGCCGCGCGTCGCAAAGGGTCGGAAAACCGGCTTTCCCGGTCGGATTTGCCGGCAAATCCGGGCTTGGGTGAGAGGCGGGCGCCACTGTTTTGGAGTTCCCGCCGCGTGGCGGCTGTTGGTTTTGCGTATTTGGGGAAAGATGAAGGGGGCGAGGGCCGCCTCGGAAAGGCGCCAGTGGCGCCTTTCAGGCCCGAGCGGGCGGAGCCCCGGTCCAGGTCGCCTCCAACAGTGAACCGCCTCTGGTCTTCCCTGCGCCACCGCCTTAGGGTCCCGACGTTCGGGAGTTGCCAGCGGATCGACGTGCCAGCCCATGCCCACGGATGAAACCACCGCCGCCATTGATGCGGCTGAACGGCGGAGCGGTTGGCGCACGATCCGCAAGGTTGCGCCGTATCTGTGGCCAGAGGGTCAGATCGGGGCCAAGACGCGGGTGGTCCTGGCGCTTCTGATGCTGGTGATTGCCAAGCTGATCGCCGTCGCAACGCCCTTCCTCTATGCCGCCGCCGTGGATGCTCTGGCTGGAGACGCGGAGGGCTCCGCCGCCTGGTTGCTGATCTTCGGGGCGGTCGGGGTGACGATTGCCTATGGCGTCGCCCGCGCCGCCAATGTGGGGTTCCAACAGCTCCGCGATGCGATCTTCGCGAAGGTGGCGCAAAGCGCGCTTCGGCAACTGGCGCTGGAGACCTTCCAGCACATCCACGCACTCAGCCTCCGCTACCACATCACGCGGAAAACCGGGGGCCTCAGCCGGATTATCGAACGCGGCGTGAAAGGTGTGGAGTTCCTTCTGCGCTTTCTTCTCTTCTCCGTCGGGCCGCTGATCTTGGAACTCGCGTTGACCGGGATCATCTTGGCCGTAGTCTTCGACATCAGCTATCTCGTCGTTCTGACGGTCACCATCGCGATCTACATCACCTTCACCTTCAAGGTCACCGAGTGGCGGGTGCGTATCCGGAAAGAGATGAATGACCAGGATACAGATGCCAATCAGAAGGCGATCGACAGCCTGCTGAATTTCGAGACAGTGAAGTATTTTGGCGCCGAGACGCGAGAGGCGGAGCGCTATGATGGCGCCATGGCGGGGTATGAAAGTGCCGCTCTGAAGACGTCTTATTCGCTCGCGGCGCTCAATTTCGGGCAGTCGCTGATCATCACGACCGGGTTGGTGATCGTCATGGTGATGGCGGCCTTGGGCGTGCAGAATGGCGACCTGACCGTCGGCGATTTTGTGATGGTGAACGCCTATATGATCCAGATCACCATGCCGCTCAATTTCCTCGGCACCGTCTATCGCGAAATCCGTCAGAGCCTTGTTGATATGGGGGAGATGTTCGACCTGCTGGAACATCCCGCCGAGGTCACGGACCCGCCCGGCGCGCCGGCCTTGCGCTGTGACGCGGGTGAGGTGGTGTTCGAAGATGTGGTCTTTGGCTATGAGGCCGCGCGGCCGATCTTGAAGGGCCTAAGCTTCCGCGTGGCGCCGGGGGAGACGGTGGCGCTGGTTGGTCCCTCGGGCTCGGGCAAATCCACCATCGGGCGGCTTCTGTTTCGTTTCTATGATGTGGAAAGCGGCGCGATCCGGATCGACGGGCAGGATCTGAGGGAGATCACGCAAGACAGCCTTCATGCTGAGATCGGGGTGGTGCCCCAGGACACGGTGCTTTTTAACGACACGATCCGCTACAACATCGCCTATGGCCGCCCCGAAGCGAGTTTTGCTGAGATCGAGGGGGCGGCGCGCGCGGCGAAAATCCATGAGTTCATCACCGGCCTTCCCGATGGCTATGAAACCCAAGTGGGCGAGCGGGGGTTGAAGCTGTCAGGTGGGGAGAAACAGCGCGTCGGCATTGCCCGGACGCTTCTCAAAGACCCACCGATCCTGCTGTTGGACGAGGCAACCTCGGCGCTCGACACCGAGACGGAACGCGACATTCAGGAAGAGCTGAAGATGATGGGGCAGGGGCGCTCAGTCATCACCATTGCCCATCGGCTTTCGACCGTGGTGGAGTCGGATCAGATCTTGGTTTTGGAACATGGCGAGATTGTCGAGCGGGGGACCCATGAGGCGCTCTTGGCCCGAGCTGGACGCTACGCCGCCATGTGGCACCGGCAGATGGCCGAGGAAGAGGACGCGGCCTAGCTGCGTCTTGATCATGGCCCCCGGCTTCCATGCCGATGCGCCCCGGAGGCAGCTGTTGGATGCCTCCGGCGGCCATATTTCTGGGATAGAGAAGAGGACGGTGATCGCCTTCGG
Source organism: Rhodophyticola sp. (assembly GCA_028279315.1). Lineage (GTDB taxonomy): Bacteria > Pseudomonadota > Alphaproteobacteria > Rhodobacterales > Rhodobacteraceae > Rhodophyticola. The sequence goes on along the minus strand of JANQNZ010000051.1, from coordinate 4,342 downwards.
TCTTTGGCCCTAGATCAAAGCCGGGCCGCGCGGACCCGGGGTACGGTTGTCTGCCTTATTCCGCGGCCCTGAGTGGGGGTTCGGGGCCGGGATCAGGCGCACTGTCCTCACCCTCTGCGACCTCTGGCTGCGGTGGCAGCGGCGGGTCGGACAGGAGTGTTTCCTCTTCCACCGGTTCAGGCGCCTCTGGCGCGTCCCACAGGATCATCGGATTGCGCGTCCGGTTTGCGGCGCGGGCGAGTGCCCAATCCTGGGCGCGGCGGCTCATCGCGTTGGCGCCAAGGCGGGCAAGCGCCCGGGCGAGCCAAAGAACGATGGTGCCGGACCAGACCCGAAGCGCCAGCAGTGAGGGTGTAAAGACCAGGGTCAGCACGGTGGCGATGCCAAGGCCAAAGACAACTGCGGTGGCCAGTTGTTTCCACCAGAGCGCGGTCGGGCTGTTGATGGTGTAGCCACCGCCGCCAAAATCAAGGCTGATGCCGTACATCATCGGCGCCAAGCCCGCCATGGTGGTGATCGTGGTCAGAAGCACAGGCCGGATGCGCGCCTCTGCCGTGCGGGTAATGGCCTCCAGCCGGGGCATATAGCGGGAATACTCCTGATAGGTGTCGATCAGAACGATATTGTTGTTCACCACAATCCCGGCCAGCGCGACGATCCCCGTCCCGGTCATGATGATCGAGAAGGTCTGGTCCATCACCAGCATCCCGATCAGCACACCGGTTGTCGAAAGCACCACGGCCAGAAGCACCAGAACCGCGTTATAGAACGAGTTGAACTGGGCCAAGAGGATGATGAACATCAGCCCCAAGGCGCCCAGGAAAGCCTGGCTGAGGAAGGCCTGGCTTTCCGCCTGATCCTCTTGATCGCCGCCCCATTCCCAACTGACCGAGGCCGGGAAGGGGTCGGCTGTTTCAAGCCAGTCGGTGATCAGAGCGATGCGCTCATTGGCATTGACCGGGACAAGCGGTGTGGCGTTGGTCTCGACGATATTGATCAGATCGGTCTGGCTTACGCCGTCTTCGAGATGGAACAGGGCATAGCCGGTCCCGTCGGCACCGCTGAACTCTGCCGTTTCCCCTTCCGCCAATGCCTCGATCAAGCCAAGCATGACGCCAGCCTCACTACTGACCCGGAACAATCCGGTCTGGAAATCCGATCTGACATCGAAGACACGAGACTGATCGATCCGGTCGATGGTGGCCAGTTGCGGGGTCGGCTCGTAAGTCACGAAGTTCGACAAGGGCACGAGACCATCCTCGGTCCGGACGCGGAGCGTGTCGAGGGTGGAGAGGACCCGCGCCTCATCAGGGAAGCGGACCCGGATTTCGATCTCTTCGTCCGAGCTTGGCACCCGCATCGTGTCGAGCAGGATGCCGCGGGTGACCAATTGCACCATGGCGCCCACGGTGGCGACGCTGGCGCCATAGCGGCCCGCGGCCTCCACATCCACATTGATCTGCCAATCGATGCCCGGCAGGGGCAGGGTGTCGTCGACCAAGGTCAGGCCCGGGACGGTTTCGAAATACGCTCGCCCGATGCGGGTCGCCTCTTGCAACTCTTCCCAATTGTCGCCCGAGAGGCGCAGGTTCAGCGGTTTGCCTTCCGCGGGACCTTGGGCCTGTTCGAAAATCTCCGTCTCGATCCCGGGCAACACGTCCAGGCGTGTTTGCAGCCGGTCGAGGATGACATTGCCATCCTCCCGCTCGCCCCAGGGTTCCAGGTCCATCTGCACCTGGCCAATGGTATCCTCAGGCGCTGCCGCGCCGCCGGTGTTATTGTTGAGCCCGCCATCGCCGGAAAAGGCAAAGACGTCGCGAACGCCCTCTTCGGCGAGGACAATTTGTTCCACGTCGCGGACAATCGCATCCATCTCTTGGACCGAGAGGTTGCCGCGCGCGCGAACATAGACAATCGCGTTCTCCGGCTCGGTTTCGACGAAGAATTCGACGCCGTTATTGTTGTCGACGAAATAGAGGAAGACCGAGACAACAAAGGCGCCGACCAGGCCGATCACCACGATCGGCATGACCGGGTTGCCAACGATCGCTCGGGTGAACCAGCCAAAGGGGGTGCGTTTATACCCGGCCTGCACCGCGCGGGCGCGCCGGGTGATCTGGACCGATCCGATGAAGATCGACATCAGGACCGAACTGATCACGAACAGGATTGCGCCGGGCAGCATCGCCATGAAGGCCGAGGTGTCAGGCCCGACCGGGAACAGGATGGCCGGGTTCACCGTGATCATGGCCGCCATGAACATGCCATAACCGATGGCGAGCGTCAGAAGCAGGCGGACCCAGTAATTCGGCACCAACGCCTTCACCAGCGCCGTGCCGCTTTCCACCAACCGGGTGAAGCGCGCCGCAACACCACCCAGAACCGGCAGATAGATCAGCGCCACGATCAGCGAGGCTGAGAGAACGAAGATCAATGTGACGGGCAGCATCCCCATGAACTCCCCCGGCACACCGGGCCAGAAGAGCATCGGCAGGAAGGCACAAAGCGTGGTCGCCGTCGACGAGACGATGGGCCAGAACATACGTTTCGCCGCATCCGTATAGGCCTGCATCGGCCGCGCGCCCGCTTTCAGGCGTTTATCGGCATATTCCACCACCACAATTGCACCATCGACCAGCATCCCCACGGCCAGGATCAGCCCGAACATGACAATGTTGGAGACCGCAATCCCCATGATGCCGAGAAGGATGAAACACAGAAGGAAGGAGGTCGGGATCGCAAAGCCAACCAGCAGGGCCGACCGGGTGCCAAGCGCCGCCAGAACCACAATCATGACAAGCGCGATGGCGGTGAGCACCGAGCCTTCCAGCTGCCGAACCATGCTGGCCACAACCAGCGATTGGTCCAGCGTGGCGCTGACCTGGACCGAATCCTGCAATTCGATGGGCCAGGAGGCGCGGACGGCTTCCACCTCGGCCCGCACCAGCTCCGCGGTGTCGATCACATTGAAGCCCTGGCGCTTCACCACTTGCAGGGCGACCGTGGTCTGGCCATTGAACCGCGCAGTGCCGGCGCGGTCTTCGAAGGTCAGGCGGATATCGGCCAACTCACCCAAGGTCACCACCCGGTCGCCATTCACCGAAATCGCCAGGTCATAGACATCTTGAGCATTGTCGAAGCTGGAGGGGATTTTCACCGAAATCGCGCCGGATTCGGTTTCCACCTCACCCGCCGCGATCAACTGGTTGTTGTTCACCACCGCATTGACCAGATCGGCAACGGTGACGTTATAGGCCTCAAGCGCCAAGGGGTCGACGACCACCTCCAGCATCTCTTCGCGATCTCCGGCGAGCCCCGCTTCCAGGATGGGCGACAGAGACTCCAACCGGTCCTGCATCTCAGTGGCAAGGCGCAGCAGCGTGCGTTCGGGCGCATCGCCCGACAGCGCCACGATGATGATGGGAAACTCCGAAAAGTTGATCTCGTCGATCTGGAAGTTTTCAGCGCCTTCGGGGAAATCCGCCTCTGCGGCGTTCATCGCGTCGCGGACATCAGCGATGGTCGCGGTTTTATCCCAGCCAAATTCGAACTCCAGGAAGATGCCCGCGAAGCCTTCGGCCGCGGTGGAGTTGATGCTGAGAAGCCCGTCGAGATCCTGGAATTCCGACTCCATCGGTTGGACCAGCAGCCGTTCGCTGTCTTCGGCGGAAATGCCGGGGAACGGCACCGAGACGAAGAGGCCCGGGATATCGATATCCGGCTCGCCCTCTTTCGGCAGGCCGATATAAGCCGCCGTGCCCGCCGTCAGCGACAGGATCACAAAGGCGATCACCATCCGCGCGCGGCTGGCGGCCCAATCGACGATGCCGGTCATTGGGTGGCCTCCTCATAAGAGAGCAGGACCGGCACACCATCGGTTACAAATTCCTGGCCCACGGTGATCACGTCCACCTCATCGGGAAGGCCTGCCAGAAGCACACCACTTGGCGTGTCGCGCAGCATGGTGACGGGCACGAATTGCGCAACCCTGTCCTCCGTCGCAATCCGAACACCAAGATCGCCGTCATCATTCAAAGTCAGCGCCGAGGCGGGCAGAAGATGCGATGGGGTGCCCTCGGTCCGGATCGCGATATCGGCGGTTTGACCATCGCGGATCGCCAGATCGGCATTGGCCACCTCGATCTCAACCCGGAAGGTGCGCGTCTGCGGATCGGCGGAGCGGGAGAGGAAGATGACCTGGCCCTGCACTTCCGCGCCAGAGGCCAGACGGGCACCCGCCAAGGCGCCCACTTCGACCCGATCCACCTGCGCCTCAGGCACAAACCCGACAAGCTTGATCGGGTCGAGCTGGATGACGGTTGCGCAGAGCGCCCCCGGCTGC
>JANQNZ010000021.1 GCA_028279315.1 Rhodophyticola sp. | reverse complement strand
CCGGGGGTCGCGGGTTCGAGCCCCGTCAACCGCGCCACCACCATCCGCAAAAGGCAAACCCGATGCGATCTGCGCGGTTGTAGCTCAGTTGGTTAGAGTACCGGCCTGTCACGCCGGGGGTCGCGGGTTCGAGCCCCGTCAACCGCGCCACGTTCCCCTTGCTTCTTCATCTTTCCAAAAATACGCAATCCGCCATCTGTCCAGGGGCCTGTCCTTCCAATTCTTCGTGACCCGGATGGAAATCGCCCCCGCGGGCGGTAATCTCTCCGCATGCGTTTCGCCATTTTGATGACGGCCTTGGCCATTGGCCTTGGCGCAACCTGGACCCCTTCCCGCGCCTTGGCGCAGGCCGAGCTTCGCGGTGAGGCCGTCTCTCACCTGCCAGAACTGGTCCATATGGGTCGGGAGGCGTTCGAGGCGGAGTTGACCATTGCCTTGCCGGAGCTTCGGATCGAGCGTGGGTCGCGCCCCGATGGCGCCTTCGACGACCCGCTCTTCTGGACCATCCGCGGCGCGTTTGGACCCGTGGGGGATGGCATCCCCGCGGGCCTTGTGCATTGCGCGCGCTACGGCCTTGCAACGCGAGACCTTCTGACCAGCCGCGCGGTCTCGGACCCCGAAATCTTCCCCATTCTCATTGCCACACGCGCCGAAGCCGATGACGCGGAGATCTGGCCGGATGAGGCGATTGCGCTTCTTAGGTGCAGTTTCGCCTGGGATGATGCGCGGCGGATTCGGCCTTGGCGGCGCAGCGAGGCAGAGGTCTGGGTTCAAGACCTTTTCACCGCCATCACGCGCCGCGACGATGCCTCAATCCGTGCGCAATCCGGTCAGCATATCCGTGATCAATATGGTACGGACGGGTTCCGCATCATCGGGCGCGACGGCCCGCGGCGGAGCTACTATTGGTGGGAGAGCCTGGAGATTACCCGGCAACTCAGCCATCAGCGGGTGGCGTTCCGGGTGTTCCTGCTGAGCGGCGGGGTGTGAGTGGCGCGCTTTGGGCGGGTTGTGGTGTTTTGCGTATTTGAGGAAAGATGAAGTGGGGTGAGGGCCGTCACGGGCAAACCTTCGAACAGGGGTGTCCAGGCCCGAGCGGGCGGAGCCTCGGCGTTGCAGAAGGGATCACGGCGGTGCGGGCGCACAGGCACGGCCGTGCCAGACCAAAGACAGAAGGGGATGAGGATATGGCGATTGATTTGACGATTGATGGGAACGACCTTGCAGCCCTGCCGCGCGCAGCGGCACATGACGTGGCGAACGCACCTTCACCTCTCCAGATTCCGGTGCGCATCACGGCACCGCCGGAGGTGGCAATTCGGCTTGATAGCCTGATAGGGGTCAAGGCTTCAATCGCGCCCGGACCCGCGGAGGAGGGTGGGTTTCTGGCCGTTGACGCGCTCTTCACCGCCGATGACGGGCGAGAGAAGCCGCTGGTCCATCATATTGAGCCTGTTCCGTTGCCCGATTTTGCGGGCCCCTCCGCGCGGCAGATTGCCTTTCAGGTGGCGCTTCTGGGGTGGCTCGATCACGACTGGCGTCAGGGGAAGATCGGGCTTGCCCTTGGGACAAATTCACTTCGGATCACCCGGCAAATGCTGTCGCTGACCCTGGTGGCCACGCCCTTCCGGGTCAGCTAGGCGCCGCGCGAAATCCACCCGCCGCCGAAGATGCGGGTGCTCTCGGGGTCATAGAAGACGCAGGCCTGGCCGGGGCTGACGCCTTCTTCCGGCGTCAGCAATTCGACTTCTGCTTCCGTTTCCGAAATCGGGCGCAAAATCGCCTCCCGCGGGGGGCGGGTGGAGCGAATCTTAACGCCCATGGGCCATTCGCCCCGCGAGGCGAAAGGTGTGTCGCCAAGCCAGTTGATCTCGCGCACAGGGATGGTGCGGGTCGAGAGCGCCTCTTTTGGGCCAACAATCACGCGCCGCGCGTCGGGGTCGAGCTTCACCACATAAAGCGGATCGCTGAGGCCCCCGATCCCGAGGCCCCGGCGTTGACCAATTGTGTAATGGATCACGCCGTCATGGGTGCCAAGGACGCTGCCATCGAGATCAACAATCTCCCCCGGCTCACCCGCGCCAGGGCGCAGCTTCTCAATCACCGCCGCGTAATCGCCATTGGGCACAAAGCAGATATCCTGACTGTCCGGCTTATCAGCCACGCTCAGCCCGTATTTCGCGGCCAGCGCTCGGGTTTCGGCCTTGGACGGCAAATGGCCCAAGGGGAAACGCAGGAAATCCAACTGCTCTTGCGTCGTGGAGAACAGGAAATAGCTTTGATCCCGGCTGGCATCGGCGGCGGAATGCAATTCGGCTCCAGCCTCGCCCATCATCCGCTGAATATAATGCCCCGTGGCCATGCAATCGGCGTCGAGATCGCGCGCGGTTTCCAACAGGTCTTTGAATTTCACCCGCTCATTACAGCGAATACAGGGCACCGGCGTGGAACCCGCCAGATAGCTGTCGGCAAACTCATCGATCACCGCTTCGCGGAAGGTGTTCTCATAATCGAGCACGTAATGAGGAAAGCCCATCTCTTCGGCGACCCGGCGCGCGTCATGGATATCGCGTCCCGCGCAGCAGGCACCTTTCTTGGCCAAAGCCGCGCCATGGTCGTAAAGCTGCAACGTCACGCCCACGACGTCATAGCCTTCTTCGGCCAGCATCGCCGCCACAACGGAGCTGTCGACACCGCCTGACATGGCGACGACAACGCGCGTCTCAGCCGGCGGTTTGGCGAAGCCGAGCGAATTCAGATCAGACGTGGTGCGGTCAAGGGCCATGGGTGAGCGATTACCGGTTATCGGGACGTAGTCGCGCGCAATATAGGAAAATGCGCCTTATCCTCAAGGCATCTGCTTACATCTCTTTAAGCTGTTTTCGTCAGGGTCACGCCCGTGGTGAGTGACGACGAAGGAGCACACGCATGTATATCCGACGCATCAAAGGACCCCATGCGGTGACCTTGCCGGACGGCACTGAGATGACGCGCGCCGATTTGCCCGATCCCAAAACGCGCCGTTGGGTTGCCAGCCGCAAAGCTGCGGTGGTGCGCGCGGTTGAGGCGGGGCTGATTACGCCCGACGAGGCCATGGAAACCTGGGATCTGTCCGAAGAGGAATTAACCTCGTGGAAAGACGCCGTGGAACGTCATGGAGAGGCCGCCTTGCGCGCCACCGCCTTACAGCGTTACCGCACGTAACCACATTTCCGCCATTGAAACGCCGATCTGCCGTGCGAAACTCTCTAAAAGGGTAACTGGTAATTAACCATTTCACCTCAGGGTAGCGTCAACGCCGGGACAGAATCGGAGAGATTTGATGCGTATCTTGTTGGTCGAAGACGATCCTACGACGTCGAAGAGCATCGAAATGATGCTGAGCCATGCGAATCTGAATGTGTATTCGACAGATTTGGGCGAAGAGGGAATCGATCTTGCCAAACTCTATGATTACGATTTGATCCTTTTGGATCTAAATCTGCCGGATATGACCGGGCATGAGGTGCTGCGGCAGCTTCGCCTGGCGCGGGTTGAGACACCGATCCTGATTCTCTCGGGCGCCGACGATACCGAGAACAAGCTGAAAGGCTTTGGCTTCGGTGCCGATGACTACCTGACGAAGCCCTTCCATCGGGAGGAGCTGGTGGCGCGCATCCACGCGATCATCCGGCGCTCCAAAGGCCACGCGCAGTCTATCATCAAGACCGGAACGATTTCCGTCAATCTCGATGCCAAGACCGTCGATGTGGACGGGCGCCCAGTGCATCTGACCGGCAAGGAATATCAGATGCTGGAGCTTCTGAGTCTGCGGAAGGGCACGACGCTCACCAAAGAGATGTTCCTCAACCATCTTTATGGCGGCATGGACGAGCCGGAACTGAAGATCATCGATGTCTTCATCTGCAAGCTGCGCAAGAAGCTGAGCGAAGCGACTGGTGGCGACAATCATATCGAGACGGTCTGGGGGCGCGGCTATGTGCTGCGCGACCCGCAACCTGAGATTGCCACCGAAGAGATCGCGGCCAGCGCGTGATCCGTCATGCTGCTACTGTCCTAACCCTGCCGATCCAACCTCGGGACCCCCGCCCGGGCTGGACCTGACCGCGCCTGGCTCCTATCACTCTTGAAGGGAGCCAGGCGGGGTTGGGTTGAATGGTTGATGTGCAGGAGGATGGGGCTGAGGACGGCGGTGTCGATCTGACCCAGGAAACCGATCTCACCCGCGACGCAGCCAAGGATCGCCTGGCGGACCTGGCCGAGATCCTGGGTGCCGCCAACAGGGCGTATCACCAAGACGACGCGCCTGAGTTGAGCGACGCGGAGTATGACGCGCTGAAGCGCGAGAACGCCGCGCTTGAAGCCGCCTTCCCCGACCTGAAACGCGCGGACAGCCCGAGCGAGCAGGTGGGCGCCGCCCCGGCTGAGGGCTTCTCAAAAGTCACTCATGCGGAACGGATGTTGTCGCTTGGCAATGCGTTCGACGCGGAGGATGTGGCCGAGTTTGTCAATTTCATCCGG
>JANQNZ010000007.1 GCA_028279315.1 Rhodophyticola sp. | reverse complement strand
GGGGAGATCGCGGGCGGCATCCCGGCCATATCGGGCCGCGCAGCGAGGTCGGTGACGGGCCGAATGCGCGGCAGGAAACTTGCGGGCCGCGCGGCAAATTCCGCCGTCAGCCGGCGCTGCATCCGCGCAGTGTTGACATAAATCTCAACCCGCGCCAGCGCCTCGGGCGGCTGACCGGCCAGCCGCGCCTCCAGCCCGGCGACCAAGGCACGCGTGAAGTCCTGCCCAAGCGGCGTCGCGAAGACATGGGGGGCTGTGGCGTCATCTTGGAACAGCATCGCCGCCCTCCACCATCGCCTCGGCCAGCGCAATCCCCTCAGGATGGCCCACATCGGCCCACATTCCTGAATAAACCGCGCCGAAAAGGCGCCCGCAGGCCATGACGCCCCGCCAAATCTCCCACATCGAAAACGGGCCATCGGGCGTGTCCGCAAATAGTTCCGGCTTCAGAATCTGCGCGCCCGTCCAAACCAGACCAGCTTTGTCGGGGGTCAACCGCCCATCTGCCGACTGCGCAAAATCCCCACCTCCCTTTCGCCCCACGGCCCGGTCTTGCGGGACGAGCAGCATCAACCCATCCATCACCTCCGGCTCCCACGCCCCCAAGAACTCCCGCAACGGATTGCCGCCGCGCCAGACCGCATCAGAGTTCAGCGTGAAGAACGGCCCCGCGCCCAAATGTGGCAACGCATTCTTCACGCCGCCACCGGAGTCGAGGATTTTGGGCGTCTCCTCCAGAAAGGTGACATCATGCGCCTCGGCCAGATGCACCGCCATCTGTGCCGCCCGGTAATGCCCATTGACCACAATCGGCGCCGCCCCCGCGCCCCGCGCCTGATCCAAAGCGTGGTCGATCAAGGCCCTGCCTGCCACTTCGATCAGCGGCTTTGGGCGCTCGGCGGTGAGCGTGCCCATGCGCGTCCCGAAGCCCGCCGCCAGGATCATGCAGCCCATATCGGTCACGAGGCCACAGCCTCCGCGCCCTCGATCGGAAGATGGTCCAGAATGGCCACAACCGGACCCGCCAACTCCGCCAGCGCAGGATGCGCGACGGCGCGCCGGATGTGCCCAGCCACGCGGGGCTGATGCTTGAGGTACTCGGGCTTGCCCGCCTCCCGCGCCAGCCAGTCGAAGATGCCCAGGATGCGCAGGTTCCGCTGCACCGATAAGAGCGCGCAGCGCACCGCAAACTGGTCTTTGTCGAGGCTCAACTCCGCCGCTTGGCGCGCAATCAGCCGGGCCTTCACCGCCTCGGGCACATCCCGCCGCGCATCGTCGAGAAGGGAGATCAGGTCGTACCCCACCGGCCCCGTCACCGCGTCTTGGAAATCGAGCAGGCCAAGCCGCCCATGGCCCGCCCGCTCTGGCAGCCAGACCAGGTTCTCGGCATGAAGATCACGCAGAACCAGGACCAACCGACCATCCAGATGATCCCGCAATGCGGCGGTCAATGGGGGCCAAAGCGCATCCCGAAGCGGCGCCGCATCCACACCATCGGCCAGCGCGTCGAAGACCGGCGCCGTCATCTCGGTCAGCCGCGTGGCGTTTAGGGTATCCAAGCCCCTGGGATGAGCTTGCGCGGCCAGATGGGTCAGGAGGTCGGTGGCGGCGGTGTAGATCGGCTCCAGATCATCCGGCGCCGCCTCCACCCATCGCGAGACCAGCGCGTCGCCAAAATCCTCCATCAACATCAGGCCCTGATCCGCCTCCGCCGCCCAGATTTGCGGAGCGGAGAGGCCGATGGACCGCAAGTGCCGGGCGATGCTCAGGAAAGCCTCGAATGACGCGCGGTCGCCGGGCGGGGCGATCATCAGAACCGCGCTTTGGCCGCGAGCCTGATCGGTCAACCGCTCATACCGCCGCGCCGACGCATCGCCGGCAAGTGGCGCGCGTTCCACCGCGCCCCAGCCCGCTTGACTCAGAAACCGCTCGACCGCCCCGGTCATGCCGCCGCCATCAGCGGGAGGAGCCGGTTGGCAAGATCGGCACCTGGCTCGGCGTAAAGAGCAATCTCGCGGACGCCCTCCCGCTCTGCGTCCATCGCAAAGGTCAGCCGCACTGCGCCCTCCGGCCAATGCCCGGCCAGCACATCCGGCCATTCGATCAGGCAGAGCGCGGTTTGAAAGGCTTCATCCAGACCCAGTTCCAGCGCCTCGTCCGGGCCACCCAACCGGTAGAGATCGGCATGCCAGATCTCCAACTCTCCTGCCTGGTAGGTCTGCACCAAGGTGAAACTGGGCGATGGCACCTCTTCCGCCGCGCCCACTTTGGCCTGGCGCGACTGGATCAGCGCGCGGGCGAAATGGGTTTTCCCGCTGCCCAACCCCCCGCTCAGCAACAGCACGTCGCCCGCACCGACTACGGCACCAATCCGTTCCGCAAGCGCGGCTGTCGCCTTTGGATCGGGAAGGGTCACACGGCCAAGGGCCCGCATTGGGCCGCTGGCATCAGGGAAAGGGGCGGCAAGCTCCGACATTGCGCCGGAGATTAGACAGGCCCGGGGTCAGGCCGCAACCGGTTCGCGCGCGGAGGGCCTAACCCACGCGGTCGCCAAGCGGGATCACGTCCCCATCCTTGGCGGCACCAGGTGTCGGGGCCTCCGCATCCGGCGCGTTGGACAAAAGGCGGAACGCAATCATCGTCGCGCCGCCTTTCAAGGGCGCCACGCGGCATTCAAACACCCGGCCATCGAGCAGTGTGATGTCGTCCGACCACGCCGCCCGCTCGGCGGTTTCGGCCACAAAGCTCCTGATCTCACCCCAAACCGTCGACGGACGCGCCTTTGCCTGCCATTCCCGGCTGGCCTCCACCACGCCGATCGTGCCCAGAAGCTCCCTTGGATCACTCCCCCAGAGATGCGCATAGGCATCATTGCTCAGGATCAGCTTGCCTTCGTTTGAGACAACGGCCAGCGCGTCCTCATCTTCATCCAGCACCGCCTGATAGAGGTCGAGATCGGCCCGGAACTGCCGCGTCAGGGACACTTCGGAGCTGATATCCTCAAACATAAACGCCACGGCACCGTCCGGATGGGGCCGCCCGATCACGCGATAGGTCTGACCCGTGGGCAGGGTCCAAAGCTCCTGATAACTGCCATCCTCGGCGGCTTGCTCCAGTTCCGCCAGGCTCTTCCGCCAGGCCTTGTAATTCTTCGGCTCCGGCATCCGCTGACGCTCCCGAAGCTGGTCCAAGAACGCAAACAGGCTTGGCCGTGACGACAGCCACTCCGGATCAAGCGTTGAGAGCGTGAGCAGTGCCGGATTGAACAGCACCAATTCCCGCCGCTTATCGAAAATCGCAAGCCCAATCGGCAAATGCGCAAAGGTCTTCGACAGCGTCTGCACAAAATTCCTGAGGCCCGTCTCGGCGGCCACCAGCCGGTCGATGGGTCGTGCTGCATAAAGTAGGCCCCTGGCGGTTGCGGTCATCGAGACATCAAACCAACTCGGCGCCTCCTCGTCCCCCATCTGCAACTGGCAACGGCGCACCGTGCCGGGTTCTGGCGGCGGGTTCAGTGTGTCGGCAAAGACCCGGCGTAGCGGCCAGACCAAGGGCCCTTCCTCGTCACCCATCCGTTCGGCCAGCCGGAAATAGGCGCCATTGGCCCAGGTGATCTCGTCCTTACCGTCCTCGATCCACATCGCGATGGGGGAATAGTCCAAAGCCTCCCGCAATGTCCTGATCTCCTCCTCGAACTGGAGCAAACTGTCCTTGTGAACGATCTGCCGCGCCTTCCCATCCTGGGCGGCGGCCACCGTCACAACCAACACCTCACCTTCCACGGCGCCCGCGATTGAGATCGCATCCTCGCCCGAATAGCCGATCAAGACAAACCCTTCCGCCCGGTGGCGTAAGGCGGCCATGGCCTCGGGTAGCTTTGCGTGAAGCGATGCCAGCCCCTCGGCCAGACCGTCCCACGCACCCGCGCGATCCTCTGGATCCGCGATGAAACACTCATCTTCATCGAGGTCTGAGATCAGATAGCCGTTGCGGAACTCATACCGACGCGGCGATTGCAAGGCTGACCATTGGCGGCTGGCCGCCCGCGCTGCATCGCGCCGGACAAGCGCGAAATGGAGCAACACCGCAAACGCGGCCGAAACTAAACTGACCCCGCCAAGCAGCAGAAATAGAGAGATATCCGGAGTTGTCATCGCAACCCAGTTCCTTCCCGCACTGTCCCCTAGTTAGCTCAGAAAAGGACAGAAGCCTTAATGATCGGTTAAAGACCAGCGGCAATCCGGGTCAGACGGAAATCGGTTGGTTTTCGCCCAAGGGGCCGCTCGCTTCTTCAGCCGGAAGGCCGATCGACTGATGCGGCCAGGTCACCTCAACAACCGCACCCCGGCGCTCGCCTTTGTCCTCGGCGGCCAGGAACGGGTCGGAGGCGTTTTGGAAGGTCACCTCGGCGCCGGAGCGTTCCAGAAGCGTCTTGGCGATGAAAAGGCCAAGGCCCATGCCTTCATAACCCGGGCGCAGCTCGGCCCGTGGTCGCGACCGGCGGCTGAGGAACGGATCGCCCAAGCGCCCCAACAGGTCGGGCGGGAAGCCTTCCCCATCATCAACCACCCGCAATCGGATGGCCCCCGCGCCCCATCCGCCTTCAATCCAGACCTGGCCATCCGCAAAATCGACCGCGTTTTGCACCAGGTTGCGCAGCCCATGAATGATCTCAGGCTTCCGCCGGATGATCGGCTGGCCCTCTGGCGCGTCATCACCGGGGGTGAACTCGTAATGGATCGCGATACCCCGGTCTTCATGCGGTTCCGCCGCTTCCCGGATCACGGCGCCAAAAGGCGCGCTTCGCATATGCAGATCGTCCTTCCCGGCCTGGCCCATGGAGCGCAGGATGTCCCGGCACCGATCCGCCTGCTCCCGGATCAGCTCCGCATCTTCGTGAAGTTCGGGCCGGTCGGCCAACTCCTCCGCAAGTTCGGTTGAGACCAGCTTGATCGTGGCCAGTGGCGTGCCCAATTCATGCGCGGCCGCGGCGACCACGCCGCCCAGATCGGTCAGCTTCTGCTCCCGCGCCAGCGCCATTTGCGTCGCCAGAAGGGCCTGGCTCATGGAGTGGGTCTCCCGCGTGATCCGCCGCGCATAGGCCGACAGGAACACAATCCCGATCACAATCGCGATCCAGAAGCCGAAGACGAAAATCGGCGGCAACTCCAGAATCGTGCCCTCGGCGGTTCTGAGCGGGGTGTAGAGAAAGGCCAGCCCCGTGATCAGAACAATCGCCGCCGCGCCCAGGAAAAGGGTGGAGCGTAAGGTCAGCGCGGTGGCTGAGATCGTGACCGGCGCCAGGATCAACAGCGCGAAGGGGTTGTTCAGCCCGCCTGTCAGGAACAACAGAAACGACAGTTGCGTCAGATCGAAGAGCAGCGTCAGCATCGCGTCCCGGTCGCTCAGGCGCTGGTTCTCCGGGAAAATCGTCATCGCGATCAGGTTGGAGATCACGCTGGCCCCAATCGCCAGGAAGCACAGCCCCAACTCCACCCGCAGCCCCAGATAGAAACTCGCGATCACCACCGCGATTGTCTGCCCCAGCACCGCCAGCCAGCGCAGAACCAGAAGTGTGCGCAGCCGGACCCAGTCACTGCGGGTATCCCGGGTGACCAAGTTGAGGGACGGATCGGGGGTGGAGACCATCGCCAGGCGGGGCTTTCTGTCACAGGAAGGCGGTCGTGAATTGATAGTCCCTCGGCCTTATCTGATCAATGTCGCGCTCGAATCGATGTGGAGGGACGGATGACTCGGGTCTATGCGATCAGCGCTGTTGCCCTGATCGTTGCCATGCTTGTGGCGATTGCTGTGATGATCATTCTGGGGGAGCGGTCTGAGATCGCCTCGGATGATCCTTTTGGTCAGTGCCGCAGCACGCAGATCGCCGGTGGTGCCGGATCAATCGGCGGGCCGTTTGAGCTTGTGAATGCGGACGGCGACACGGTGACCGATGCGGATGTCATCACCGAGCCTGCGCTGATCTATTTCGGCTACACCTTCTGCCCCGATGTCTGCCCGCTGGACACCGTGCGCAACGCCGAAGCGGTGGATATTCTGGCCGAAGACGGGCAGTCGGTGACCCCGGTCTTCATCTCCGTCGATCCGGGCCGGGACACGCCCGAGGTGATTGACGCCTTCGTGTCCAACATCCATCCCGAGATGATCGGCCTGACCGGCACGCCCGAGCAGACCCATGCGGCCAGCCAAGCCTATCGGACCTATTACCGGATTCACGATACGGATGATGAGTTCTACCTCGTCGATCACTCCACCTTCACCTATCTGGTGATGCCCGAACACGGTTTCGTGGAGTTCTTCCGGCGCGAGTTGTCGCCCGCGCAAATGGCTGAGCAGGTGAGCTGCTTTGTGGAGGCGGCCTCCTAAACTCCCCTGAGACACGGGATTTGCCGGCAAATCCGTCCGGAAAAGCCGGCTTTTCCGCATCCGATCACCCCGTTACGCGCCACCGGCTCCCGAAATCTAAGCGGGCCTCTTCTTGCGGCTGCACAATCTGTCTTGACATCTCGTCACATTTTGTCAATCTATACAAAATTACACGAGATGTCTAAACGTCGGAGATGAGACATGACCGCCCAACCCCAGAAAATCGCCATTGTCACCGGCGCCAATAACGGCATCGGATTTGAAACCACCGCCGGCATGGCCGAGGCCGGATATCATGTGGTCATGGCCTGCCGGAGCCGGAGTAAGGCCGAGGCCGCGCGGGATGAATTGCTGGCACGGCTGCCCTCCGCTTCGCTGGATGTGATGATTGTGGACCTGGGCGATTTCGCCTCGGTCCGTGCTTTTGCGGACGCCTTCGCCGCGCGCTACTCCCATCTCGACATACTGATCAACAACGCGGGCGTCCTGTTTTACTCCGCGCAGACAAATGCCGACGGGATCGAGCTGCAATTCGCCACCAACCATCTGGGCCACTTCCTGCTGACAGCGCTTCTGATCGATAAGATGCCGGACGATCCGGCCTCCCGCATCGTCTCCCTCTCCAGCATCGCCCACAAGAGCGCCGGCATTCATTTCGATGATCTCACCTGCGGCGGGGATGGCGGCGTGGCCTATGGCCAATCGAACTCGCCTGCCTCTTGTTCTCGGACGAGCTGAATCGCCGATTGCAAGCCGCTGGCAAACGCTTCACCGCCCTTGCCGTCCATCCCGGCGGCTCCGATTCCGGCCTGTTCGGCGATATGGAGGAGGCAGAGCGCGAGTCTTTGAAGAAACAGATGGAGCAATTCCTCCACTCCAATGCCGATGCCGCGAAACCGTCTTTGCTTGCCGCCCTGTCGCCCGATGTTGCCGGCGGCGATTACTATGGCCCCACCGGCCCGCAAGAGATGAGCGGCCCTGTCGGGCGCGCAATCCGCAACCCGATCTCAGACGACCATTCCGTGGCCGAGCGGCTCTGGACGGTGTCCGAAGAGATGACCGGGCAACGGTTCACCATCTGAGGAATCCGCCCCGGCCCAACATCATTTGGGCTGAGGAATTCCCATTCGATTTCCAGAAAGAGACTGAGGGTTCGTGTTATGGCAAACAGCCAATCACCTAAGAGAGTTGCACTTGTCACCGGCGGCTCCAGCGGCATCGGCGAAGCGACGGCAGAGGCGCTCGCCAAAGAGGGCTATGTCGTCTATGCCGCCGCCCGACGGGTTGAGCGGATGGAGCGGCTGAAGCCATTCGGCTGCATCCCCATTAAAATGGACGTCACCAAAGATGAGGATCTGACCCGCGTTGTCGATCAGATCACCTGCGACCATGGCGGCGTTGATATCCTGGTCAACAATGCCGGTCTGTCGGTCTACGGATCGGTTGAAGAGGTACCGGTCGATACCGCGCGGTATCAATTCGACGTCAATTTCTTCGGGCTTGGCCGTCTGACCCAACTTGTCCTGCCCCATATGCGGGAACAGGGCTGGGGCAAGATCGTCAACGTCTCCTCAGGCGAGGGCAAGGTCCATGCGCCGCTGGCCGCCTGGTACGTCGCCAGCAAATTTGCGCTGGAAGGGTTCAGCGATTGCTTGCGCGCCGAAACCGCGCAATTCGGCATTGATGTTGTGGTGATCGAGCCGGGCGCCATCGATACCGAGATCACCGGCGGCTTCATCGACCCATTGCTTGAGACCTCGGGCAGCGGGCCTTACGCGTCTATCGCGCAGGGAATGGCGGCCTGGTTCCGCAATATGAGCGCCGAGAGGGGAACGGCTTCACCCCCCAGCTTGATCGCCGACACGATCATGGAGGCCGTGACCGCCGCACGGCCCAAGACGCGATATGCGGCCGGGGTGGGCGTCCGCCGTATGATCTTCTTCCGGCAGTGGATGAGTGACCGGATGTTCGACCGGGCGATCATGCGGATGCTCGAATGACGGCGTGGCACGTGGCCATTCACAAACTGCTCAAAAAATTGACCTTTCCCGCTATCTCCGTCTAAGAAGGTTGAACCTTTAAACGACCGAAGGAGCGGCCATGTCCCAGGACCGGACATTGCGGGAGATCGGGCCCGACAAATCCCTCTTGATTGTGGATGATGACGAGCCGTTCCTGAGACGTCTGCAACGGGCCATGGAAAAGCGCGGGTTTGAGGTGGAGGCGGCGGGCTCCGTCGCCGCCGGACGCGCCATCGCGACCGCCCGGCCCCCGGCCTATGCCGTGATCGACCTGCGCCTGGAAGACGGCAACGGATTGGATGTGGTGGAGACCCTGCGGGAGAAACGCCCGGACAGCCGGGTTGTGGTTCTGACCGGCTATGGCGCGATTGCCACCGCCGTGGCCGCGGTGAAGATCGGCGCCACGGATTACCTCTCAAAACCGGCCGATGCCAATGACGTGACCGCGGCGCTTTTGGCGCAGGAAGAGGAAATGCCGCCCCCGCCCGAAAACCCGATGTCCGCCGACCGGGTGAGATGGGAG
>JANQNZ010000305.1 GCA_028279315.1 Rhodophyticola sp. | reverse complement strand
GCGGGTCGGGCTATTGGCTCAACGGGGGCGCCGAGACCCGTCAGATGCGCGGGGCTGCCGATCACGAAGAACGGCAACCGGCCCTCAAGGACGCTCCAGGATTTTGCGATGATCTCTGGCCCGATGCCCGCCGGTTCGCCGAGGCTGACCGCAATTGGTGCGATCATTCGTCTTCCGTGATGATCGCCTCGGCGCGCAACTCGGCGAGGAACCCTTCCGCATAGCTCTCCAGCCGCTGTTGGAAGAGCGCTTGGCGCACCTCTTCCCGCCCACCTTCGGGCAGTTCGGTGCTCCGCCCACACAGCATCACGAACAGGAGCGATTGGCCGCCTTGCCGGGTGAGCGCCGTTGAGACCTCATTATCGTCGAGCTTTGCAAGCTCCACCGAGATATCCGCCGGAACCTCTTCAATCAGAAGCGACTGGCGGGTGTGGTCCGGCCGGACGCCATAAAGATCGTCACAGGTGTCAAGCTCATCCCGCAGCGCGGCGGCTTCGGCGAGGCTCCGATCGGTCCGGCCACCTGGGATCGATACGGTGGCGTATTCAACCGCCGTGACCACCGGCGAGACAAAACCGGTTTCCTCAAAATCCCGCAATTGGAAGATCGCAATCGCGGGGCCAAGGGGCACCGGCTCGGTCACGTCGCCGGGCGCCAGGGTCAGAACCAGCGCGCGGAGTTGCGGCGGGATCGCCGATAGCGGGCGCCAGCCCAGGCTGCCCCCGGCCCGCGCGGTGGGCGCGGCCGAGAACCGCCGGGCGGCGGCAGAGAACCCGCCGATATCTCCATCAAGGCTCTCCGACAGATTGGTGATCCGCTGCCGCGCCTCATCCCGGTTCTGCGGATTGATTGGAATGATCAGCTCTGCAAGCAGCACCCGGGCGCCCTCGGCGGACGCGCTGAGGGTGAGGGCACGGTCAACCTCTTCCTCGGACACCTGGGCGCGTTGCGCAAACCGGGCGCGGAGCACGTTCCGCCAGGTCACGCCCGCGGCGACGAAATCCCGGAAGGTCTCAGCCGCGATGCCTTCCTGGGCCAAGGCTTGAATGAATTGCTCCGTCTCCAGATTGGCGCGGGCCGCGAATTCGGCCATGCCCGCCTCGACCTCATCGATACCGGCGTTCAGGCCCAAACGGCTGCCAACCTCTGTCTGCAAGCGCTCATCAATCAGCGCCTCGCGGCTGCGTTCATCCAAGTTCCCGGGCGCATTCAGAAGCTCAAGAAACCGCTGGCGCTGTTCGATCTCGTAATAGGTGATGATCCGGTCATTGACCGTGATCGCAGGTGTGAAGGGGCTTTGTTGCGCTTGGGCCAGCCCCGGCAGAACCGCCGTGGCCAATCCGGCACAGGCGGCAAAGGCGATGGCGCGAAAGCTGCGGCCAGGGCGGTGCAATGGGGTTGCTCGATCACTCATGGGTCTATCCGTCGATCTTCTTGTCATCTTTTTTATCACCGGCGACAACTGCGGTCATAGCCCCGTCCGTTGCGGGCCGCGCCAAACCCGTTCAGCGCCACAGTCAGGCCAAGCTCTGTTGACGGCTCCAACGTAGCCGAGGAGGTGAAGCGGCGCGAGAGGGAAAACTCCACATCGACGCATTCGGTTGCATAGGTCAGCGCAAGGCCCGCGCGCGTGGCTTCATCAGCCACGAAGTCATACCGCCAATCGACCGCCGCGGCCCAGGCATTGTCGAAATCATAGCTGGCATCAAAGGCCCATTCAGCGGCGTCCAAGGGCCGCCCCTCGGCCGGGTCAGCGCGAAGCCAGGTGAAGCTTGTGACCACGTCATGGCGGCTGCCGCGCCAATTCAGCGCCAATTCGTTTGAGGTGAACTCGAAATCATCGTCGAAAAGCGCGCGGTTCAGCAGGCTAAGATCGTCAGACACGCCAACCCGCGCGGCAAGGAGCCAGTCGGAGCGGGTGCCGTCCAGCCCCGACCCTTGGGTGAACTGGCCTTGATCGACCTTCCGAAAGACCCGGCCTATGGTCAGCGCCATGTTCCAACCAAGGGGATCGGTCCGGGTATAGGTAATCCCGAAATTCAGCCGTGTCCCGGTTTCCCGCGCGTCCGATCCGGGGAAGCGGTTGAGGGAGAAGAGATTGGCTTCATCAAACTCCACCACCGCGCTGTCCTCATTCGGGACGTTTGCGCCGCCATCGTCGCTCCAGGCCAGTTGCACCGTCGGCTCAATCAGATGACTGACGCCGCGGGCGCTGGTCATGGCCCAAGGCCAACGCAGCTCCACCGCGGTGAAGGGGGCAAAACGGGTTTCATTCTCGGGAAAGGTTGAGTCCTGCGCGACGGTGTAGAAATCGGCATAAAGCTCTGTCTCGACTGCCAGTAGCAGGCCCGCAGGTAGAACCCAATCGCGCCGCCAATCCGCAACCGCCGAAATCCGCCCGACATCGCGGCCAGTCATGTCGTTGCTGTCGATCCGGTAGTGAGAATGGGCACTGAACCCCAGGCTTGCGATCCCGCCCAGGACAGGTGGCGTGTAGCGCCGGGTCCATTCCGCATTTACCGCCCGGTTCGGCAGGACGCGGTTGTCATCCCCGTCGCGGAGAGAGGAGAAATAGGTGAACCCGCCTTCGATATACTCATCCCGCCGCGCGCGGCTGAAGGTCAGATGGCTTTCCAGCCGGTCCTGGTCGGAATAGCCGTAGGTCGCGAGATAGGCCCGGTCGGTCACGCTCTCGATCTCGAAATCGAGGCGGAAATCGCGGGGCAGAAAGAACGTCCCCTCCGCGAAAAGATACCCGCGCTGATCGTCATCGGTCAGATCGTCCCAGGTGAGCGCGCCATTGGCCTCCACAAACCCGTTGCGGAAGGCCTGGCGATACCGCGCCTCGATGGTCTGGCTTTGGCCAAGGGTCAGATAAGGCGTGATCGTCAGGTCCGCGTGATCGCCGAGCGTGATGAAATAGGGCAGGCGGATGCCGGTGCCAACGAGGTCGTCAGAGCGGATCGAGGGGGCTAGAAAGCCGGTGGCGCGCTCTACCGTCGGGTCGGGCAGGCGCAGGCGCGGGAAATAGGCGAGCGGCACACCAAGCGCGCGGAACTGCGCGCCTTCAAAATAAAGCTGCCGTTCCAACTCATCATGGACGATGCGCCGGGCGCGGATTTCCCACAGCGGTGTGGGGTTATTGGGGCATACCTCACAAGACGACGCGACGGTCTGGTAAAGCTGGGTATAGCGGCCTTCGGTCCGGGTGATGGCGGTGGCTGCGATCTGCAATTGTCGGTCGAGGACAAGGCGCGCCGATTGCAGGATACCCTCGCGAAGGTCTCCGGACAGTTCGGCGAGATCGGCAAAGAACACCGTCCGCCCATTGGCTTCGGTCAAACTCAGCGGGCCTTCGACGATCAGCTGGTCGGTCAACCCGTCATACCGGACCCGTGTCGCGCGGAGACGGCTGCCTTGATAGAAGACCTCAACTGCACCGGCGGCCTCGACCACCTGGGTCGCCCCATCGAAATTGATCGAATCTGCGATGAGGGTGGCGGGCAATGCCTCGACCTCTTGGCTGGCACCTTGCCCGGCGACCGCAAGCATTAGCGCCATGGCGAGGAGAAGCGCGCGGGGGCGTCTCATCCATCCTCCGTATGGAGCAGAAGGCCAAGGGCCAGAAGGATTGCGGCCAAGGGCGGTGTCCAGGCGACAACTGAGATTGGCAATTGCCCCGTCTCGCCCAGGACTTGCGCAAAACTGCGGATGAAGAAGACACCGAAGCCCAGAAGGATGGCGGCCAGCACCATGACCCCGGTTTTGCCGAACCGCGTATGGCGCATGGTGAAGCCCGCCGCGATCAGCACCATCGCGGCCAGCATCAGCGGGTTCGACAGTTCCATTTGCAACCAGACTCGATGGGTCAGCGCTGCAAACCCGGCGCGATTCAACTGAGTGATGAAACTCGGCAGTTCATAGATCGGGACGGTGGAGGGGCGCCCGAAACTGTCGCGAATCTGTTCGCGCGTGAGGGTCGAGGGGAGGCTTAGGCTCTCAAACACCTCGGCTTGGGCCTCGGGGTTGGCGCTGTTTTCTAGGGGCCAGATCTTCACCTCTTCCAAAGCCCAGGCCCCGGCCTCCAACGTTGCCGCGCGGGCGTCGATCCGGGATTGCAGACTGCCGCCTGCATCGAAGACGAAGAAGCTGGCATGGCTCAAGACCGTGCCATCGGCGTTGGAGCGGTCGGCCCGAATGACCGTTTGCCGTTCTTCGCTGCCCTGGCGCAGCCACAGCCCTTCGGCACTGACCGATAGCGTCCGTTCTTCGCCCGTCTGATACCGCGCGATGCTGCTTTGGTATTGCCGCTCTGTCGCTGCGACGATGGGGTTGATCACCAGAATGCCGATGACCCCGATCAGTATCGCCACAACCACGGGCGAGAGCGTGCTGCGGAGCGCCGAGCGGCCCGCGGCGCGCACCACCACAAGTTCTGACGTTCGGGCCAAGCCTAAAAACAGGAAGAGCGTCGCCAGCATGATGAACAGCGGCAGCATCTCGTAAAGCGTGCCCGGCAGGTTCAGAAGCGCCAGTTCAAAGGCGCCCGCGAAACCCGCATCCGGATTGCCGATCCGCCGGACCTGTTCGGCCAGGTCAATCGGCAGAAGGATCGAGATGAAGACCGCCAGCACAATCAGAAAGGCGCGCACAAACCGCCGGGCGATATAGAGATGCAGGATCATGCCACAGCCCCGCGCCGGGGCCGCCTGGCCCGCATCCCCGCCCAGACAAGGGTGGTGACAATTACCAAGGCCAGGCCCGGTTGCAGATAGATGAGCGGCACCAGCGAGATATCCCTGAGAGCTATGGGCTCCACCGCGTTCCAGGCCATCTGCAGCGGCACGATCAGAAGGACAGCGAGCATGATCTGCGGCCAGACCCCGAAGCGCGAGAAGGAGCCGAGCATCAGTGTTGCCGCTGCAATCAGCGGCACCATCATCGCAAAAAGCGCGCGTGCAATCCGGTCATGGGCCTCATACCGCATCGCGGCGCGGTCGAAGCCTTGGGCCTCGGCAAATTCGGGGTCCGCGCGGAGGAGGGTGAGCGTCGGCAACTCGCGCAGATCGTATTGCCGATCTTCCGGCGCTTCGATCAGCCCGGCGATGTCATAGGTGAAATCGTCAAACTCGACGATCGAAAGACGCCCGGTCTCTCCATCGAGCGTCTGGGCCATGCCGTCGAACATCACCAGCCGGGGGCCTGCATCGCTGCGAACCAGAAGCGCGCGGCTGGCGGTATAGGTCGTCTCCGCATTCACCGAAGAGCGGTCTTGCAGGAAGAGGTCGCGGAACTCCCCCAACTCGGTGATCTCGCGGATATAGACGGTCAGGCCCGCCGTGGGGTGGATGAACTCACCTTCCCGAAGGAACCGCCCGGTCAGGTCCTGCGTCACCTCCGCGCTTCTGTCGTTGAACTGGCTGCGGGCGGCGGGCGCCAGGATATGAGCCAGGACCGCGATCAGAAGCGCCAGGATCACCCCAAACAGCGCCACGGGTCTGAGCAGCCGGATTGCCCCCATGCCTGCGGTTTGCAAGACCACCAGCTCACTTTCCGAGATCATCCGGTTGAAGATGTAAAGCGTTGCCACAAAGGCCGAGACCGGCAGCACCAACAGCATGATCTGCGGCAGGCTGAGCGCGGTGAACTCCAGGAAGACGGCCAAGTTCTGACCATCGGCGATCAGTGAGTCGAACAGGTCGACCGCCCGGTTGATCCAATAGACCGAAATCAGAACCAGGCTGAAAAAGCCAAAAAGCACCAGCAGCTGTGACAGGATATACCGGTCATACCGCCCCACAGGCCTCATCCCCCAAGATCTTGCCGTCTTATCTCTTTGTCCTTGTCTTACTGCAATCGCGGACCCGTGGACAGGGGCAAGTGGGCCTGGGTGTCTGGCCTTCCGAAAACCCGCCGCCTAAGCTTCGGCGGATTCGCAGATTTGCCCAGCCCGACAGAAAGTGACCCATGACCAAACCGATCGCCATTTTCTTTGCCGAAACCCATCTGGACGACATACGTGAGGTGGAGGGCAAGATCGCCATCTTCGCCACCGAGGATGGCAAGATCGATACGGGCGCGCGGCGGGTGAACCGTCTGACCCGGGGTGCGGTGCTGCGGCTTTTGGAGGCGGAGCGGTGGGGGAAGGTGAAACCGGGGGAGGGGGTGGTGCTTGGCTTCCCCGCGGGCCTGGCCGCGCAGGCCGTGATGGTGATGAAACTGCCCCGCCGACCGGATGTGGCGTTGGCACGGAAAGCCGGGGCCAATCTGGCGAAATTCAAAAGCGATGAGGCGCTGTTGACCCTGGGTGGCAACATCACCCGGCTGGATCAACTGGCGCTTGGCCTAGCGCTGCGGGCTTATGCCTTCACAGATCATAAAAGCGGCGATGACGATAAAGCGGAAGAGCCAGAGGCCGTCACCATCATGTGCGGCAAACCTGACGAGATGACCGAGGCTGCCGCACCCGCCTTGGCCCTGGCCGAGGGCGTCTTCTTCACCCGCGATCTGGTGAGTGAGCCGGCCAATGTGCTGACAACCACGGAATTTGCCGCGCGGTTGTCGGCGATGACGGACATTGGGCTAAAGGTCGAAACCCTTGAAGAAAAGGACATGGAGAAACTTGGCATGGGCGCGCTTCTGGGCGTTGGCCAAGGCAGTGATGCGCCCTCGAAGCTGGTGATCATGACCTGGTCCGGCGGGGCCGATGAGGCGCCGCTGGCGCTTGTTGGCAAGGGCGTGGTTTTCGATACAGGCGGGATCAGTCTGAAACCCGCGGCGGGCATGGAAGACATGACCATGGATATGGGGGGCGCGGGTGTTGTGGCCGGCGTCATGCGCGCCGTTGCGCTCCGCAAAGCCAAGGCGAATGTCGTGGGCGTTGTCGGCCTGGTGGAGAACATGCCCGGGCCAAACGCGCAGCGCCCGGGCGATGTCGTGACCTCAATGAAAGGTGACACGATTGAGGTGATCAACACCGATGCGGAGGGGCGATTGGTTCTGGCTGACGCCATGTGGTACACGCAAGATCGGTTCAAACCCGCCGCGATGGTTGATCTGGCGACCCTGACCGGCGCCATCATCATCGGTTTGGGGCATGAGAATGCCGGGGTGTTCTCCAATGACGACGCGTTCTGCACCGCCTTCCTGAAAGCGGCGGAGGCGGAGGGCGAGGGCGCCTGGCGGATGCCCTTGGGCGCGGCTTATGACAAGATGCTGAAATCCGGCATTGCCGACATGAAGAATGTCGGCGGGCGGCCTGCGGGTTCAATCACCGCGGCGCAGTTTCTGCAACGCTTTGTGGCTGAGGACACGCCCTGGATCCATCTCGACATCGCGGGTGTCGCTTCGGTGAAATCCGAGACGGCTTACGCCCCGAAAGGCGCAACCGGATGGGGTGTCTTGGCGCTCGACCGGCTGATCCGCGACAGATACGAAGCCAAGGAGTGATCCTTTGGGCGCGGCCTATTTCTACCACCTGACCCGGCGGTCGTTGGAGATCACGCTGGTGGTGCTAGCGAGCAAGGCGCAGGAGGCCGGGTGGCGTGTGGCCGTGCGTGCGCGAAGCGAGGAAATGGTGGAGCGATTGGACGGGCAGCTCTGGCTCCGCCCTGAAGATGGGTTTCTGCCCCATGGGGTGGCGGGTGGCCCCCATGACGCTGAGCAGCCAGTGTTGCTGACAACCGGTACGGATCGCGCTAATGGCGCGACCTGTTTGATGAGCGTGGAAGGGGCAGCGATTTCCCCCGATGAGGTGACCGCGATGGACCGGGTCTGCGTGCTGTTCGACGGCCATGATCCGGGCGCGGTGGAGACGGCGCGCGCGCAATGGCGTGGTCTGACGGAAGCCGGTTGCGCAGCGCAGTATTGGTCGGAGGAGAGCGGGTCTTGGGAGATGAAGGCGGAGGCTGAGGCGAAAGGGTAGGGGTGGATCGGGCCGGTTAGAGCGTGATGCGATTGCGCTGAACCACACCCCCCTTGAGCAAAGCGGCGCTGAGCAGCCGCTGTTCTACGTTCCCTGCCCGAATAGTGCGG
>JANQNZ010000302.1 GCA_028279315.1 Rhodophyticola sp. | reverse complement strand
CCCTGACCGCAGGATGGTCCAGCGCAACCAAGGCGACGCCATCGACATTGCCCTTGAGCGCGCGGAGTCGTCCGGCCAACCCCCCGGGATCAAACGCGTCAAACCGGTCGATGCGGAGCGTCACCCCGGCGCGGCCCGCAGCTTGGGTCTCGGCCTCCATCGCCAGGCCGTTGATAAACGCATTTGTACCCTCGGGCAGCAGCAGCCGCAGATGGACCGGCTTGCCCGCAGCCGTCTCGGCCATAAGGTATCCCAAACGCCGCGCCACCCCTTCGACATGGGCTTTCATACCCGCGCGCACCCCCGGGCGGTCATTCATCACCCGGTCCACGGTGGCCGCGGAAACACCGGCCTCTCTGGCGATATCGGCGAGGGTTGGGCGCATGGGTGCTCCGCTGAATGATGGATTCTGAGGTATAGCGGAGAGAGACAGCGGTCAAGCTCAGGCTACCTCGATGCTCTCATTTCCCCTAATTTCTTGACCTCTTTCGGTGGCCTGCAAACCAACCCCCTAGCAACCCCTCAAATCCCCTCACCAAATGATTGACTTCCCCAGGCGACTCGCTCGACAGTACCCGCACTGCTGGCAAAGCTGCGGAAGGGAGGCCGCGACATGACCGAGATCAGCGCCGCCGAGGCCCCTCATTACCCGCGCGATTACAGCCTGACCGGCCCCGAAGCCCGCCATGCGATTGAGTTGGGGCTCGCCTCTGCCGAGTGGTATCACTCCGATGTCCCGCGCAAGACTATGAAGGAGCTGATGCGCCGCAGCGATGGCCCCGCTATCCGTGACACCGCGCTTTGGATTGGGCTTCTGATCCTGACCGCGGCAGGTGGGATTGCCTTCTGGGGCAGTTGGTGGGCCGTGCCCTTCTTCGCCGTCTACGGTGTCCTCTACGGGTCCGCCTGCGACAGCCGTTGGCATGAATGCGGTCATGGCACCGCCTTCCGCACCGATTGGATGAACGACGTGGTCTATCACATCGCCAGTTTCATGGTGATGCGGAACCCGGTCAGTTGGCGGTGGAGCCATGCGCGCCACCACACCGATACAATCATCGTCGGCCGTGACCCCGAGATTGCCCTGATGCGCCCGCCCGATTTGATCCTGAGTGCCGCCCATTTCATCGGGATCCCGGACGTATTCCTTCATTTTCGCATCCTGGCCCGGAACGCGTTTGGCACCGTGAGTGACGAAGAGCGGGATTACATCCCCGAGGCCGAGATCCCCAAGGCGATCTTCTGGGCCCGCATCCATATGGGCGTCTATGCCGCCGCCATGATTTGGGCACTCGTCAGCTGGTCCCTCCTGCCGTTGGTCTTGATCGGCGGCCCCCGCATCTATGGCACTTGGCACATGGTGCTTTGTGGGCTTCTCCAGCATGGCGGGCTCGCCGAAGATGTGCTGGACCACCGGTTGAACAGCCGCACGGTCTATATGAACCCGGTCAGCCGCTGGCTTTATTGGAACATGAACTACCATGTGGAGCATCACATGTTCCCGATGGTGCCCTATCACGCCCTGCCCCGGCTGCATGAGATGATCAAACATGACCTGCCGCCGCCCAACACATCGTTCTTGGATGGATATCGAGAGATGGTCGGCGGCCTGATCCGGCAGGTGCGGGAGCCGGGGTATTACGTCCGGAAAGACCTGCCGCCCACGGCGCAGCCCTACCGCGAGGAGTTCCACGCGGTCGATTTGGCCCGTGCTTAAGAAAGGGGAGCGTCATGAGCGATTGGATCGTGGTCTGCGCCGAGGATGAGATCGAGTTGGAGGATGTGATCCGCTTCGATCATGGCGGGCGGACCTTCGCGGTGTATCGCTCGATGGAGGGGGAGGTTTTTGCGACGGACGGGCTCTGCACCCATGAGCAGGTGCATCTCGCCGACGGGTTGGTGATGGACGACACGATCGAATGCCCCAAACATAACGGACGGTTCAACTACAAAACCGGCGCCGCGCTGAGGTCGCCCGTGTGCGAGGCGCTTACCACCTACCCTGCGCGGGTCCGTGCGGGCCGGATCGAAGTGCAGATCGGCGGATGACGGGGGCGCTGGCCGATAAGGTCATTCTCGTGACCGGGGCCGCTGCAGGCATTGGCGCCGCGATTGCGACTGAGGCGGCGGAGACCGGGGCGAAAGGGCTGTTTCTCACGGACCGGGATGAAACCGGCCTCTTCGCGACAGCGCAGGCGTTGAGCGAAACCGACACCCAGGTCTCCAGCCTCGCCGTGGACTTGAGCGACATCTCCGCCCCGGCAGCAGTTATCTCCGCTGCACTGGACGCATTTGGCCAAATCGACGGGCTGGTGAATTCCGCGGGCCTCACCACCCGCGCCTCTCTGATCGACGGCACGCCTGAGGCCTGGGAGACGCTTTTTGCCATCAACGCCCGCGCGCCGTTCTTTCTGATGCAGGCGGTTATCGCCGAGATGACGGCGCGCGGCCAGCCGGGCTCAATTGTCAATATCAGCTCCATGAACGCCCATTGCGGCGAGCCCGATCTGGCGATCTATGCCGCGACCAAGGGTGCGCTCAACACGCTCACCAAAAACGCCGCCAACGCCCATCTGGCCGACCGCATCCGGGTCAACGCCATCAATCTCGGCTGGACCGAGACCGAGAGTGAGCGGCGGATGCAGGCCGAGACCCTGGGCAAAGGCCCGGGCTGGCAAACCGAGGCCGCAAAGGCTTTGCCGCTCCAACGCCTTCTGCACCCGGAGGAGGCCGCGCGGCTGGCTGTCTATCTGCTCAGCGATGCGTCCGCGCCGATGACAGGTGTCTGCATGGATCTTGAACAAACCGTTGTCGGGGCGCCCGGATGATCACGCACCGGAAGTCAACTGGGCGGCGGGGCGGTGCTGTCGCGGATCACGAGTTCTACATCCACCATGTCGATCGCAGGTGCTGCGCTTGTCCCCTGCCCCGTCAACCGCTCCAACAGGCGTGCCGCAGACCGGCGGCCAAGCTCTTGCCGGTCCTGCCAGATCGTGGTCAGCGCGGGCACGTAATATTCCGACATCTCAATCCCGTCGAACCCAATGACGGAGATGTCGTCAGGCACCCGCAATCCCCCGCCCTGAAGCCCGGAAATCAGCCCAAAGGCCACCATATCGGCGGCACAGAAGACCGCCGTGGGCCGGTCCGCCATCGCCAGAATCCGTTGCGCCGCCTCGTGGCCGGACTCCAGCGAGAAATCCCCCCTGATGATCCATTCCGGCCTTGCAGGCAGACCAAGACGGGCGCGCTCTTCCAGCATCCCTTCGCGCCTTGTGGCGGTCAGCACATTGCCCTGGGGCCCCGTGACATGAGCGATCTTGCGGTGGCCCAATTCATGCAAATGCCGGATCGCCAGCCGCGCGCCCGCGGCATTGTCGATCCGGATCGAAGGGAAATCGGTGCCGTCCACCCATTCGCACAGGAACACAATCCGGTCGGCCACGCCTTGATCCTTGCAGCCTTGAAGTGCCGTGCGCGACAGGCCCCCATCCAGCGAGATGACCCCGTCGATCCGTCCATCCAGGAAATACCCCGCCAGCGCCGCATCCTGCACGGGCCGGGTTTCGGTGTCCGAGATCAGGACAGCGTAATCGGTTTCGGCAAACCCATCGCTCAACCCCGCCAGGATCTGCGAATAGAAGGGCTTGCCCAGGTTCGGCACCAGAACCAGCACCGCACCCGCGCGCCGCATCCGCAGGTTCCGCGCCGCTTGGTTCACGCGATAGCCGGTGGTCCGGATCGCGTCGAATACCGCCTCGCGCGTGTTATCGGACAGAAGATCGGGGTTGCTGAGCGCCCGGCTGACCGTCGCGGTGGAGACCCGCGCGGCGCGGGCGACATCCTGTATCGTGGCGGATTTCTGCACCATGGGTCCCTTGGTCGGTCCTGCGAATTGAGGGGTTGACACGAATCTGATGACAGATCGAGTATGTAATCGATTTCATCGCCTGGGAAGAGGATTCTTCCGGCGCTGTAAACGATTACAAGTGCGCATGGGAGGGCGGGCTTGGGACGTGATCTGACCAGTCTCTATCGGGACGGGATGCGCTGATGGGTGCGACCCGCTTCGATTTCACCGGCGCCCAGGCGCTGGTGGTGGGCGCCAGCCGGGCGGGCATTGGGGCCGCCATCGCGCGCGGGTTCAAAGAGGCGGGCGCGGAAGTGACGATCACGGGGATCGAGGACCAACCGGTCGCGGAAGACCAAGGCCGCTTCACCTATCACCAGCTTGATGTGACTGATCTGGCCGCCGTCCGCGCGCTCGCGGCGCACATGCCCCGACTCGATATCCTTGTGAACTGCGCCGCCATCACCTCGCGCGGGGAGGAGATGGACCCGGATTTCTTCACTCGCGTCGTCGACGTGAACCTCCACGGCAGTTTCCGCTGCGCGGAGAGCTTCCATAGTCAGCTCAAAGCTGCAAAAGGCGCGCTCATCAACATCGCGTCGATGTACGCGCAATTCGGCAGCCCCCGGAACCCGGCTTATGGCGCCAGCAAGGCGGCGGTGACGCAGCTTACCAAATCGCTCGCCATCGCTTGGGCGGAGGATGGTATCCGCGTGAACGCCGTCGCGCCCGGCTTCGTCGAAACAGACCAGTCAGCCAAAGCGCGCCAGGACCCGGCCTTCACCACATCCATCGCCCAACGCACACCCATGGGCCGGTGGGGTCAGCCCCAGGATATCGCGGGCGCCGTGCTGTTCCTCGCCTCTTCAGCGGCGGCTTTCATGACCGGCACCTGCCTGCCCGTGGACGGAGGGTATTCCGTTGCCTGAGGGGGGATCGCGATGACAGATTTTGCGCAAATCGGCGCGGCGGTGATCGGGACGGGCTTCATCGGCACAGTCCATGCTCAGGCGCTCCGCCGGTTGGGCGTCCGGGTGGCGGGTGTTCTAGGTTCCAGCCCTGAACGAGGAGCAGCGCGCGCGAAGGAGATTGGTGTCGCGCGGGCCTATCATAGCCTTGATGACCTCCTGGCGGATGAGACAGTGGATGTCATCCATGTCACCTCCCCCAACCATGCCCATTACCCTCAGGTGAAGGCGATCTTGGGCGCAGGCAAACATGTGATCTGCGAAAAGCCGCTCTCCATGACCTCCGCGGAATCGGCGGAGATGGTGGAAATTGCGAAGGCCTCGGGCAAAGTTGCGGCGGTCTCCTACAACATCCGCTTCTACCCGCTCAATCAGCACGCCCGCGGAATGGTTGCCGAAGGCAAGCTTGGAGATATCCGTTTCCTTTCAGGCCATTACCACCAAGACTGGCTGGCCAAAGACACCGATTGGAATTGGCGGTTGGAGACCGAGGCGGGCGGCATTCTGCGCTCCGTCGGCGATATCGGCACCCATTGGGTAGACCTCACCAGCTTCATCACCGGCATGAAGCCCAGCGCGGTCATGGCGGAGTTGAAGACCTTCCTGCCGGAACGTCAGAAACCCACCGGCCCGGTTGAGACCTTCGCCGCCGCCACGGGGGAGACCGAGACGCGCAGCATCGAAACCGATGACGCCGCGATGATCATTCTGCGCTACCCCAATGGCGCGCGCGGGGTGATGTCCACCAGTCAGATCAATGTGGGCCGGAAGAATTCCCTGCAATGGGATATCGCGGGCGCAGGCGCCTCAGCCGCTTGGGACAGCGAGACGCCCGATCACCTCTGGATCGGCCATCGCGATGGCCCGAATGAAATCCTGCAACGGGATGCGGGCCTGATGAACGCCACCGGCGCTGCGGCGACACACCTTCCCGGCGGCCATGTCGAAGGTTTCGCCGACAGCTTCTTTGCCTTTTTCGCCCAGGTTTACCGCGATGTGGCCGCAGGCGCGCGCAAGCCCGACGCGACCTATGCCAGCTTCGAAGACGGCCATTACGAAATGCTCTTCTGCGACGCAGTCCTGGAAAGCGCCCGAACCGGCAGATGGGTGGAGATACCGGGCCAATGACGACGACGGAGGCGACATCATGAAACTCGGCCTGCTGACAGCGCCCTTTCCCGACATGGAGTTGATGGAGGTCGCCGATTGGACCGCCTCGGCGGGGATGAGCGCTTTGGAGATTGCCTGCTGGCCAGCCTCGGGCGGCGAGGCCCGGCGCTATGCGGGCACCTCGCATATCAATGTGGACGGGCTGACGGCGGCCCAGGGGGCGGAGATCAAAGGTGCTCTGGCCGAGAAAGGCATCGAGATTTCGGGCCTCGGCTATTACCCCAACCCGCTCCATGCCGAGGCGGATCATCGGGATGAGGTGATTGGCCATTTGAAGAAGGTCATCACCGCAGCGGGTGTGATGGGCGTGAAAGTGGTCAACACCTTCCTCGGCGGTGACCGGACGCTGAATGTCGATGAAAACTGGGCGCGCGCGCAAGTGACCTTCCCCGATATCGTCGCCCATGCGCGCGATAGCGGGGTAACGCTGGCCTTCGAAAACTGCCCGATGATCTTCTCTTACGACGAATGGCCGGGCGGGCATAACATCGCCTACAGCCCCAAAATCTGGCGCCGTATCTTTGAGGAATGGGGCGCCGATGTCGGCATGAATTTCGACCCCTCACATCTGATCTGGCAGATGATCGACCAGACCCGTTTCATCCGCGAGTTCGGTGCCCGTATGGTTCATGTCCACGCCAAAGACGTGATGATCGACCGGGACGGGCTTTACGAACATGGGGTGATGAGCACCGGCATGGGCTGGCAAATCCCGCGCCTCTGCGGCTTGGGCGATGTGGATTGGGCCGATTTCTTCTCAGGGCTTTACCGCGCCGGATATGACGGGCCGATCATCATCGAACATGAGGACCGGGATTTTGAGGGCAGTGACGAGAAGGTGAAACGGGGCTTCTTATTGGCCCGCGACGTGATCAGCCCGTTCATTAAGTGACGGGGCAAACCTAAGAAACCAAAGACAATCCAAAGGGAGGATTTGAGATGAAAAGACTGACGCAAACGGTGGCTGCCGGGGCCGTGATCGCAAGCCTATCCGCCGCCGCCTTCGCCGCGGGGCACGCGAGCTATACCATCGGGGTGTCGAACACCGTGCAGGGTAATGGCTGGCGCGAACAGATGATCTGCGCGATGAATGCGCAGGCCTTGGCCTCGGGCGATGTGGCCGAGATGATCATCGCCCACCGCAACACCGATACTGCCGGCCAGCTAGAGGATATCCGCAACCTGATCGAGGCGGATGTCGACGCGATTGTTCTGAACCCCTCGAACCCTGACGGCCTCAACGACGCCATCGAAGACGCGATTGCGGCAGGCATCGTTGTGGTGGCCGTTGATGCAGGCGTGACAGCGGAAGGCGCTTATATCCTGTCGAATAACCAGGAGGAGTACGCCTATCTTGGCGCCCGCTGGCTGTTTGAGCAGCTCGGTGGCGAAGGCGACGTGGTCTATATGCGCGGCATTGCGGGCGTGTCAGCCGATACCGACCGGGACAATGGGTTCCAGCGTGCACTGGCGGAGTTCCCGAACATCACTGTCGTGCATGAGGTCTTCACCGGCTGGCAGCAGGACCAGGGCAAGCAGCAAATGCTGGATTTCCTGGCGACCGGCATCCCCTTTGACGGGGTTTGGACCAGCGGCATCGACAACGTGATCGTGGATGCATTCCTGGAATCGGACGTGCCCCTGGTGCCGATTGTGGGCGCCGACAATGCGGGGTTTGTTCAGATGCTGACCGAGGTTGAAGGGCTGGAAGGCGCCGCCGTGACCAACCCGGGCTCTGTCGGTGGGGCGGGCGTGACGCTTGCGCTCCAAATCCTCGAAGGCAACGCGCCGGACGATCCGCTTGTGCTGGTCGACCCGGCCCTTTGGGACAACACCACCGATGACGGGCGCGCCCAGATCACCTCGGCGCAGAACCCGAACCTGGACCCGGAATGGCCGGTCAGCGTCTCAATCGACGGCTGGACCACCTATTCCATGGATCAGATCATCGCCTGCGAAGGCCCGGGCGAATAACCCATCTCTCCCTGCCGGTCCCCGCACCAGTTTGTGGGGGCCGGCGCCTTTTCCCGCAACCACATCAAAGCCCTATCCCACATGACTGACTCGGGCGCTGAGCCGCTTCTTCTGGATGCACAATCCGTATCCAAACGTTTCGGCGCCGTTGCCGCGCTGAGCAACGCCTCGCTTCACCTCCGCCGGGGGGAGGTCGTGGCGCTGATGGGGGCCAATGGCGCGGGCAAATCGACCTTCGTGAAGATCCTGACGGGTGCCCTTCGCCCCGATACCGGCCATGTGCAGATCAAAGGCGTGGACCGCCGCGTGGGCTCCCCGGCTGAGGCGCGGCGGTCGGGGCTTGTGCCGGTCTATCAGGAGCCCTCGCTGATCCCCGATCTGACGGTCGCGGACAATCTGCGCCTGGGCGACACCGATGAGGCTGCGTTTCGCCATTGGGTGGCAGAGCTTGGGGTGAGCGATCTGAACCTGGGTGAGATGATCCACCGGCTTCCGCTGGCGACCTTGCGCATTCTCGATCTGGCCCGCGCCTTGGCGTCGAAACCCGATGTCCTGCTCCTGGATGAGATGACCGCCGCGCTGCCAACTGATCTGGTCGAGAAGGTTCTGAAAACCGTGCGCGCCCAGGCTGATGAAGGCCTCGCGGTCATCTTTGTCTCGCACCGCTTCCCCGAGATCGCGGCCCTTTGTGACCGCGCCAGCGTGCTCCGCGATGGGGAGACCGTGGGGGACTTGCCGATTGAGGACGGCGTTGAGGACCGTGCCGTGGAACTGATGTTGGGCGCCGCACTCACGCCCGGACAACTGGCCGAGGATCGTGACGCCCATGTCCCACAGACGGCCACCGGCACCCCACGCCTCAAGGTCAGCGGGATCGGTCTGGGCGGTAAACTGACCGACGTGTCCTTTGACCTTCACCCGGGCGAGGTGCTGGGCGTGGTGGCGCTTGAAGGTCAGGGCCAGGATGAGCTGTTCGACATCCTCGCCGGGTTCCGCCGGGCGGAGACGGGAACGCTGGAGGTCGACGGCACCACGCGCGAGTTTACCCACCCGGCAGATGCCATCGCCGCCGGGCTCACCTTTGTCCCCGGCAACCGGGCTGAGGCGCTTCTGATGGATCGCTCGGTTCGCGAGAATATCGCCTTGCCCTTCTCGGCCCGCCTCCGCGCCTGGGCCGGGTTGCCGATGAAGCGAGAGGCCGCGCGGGTGGCTGAGGCCATCGAGCGCCTTCAGATCGACACGCGGGCGCAAGGGGAGGTCCGGCGGCTCTCAGGCGGCAACCAGCAGAAGGTGACCATCGGGCGCTGGATCGCAACGGGGGTGGAGACGCTGCTCCTCTTCGACCCCACGCGCGGGATCGATGTGCGCACGAAACGGCAGATCTACCCGTTGGTGCGGGAGTTGGCCGCCCAAGGCGCGGCGGTTCTGTTCTACACCTCGGAACTGGAAGAGGTGCAATTGGCCTGCGATCGCGCCGTGGTGATGTTCGGGGGCCGTGTGGTGGATATCATTGACGCCGCCGAGGCCGATGAACCCACGCTGATGCGCGCCGCCTACGGTCTGCCGCGCAACGCCCCGGCAGAGGCCGCCTCATGACCGGGTTTCTGAAGAAACACGGCTGGACCCTGGGCCTTCTGGCGATCCTGCTAACCCTGCTGATCGCGATCCGAGTTGTGCAGCCAAACTTCGGCGCCTCGGGCCTGGAATCGCTCGCCCGCGCCGCCCTGCCCTTCGCTTTTGCCACCGCCGCCATGGCCGTTGTGGTGATCGCGGGCGGCATCGACCTGTCGGTCGCGTCGATGATGGCGGTGACCGGCGTAACCGCGGCGGTGCTGATGGACAACGCAACCGAGGGCCAGGCGGTCTTTGCCGTCATCGCCGTGCTTCTGGTGGGCATCGCCATGGGCGCCATCAATGGCGCGCTTATCGTTCTGACCAAGGTGCCGGATATCGTGGTGACGCTGGCCATGCTTTTTGTCTGGGAAGGCGTGGCGCTTTTGATTCTCAGCACGCCCGGCGGTGGCGCGGCGGACTGGCTGCGGTCCATCATTGCCGGGCCTGTCAGCCTGCCCTTCCTGCCCGAGGCGTGGACGTTCTGGCTGCCGAACGCCTTTATCTTCATGGCGGTTGCCATCGCGGTGATCTGGCTGCCGCTCCGCCGGTCCAAGCTTGGCCTTTCGATCTACGCCATCGGCAGTGACGACACCGCCGCCTTCCGCTCTGGCATCGCCATTGGCCGGACCCGCGTCGCGGCTTATGCCGTCGCGGGGCTTTTCTGCGCGCTTGGGGGCCTGTCGCTGACCATGGGCACCGGCATCGGAGAGCCCGTGCCCGGCCCCTACCTGATGGCCAGCGTCGCCGCCGTCGTCCTCGGCGGTGTGGTCCTGGGCGGCGGGCGCGGCGGGCTTCTGGGGCCGATCATCGCCGTCTTCATCCTCCGCGCGATCCGGCTTCTTCTGACATTAATGGCCGTGGACCCCAATGTGACAACCATTGTCGAGGGCACAATCATGGTGGTGGTGGTCATGCTAGGCGCCATCCTGATGATGAGGGAGCGACGATCATGACTGTTGCCGCCGATCAACCAACCGCCCTTATCCGCCTGGGCCGCTTCCTGCGCGACAACCCGGTGATCCCGCTGATTCTGCTGCTTTTTGTGCTGATCGGGGTCCTCGAATACATGCGCCCCGGCATCGTGAACGAACGCTGGATCGGCAACACAATCAAATTCGCGATCCCGCTGGCGATGCTGGCCGCCTGCCAGACCATCACCATGCTGACCGGAGGCATCGACCTGTCAGTTGGAGTCGTCGCCACCGTCTCCGCCTTTGTCGTCAGCAGCCTGACACCGCTTCTGGGGGCGCCAAGCGCGGTGACCATCTCGCTGGCCGCCGCTGTTCTGGTGGGGCTTGTGAACGGGTTCGGCGTGGGGATTTGCCGGGTGCATCCGCTGATCATGACACTTGGCACCGGGTTGATCGCGACCGGCTGCCTGCAAGTCTATCAGCGCTTTGTCATCGCCACCGGCTCTGAGATCCCAAGCTTCCTAGAATGGCTTGGCACAGGCCGGACCTTCAGCCTGCCCAATGCGCTCTTCCTCTTCCTCCCCTTCGCGGCGCTGATCCTTTGGGGCCTCGCCCGCACTGGGTTTGGCCGCCTGCTTTACGCCATCGGCGCCAATGAGAATGCGGCGAAACTCTCAGGCGTGCGCAGTTGGCAGGTCTTCCTGGCACTCTACACGCTCTCGGCGCTGATCGCCGGGATCACCGGGCTGCTTTATGTGGGCATGATCCGTGCGCCATCACTCTCGCTCGCTAACCCGCTCCTCCTGCCCTCCGTCGCGGCGGCCGTGATCGGCGGCACCTCGATCTTCGGCGGGCGGGGCGGCTATTCCGGCACTATTGTCGGCGCGCTGATCCTGACGGTCCTCGGCACACTTCTGACGCTGCTGCAAATGCCCGAAGGGGCGCGGCGGCTGCTTTTCGGCCTCATCATCCTGGCCGTCACCGCGCTTTACGTACGTTTCACCGATCAATCCTGAAAGGGGGTCCCCCATGGCCAAATTCCGCATCGCTGGCATCAGCTTTGACCATATGCATATGGGCGACCTCCTCCGCGAAGTGCATGACCACCCCGACGCCGAAATCGCCGGCAGTTTGGACCCCGACCGCGCCAAAATGCAAAGCGCGGTGGAGGCGTCCGGCATCCCTGAGGCCAAGGTCTTCACCGATTTCGACAGCTGTATGGAGGCCACTAAACCCGATCTCGTCCTCCTCTGCGCCGCCACCGCCGATCACGCGACCTATACCGAGCGGCTCGCCCCTTACGGCGCCCATCTCTTCGTCGAAAAACCCTTCGCGGCCTCGGTGGAGGATGCGCGGCGGATGTTGGCCGCGATGGAGGGCACGGGGCGGCAAATGGCGATCAACTGGCCGCTCGCTTGGGTCCCGTCGCATGTCACCGCCAAACGCCTGATTGATGAGGGGATGATCGGCGATCTGATCGAGGTGCATTTCTACGACGGCAATCGCGGGCCGCTCCACCACCTGGCCGATAAGGTCGAGGTCAGCCCGGAGGAGGTCGAACGCCAGAAGCCCGACAGTTGGTGGTACAAAAAGGCGGCAGGCGGCGGCAGCCTTCTGGATTACCTCGGCTACGGCGCCACCCTTGGCACCTGGTATATGGGTGGCGAGGCACCGTTGGAGGTCACTTGCACCGTGGATGAGGCCCCCGGGATTGAGGTGGACCAACACGCCATCGCGGTCTGCCGCTATGCCCGTGGGCTTTCGAAGATGGAGACGCGCTGGGGCACGTTCACCGATCCATGGGTGATCCAACCGCAGCCCAAATGCGGCTTTGTCTTTGTGGGCAGTGACGGCACGATCTCCAGCTATGATTACGCCGATCACGTGACGGTTCAGACGCGGGCGCAGCCTGAGCCGCACCCGATCCCCGCCGATCCTCTGCCTGAAGGCCGCCGCAGCGCCATTGAATATGTGCTCGGCTGTATCGAGCGGGGGGAGGCGGTGTCTGGCCCGCTCGACCCCGCGCTCTGCCTGACGGCGCAACGGATTGTCGACACCGCCGCCCGCTCCGCGGCAGAGAAACGGACCTTGGAGTTGATCCCATGAC
>JANQNZ010000293.1 GCA_028279315.1 Rhodophyticola sp. | reverse complement strand
GGCAATCTCGGGCAGCCCGGTGATCTCTTGCCGCCCACCGGCCCGATCAAAGGCCCAAAGCCGCCCATCACGCTCGGTGATCAGAAACCCGCCACCCGGCAGAAAGGCCAGCGCCCAAGGTTCCTCCAAACCCGTCACGATGGGTGTGAATGCGATCGGCCCGGCGGAGCTGTCGATGCTGTCGGCGGATCCAGGCCCCGTCAGGGCGGTGGAAAGGGCCAGGATAAGGGCAAAGCGGCGCATGACGGATATCTCCCAACTGTCACGGGCAATCTTGGATCAAGATAGGCCCGTTCCCGCGACCCGCCACCACCTTCACCCACCCGTGAAACGGTCTGTTTTCGCGAAACCTCCAATCAACTTTCATCTTTTCAACGCCGCCCCTGCCCTTTAACTTGCCCGCCAGAACGGAAAAATCCGTCCAACTAGGGAGAGATACTCATGAAGAAGCTTCTGCTGAGCACAGCAGTCACGGCCGCTATGGCAACGGGCGCTTATGCCGATGTGACGCTTGGCGTGATCGTTGGGTTCACCGGCCCAATTGAATCGCTGACGCCCCATATGGCCGATGGCGCTGAACTGGCCATGTCCGAGGTGACCGAAAGCGGCAATCTGATGGATGGGATGAGCGTGAGTTCCGTCCGCGCGGATTCCACCTGTATCGACAGCGCCGCCGCCCAAGCCGCGGCAGAACGTCTGATCACGGCGGATAATGTCGACGGGATCGTGGGCGCCGATTGTTCCGGTGTGACCACCTCGATCCTGTCGAACGTGGCGGTGCCGAACGGGATGGTGATGATCTCGCCGTCTGCGACCTCGCCCGCCCTCTCGACCGTTGAGGATAACGGCCTCTTCTTCCGCACCGCACCCTCGGATGCGCGCCAAGGCGAAGTGATGACCCAGGTCATCATGGACCGCGGCATCAATGAGGTTGCCGTCACCTACACCA
This sequence comes from Rhodophyticola sp., assembly GCA_028279315.1. GTDB lineage: Bacteria > Pseudomonadota > Alphaproteobacteria > Rhodobacterales > Rhodobacteraceae > Rhodophyticola. The sequence continues at coordinate 13,473 of JANQNZ010000293.1, read as the reverse complement.
ATAACGATTACGGCCTGGGTCTGGCGGACAGCTTCGCCGCGGCGTTCGAAGCGGCGGGCGGGTCCGTGACCCTCGTGGCCGCTCATGAAGACGGGCGCGCGGATTACTCCGCTGAGGTTGGGGCGCTCGCCTCTGCCGGCGGTGAAGCACTGGTGGTTGCGGGTTATGTGGACCAAGGCGGCTCGGGCATTGTCCAAGCCTCCCTCGACACGGGCGCGTTTGACACATTTGTCTTCCCCGACGGGATGGTCAGCCAGGCGCTGCAAGACAATTTCGGCAGCGATATCGACGGGTCCTTCGGCCAGCATCCGGGCACGGATTCCGAAGGCGCGGAGATCTTCCACAACATGGCCAGCGACGCCGGGTTCGACGGCACCTCGCCCTTCTCGAAAGAGAGCTATGATGCGGCGGCCCTGATCCTTTTGGCGATGCAAGCGGCAGGGTCCACCGATCCGGGCGACTATGCCGCCCATGTCATGGATGTGGCCAACGCCCCGGGTGAACAAATCCTGCCCGGTCAGCTTGGCCGCGCGCTGGAGCTGATCGCGGCGGGCGAAGATGTCGATTATGTCGGCGCCTCGGCGGTGGAACTGGTTGGCCCGGGTGAATCGGCGGGCAACTACCGCGAGATCGAAATCGAAGGCGGCGAGATCCAAACGGCCCGCTTCCGTTGATCCCGCGCGTCACATGATGTTTGGGGCAGCCCGGCCTTCCGCCGGGCTGCTTCGTTTCCGGAGGCCACGCGCCCAATGATCGTCGTTGAAGATCTGCATAAACACTTTGGGGGGTTCCACGCCGTCGATGGCGCCTCTCTCACCATCGAAACCGGGTCGATCACCGGGCTGGTTGGGCCAAACGGAGCCGGAAAAACAACTCTTTTCAACGTGATCGCGGGCGTCCTTCAACCCACCTCGGGCCGTGTCTTCATGGATGCGGAGGATATCACCGGCCTGCCGCCCCATGAGCTTTTTGCCAAAGGCCTTCTCCGCACCTTCCAGATCGCCCATGAGTTCAGCTCCATGACCGTACGCGAGAACCTAATGATGGTTCCCGGCGACCAATCAGGCGAGGCGCTCTGGAACGCCTGGTTCCGCCGCGCCCGGATTGCTGACGAAGAGGCCACGCTCGCCACGAAAGCCGATCAGGTCCTGGAATTTCTGACGATCGATCACTTGGCCGACGAGAAGGCAGGCAACCTTTCCGGCGGGCAAAAGAAGCTTCTGGAACTCGGCCGAACGATGATGGTGGACGCCAAGATTGTCTTCCTGGACGAGGTCGGCGCGGGCGTGAACCGGACGCTTCTAAATACCATCGGCGATGCAATCCAGCGCCTCAACCGGGAACGCGGCTATACCTTCTGCATGATCGAACATGACATGGATTTCATCGGGCGGCTCTGCGACCCGGTGATCGTGATGGCCGAAGGCCGCGTGCTCGCCGAAGGGACCATCGATGAGATCAAGGCCAATGAGCAAGTCATCGAGGCGTATTTGGGGACGGGGTTGAAGAACAAGGAAAAGCAGGAGGCGGGCGCGTGATCAGGTCCGTTCTCTCAGCTGTCTTCATTTGCTCTGCTGGGCCAGTCCTTGCCTGCACAACGCTCCACGACGACATAGCTTTCTGTTTTGAGAACACCTATTGGCATGCGGCAGACGCGACCAATTTCCCAACGGCTGATGATGGCCTCAGAGGCGGCTTCTACGCGCATAACGATATAGAGGACATGAGGCTGATCGTGCATTGGGATAGGAGGCCTAAAATAGACAGTCGACTGCTCTATTTGCGAACCGTTGCATCGGAACGCCTTGGTCACCCCGGCTGTTCAGCCATGGAGGCGACCGACGCCTGTCCAAGAGTCGATTGGCTGAATGTGCCGGCGGCATTTCAGGAATCGTCTGAGAGCGTTGTTGCGTTTCGCACAACGTTTCCAGGGCCGGCTTTCTCTCGCCACGGCTTCAACGGAACGGTCAGCGTCTGGAGTTTCCATCGCGCCGACGAAGCAGATGCCGTTGTCGTCACCAAGAGGTTCCTAGTGCAAGAGCTCTCGCTAGCCCATCTCATGGCGCATCGACGCGCCTCCGATGCCCTCCAATTGGGCTCTGAGGTCCGGGTTCAATGACCTCCAACCCCTACCAAGACGACCGCGGCAACAAGGACCGCTCCATCACCCGGCCCGCCGCCACGCATATGGGCGACCCCGTCAAACCGGGCGGTAGCGCGGTCAGGGTGGAAGGCGAGAACCCGTTTCTGATCGGCCATGAGATGACCGGTGGCTATGGCACCGGCGCCGATATCCTCCACGCCTGTACCATTGCCGTGGAACCCGGCGAGATCGCGGTGATTGTCGGCCCCAATGGCGCGGGCAAATCCACCGCCATGAAGGCCGTCTTCGGGATGCTGAACCTGCGCGACGGCCATGTGTTGTTGGATGGGGAGGATATCTCCGCGCTCAGCCCCCAGGCCCGGGTTGGCAAAGGCATGGGGTTTGTGCCGCAGACCTCGAACATCTTCACCTCACTCACGGTTGAAGAGAACCTCGAAATGGGCGCCTTCATCCGGCGCGACGATATCTCACCCACGATGGAGCAGGTCTATACCCTCTTCCCAATCCTGAAGGATAAACGCCATCAGGCGGCGGGGGAACTCTCCGGCGGTCAACGTCAGCAGGTCGCCGTGGGCCGGGCGCTCATGACCCAACCCAAGGTTCTGATGCTGGATGAGCCGACGGCCGGCGTCTCCCCCATCGTGATGGATGAGTTGTTCGACCGGATCATCGAGGTGGCCCGCACCGGCATTCCAATCCTGATGGTGGAGCAGAATGCCCGCCAAGCCCTGGAGATTGCAGATAAAGGCTATGTGCTGGTCCAGGGCCGAAACGCCTATACCGGAACCGGGAAAGAGCTTTTGGCCGACCCGGATGTCCGCAAGAGCTTCCTGGGGGGTTAGGCCATGATCCGCGCTGCTTGCCTCTCCCTCTCCGCCGCCTTGCTCGCCACGTCAGGCGCAAACGCCGCCATCGGAGATGCGCCCGCGCCTGCCTGGTCGGTGGCCGCTTGCCAGATGGTCAGCATCTGCACTGGGCCCAACCGTTGTCTCGACATGGCGCTCCCCGGGCGCACCTATCTCTACCGCAACAGCGCGGGCGATCTCGTGAGCTACGCCGCCGACACGCCCGCAACGATGCCGCTTTTCCCCGATCTTCCGGCGGCGGCCGCGGCGCTCCAGGCTGGAGACATCCTGGGCGCGCGGCGGGAGTTCTTCGTGGAAGAGGCCGCAAGTGGCGCCGAGGGTGCCGCCGGTGTGATCCGGATCAGCCAATACCGCCTGCTAGATAGCGAGACGGGCGTGGGCATCGGCGCGCAGCATATGCGGATGGTGTGTGAGGCTCAGTCATGACGCGCTTCGCCCTCCTGGCCCTGCTCACCGCCCTCCCCCACGTCGCGATGGGGGAGCCCTGGACCTGCGACTTCACCGTGGAATGCGTGGTGACGGAGGCCTGTGACGAGGCGGCGTATGGGGTTGAGGTGATTGCCGCCGACCATGAGGGGCAGCTCTTCCTCTCCACCATCACCGGTGACAGCCCGGTTCTGCGCCTGACCCCGGAAGGCGCGGTGCCCGCAACCTATGCGTCTGCAGGCGAGGACGGGTTGGCGGAGCTTCTGACCATCGAGGCCGACCAGACGGCGATCATGACCGTGCATATCTTCGACGGCACCGCCCAAGCCGCGAGCTATTTCGGAACCTGTGAGGTGCTGAACTGATGGATTTTCTCAACGCCCTGGTCGCGCTTCTGAATTTCGTCATCATCCCGGCCACGGCGTATGGCGCGCAACTGGCGCTTGGCGCGCTTGGGGTGACGCTAATCTATGGCATCCTGCGCTTCTCCAACTTCGCCCATGGCGACACGATGGCTTTTGGCGCGATGGTCACAATCCTGGTGACCTGGGGCTTGCAAGCGGCGGGTGTCTCTCTCGGGCCGCTTCCCACGGCGCTTCTAGCCCTGCCGGTCGGCATTCTGGCCACCGGGCTTCTGCTCATTGGCACGGACAGGGTCGTCTATCGCTTCTACAGGGCGCAGAAGGCGAAACCGGTGATCTTCGTCATCGCTTCCCTTGGCGTCATGTTCATCATGAACGGGATCGTGCGCTTCATCATCGGCGTGGACGATCAGCGCTTTGCCGATGGCGAACGCTTCATCATCTCGGCCCGCAATTTCCGAGAGATCACCGGGCTCGACGAAGGCCTGGCCTTCCGCACGTCCCAAGGCATCACCATCGTCGTGGCGATCATCGCCGTGGCGCTGCTTTTCTGGTTCCTGAATCGCACCCGCACCGGCAAATCCATGCGGGCTTTCTCAGACAATGAAGACCTGGCACTCCTCTCCGGCATCAACCCCGAACGGGTTGTCCTTTACACCTGGCTGATTGTCGCCGCGCTCGCCACCACGGCGGGCGTGCTTTACGGGCTCGATAAAAGCTTCAAACCTTTCACCTATTTCCAACTTCTCCTGCCGATCTTCGCCTCGGCCATCGTGGGCGGGCTTGGCAACCCGCTTGGCGCAATCCTCGGCGGGTTCCTCATCGCCTTTTCCGAGGTTGGCGTCACTTATGCCTTCCGCAAAGTCGTCAGCTATCTCGCCCCCGAAGGATGGGAGCCTGAGGGCCTCCTGCAACTCCTCTCCACCGATTACAAATTCGCCGTCAGCTTCGGCATCCTGTTGATTGTGCTTCTGTTCCGGCCCACCGGCATCATGAAAGGCAAGACGGTATGATCAAGTCGATGGAACCCAAGCACATGATGCTGTTTGCCTTGGTGGCCGTGCTTTTTATCGGCACGGGCTTTGTGCAGTCCTGGAACACGACGCTCACGATCTTCAATATGGGGCTGGTCTCGGCCATCATGGCCTTGGGCGTGAATATGCAATGGGGCTATGCGGGCCTCTTCAATGTCGGTGTGATGGGCTTTGTCGCGCTTGGCGGGCTGGCCGCGGTCCTGGTGTCCATGCCACCGGTCGATGAGGCCTGGGCCGCGGGCGGGATCCGCATTCTTCTGGGCCTGACCCTTGGCGCGGCGACGATCATCGCGGCGATCCTGGCCTGGTCCCGGCTGCCAAAAGGCCGAATGCGCGGGGTCGCGATCATGGTCATCCTGATCGGCGGTTTCTTCCTTTATCGCGCGGTCTTCGACGGCGGTGTCGAGGCGGTGGAGGCCGTGAACCCCGCGCTGACCGGCTATCTCGGTGGGCTTGGCCTGCCGGTGATCCTCGCCTGGCCCGTGGGTGGTGCCCTGGCGGCGGGTGCGGCCTGGATCATTGGGAAGACGGCCCTCGGCCTCCGCGCCGACTATCTGGCCATCGCAACCCTTGGGATCGCAGAGATCGTGATCGCCGTCCTGAAAAACGAGGATTGGCTGGCCCGCGGCGTCAAAAACGTGACCGGCCTGCCGCGCCCGGTGCCATTTGAGATCGACCTACAAAACTCCAGCTGGTTCTTGAACCTCTCCGACCGGATTGGCGCTGATTTCGTCACCTTCTCCTCGATCTTCGTGAAGCTCTGCTATGCAAGCCTCTTCATCCTGGTCCTTCTCGCCCTCATCTGGCTGTCGGAGAAGGCGCTCAACTCCCCCTGGGGCCGGATGATGCGCGCGATCCGCGATAATGAGGTCTCGGCCTCCGCCATGGGCAAGAACGTGAAAGCCCGGCATCTGCAAATCTTCATCCTGGGCTCCGCCGTCTGCGGGTTGGCGGGCGCGATGATGACGACGCTCGACGGCCAATTGGTTCCGGGTACCTATCAACCGCTCCGCTTCACCTTCCTGATCTGGGTGATGGTGATTGTCGGCGGCTCCGGCAACAATTGGGGTGCGGTCCTGGGCGGCTTCCTGATCTGGTGGCTTTGGATTCAGGTGGAGCCCATCGGCGCGCTTCTCATGCAAGGCATCACGGCGGGCATGGCCGAAGGGAGCTGGCTCCGCGACCACCTCCTCGACGCCGCGGCCCATATGCGGCTTCTGACCATGGGGCTGATTCTGCTGTTGGTGCTGAGGTTCAGCCCAAGGGGCCTGATCCCCGAGAAATAGCCTCAAGACAGGGCCAAACCGCCCCCTCGTCTTTGCTTCCAAAATACTCTCGCCGAAGGCACAGGCCGCGTGCGACGGCGCCCTGAAAGGGCGCTTGAGCGCGCGGCCCCCCGCCCCTCACCGCCCCTCGAACCGTGACGACCGTTTCTCCAGAAACGCCAACACCCCTTCCTGGAAATCCCGGGTCCGCCCGCAATCGCCTTGCAGCTTGCCTTCCAGCTTCAATTGCTCCGCCAGCGAATTGCCGAAACTCGCCGCCAGCGCCTCTTTCACCTTGCCATAAGCCACCGTCGGCCCCGCGGCCAAATGCGCCGCGCGGCCCCGCCAATGGGCGTCAAACGCGTCATCCGGCAACGCCTCCCAAATCATCCCCCAATCCGAGGCTTGCTGCGCACTGATCTTCTCGGCAAACAGCGCCGCGCCCATCGCCTTCGCCATCCCGATCTGGCGCGGCAGGACATAGGTGCCACCCGCATCGGGGATCAGCCCAATCCGGGTGAAGGCCTGAATGAAACTGGCGCTTTCGCAAGCAATCACCACATCCGCGGCCAAGGCCAGGTTTGCGCCCGCCCCGGCGGCGGTCCCGTTCACGGCAGAGATTGTCGGCACCGGACAATCCACAATCGCCATCAGCATCGGGATATATTCGTCGCGCAGCGTGCGTTCGAGGTTGATATCGCCCACATTGGCGCGGTCGCCCAAATCTTGCCCTGAGCAAAACGCCCGCCCCTCACCCGTCAGCACCACAACCCGCGCCTCTTGACCGGCAGTGCCCACCGCATGGGTGATCTCGGCCCGCATCTGGGTGTTGAGCGCATTCATCACATCGGGCCGCCTGAGCGTAACCACCGCGATATCCTCCGCGATTTCAAGCGTGATGGTTTCGTATTGCATGGGGCCGCCCCTCTCCGATCCTGTCGCGGCGGACCATAGCAAACCGATCGGTTCAGGAAAGCCGAAACGCCGCGTCAGTCTTTCATGATGTCCTTTAGCCGCGCTTCGTCTTCCGCGCTAAGCGCCGCCTCCGCTGGCGCCATGGCCTGACCCCGGCGGCGGATATAGAGGACCGCGAGCCCCAAACCCGCCAGCAGCAGCGCCGGACCCGCGAGCCAAAGAATGAGGGTGGAGCCCGTCGCGGGCGGGCGCAGCAGGACATATTCGCCATAACGGTCGACGACAAACTCCAGAACCTCCGCGTCGCTGTCGCCCAGAACCAGACGTTCGCGCACCAAAAGCCGCAGATCGCGGGCCAGTTCCGCATTGCTTTCATCGATGCTCTCATTCCGGCAGACCAGGCAGCGGAGCCCCTCAGAGATGTCCCGCGCACGTTCTTCCAAAACCGGATCGTCGAGGATTTCGTCGGGCTGCACCGCCTGCGCCATCAAGGGCAGGATGAGCGCGAGGATGATCGTAGCGGCCCGGATCATTCCGCGGGCACCCCTTTGGGTTCCACGCGAGCCTTTGCTGCCCCTGCCGCCACGCGATAGCGCCGGTCGCTCAAAGAGAGAAGTCCGCCAAGGGCCATGATAATCGAGCCGCCCCAAATCCAATTGGCAAAGGGCTTGATATAAGTGCGGACGGCCCAGCCTCCGCCGTCTTGCGGATCGCCGATCACCACATAGACGTCGCGGGTGAACCCGTTATTGATCGCGGCCTCGGTCGTGGGCATCCCGGCGACAGGATAGATGCGGCGTTCGGGGTAAAGCAGCTCCAGCTCCTGCCCATGGTCGGTCACCCGGATCGTGGCCATGGTGGAGAAGTAGTTCGGACCTTCGACTTGGCGGACCTCCATCAGCTCAATCTGATAAGCGCCGACCTCATAAGGTTCTCCCGCTTGGGCGACCCGGATATCCTCGATCTGATAAGTCACAAGGGCGGCGATCCCGAACATGGTGAGGCCAAAGCCCGCATGGGCGGTCGCCTTGCCCCAATCCGCGCGCGGCAGGCGCGTGAGGCGAGAGAGACGTTGGCCAAACGCCCCGCGCCCTGTGCGTGACCAAAGATCAACCGCGGCGCCCACCACGAGCCAGACCGAGAGGCCAATCACCACAGGGCCAAACGCCGAGTGACCCGTGAAGATCGCATAGGTCAAAAGTGTTGCCGCCACGGCCAATGCCGCCGCCCCGATCAACGGGCGCATGGCGCGGCCAAACCGGCCGCGCTTCCAGGGCAGCATCGCGCCAATTGGCAGGACGACGGCCAAGCCGATGACAAAGGGCGTGAAGACCGCGTTGAAGAAGGGCGGACCAACCGAAAGGGTGCGGTCAAACAGCATCTCGGCAATCAGTGGCCAGATCGTCCCGATGAAGACCACGAAGGTGGAGACCGCCAGCAGCAGGTTGTTCACCACCAGCGCGCTTTCCCGGCTGACCGTGGCGAAGACGCCTTTCGCCTCCATCGCGCCCGCCCTGAGTGCGAACAGAAGCAGCGCGCCACCCATGAAGAAGATCAGAATGCCGAGGATATAGACGCCCCGCTCCGGGTCATTGGCGAAGGCATGGACTGAGGTCAGAACGCCCGAGCGCACAATGAAGGTCCCGATCAGCGAAAACCCGAAGGCCAGGATCGCCAGAAGGATCGTCCAGCTTTTCAACGCCTCGCGTTTCTCCACCACGATGGCGGAATGCAAGAGGGCCGCAGCGATCAGCCAAGGCATGAAGCTCGCGTTCTCCACCGGGTCCCAGAACCAGAATCCGCCCCAGCCAAGCTCGTAATAGGCCCACCAGGATCCAAGCCCGATCCCGATGGTCAGGAACAGCCAGGCGGCCAGTGTCCAGGGCCGGACCCATCGGCCCCAAGCGGCATCCACGCGGCCCTCGATCAAGGCCGCGACCGCGAAGGAAAACGCCATCGAAAGGCCGACATAGCCGAGGTAGAGGAAGGGCGGATGGAAGGCCAAGCCGGGGTCTTGCAGCAGCGGGTTCAGGTCTTGGCCGTCGAAAGGCGGGATTTCGAGCCTGAGGAACGGGTTCGAGGTGAAGAGCATGAAGGCCAGAAACGCGACCGAGACGGAGCTTTGCACCGCCAAGACCCGCGCTTTTAGGGTCGGGGGCAGGCCTTTGCCGAACCAGGCCGCCATGGCCCCGAAGAGCGTCAGGATCAGCACCCAGAGCAGAAGCGAGCCCTCATGGTTCCCCCAAACCCCGGTGATCTTATAGATCATCGGTTTCAACGTGTGGGAGTTGTTGACCACCAGGCTGAGCGAGAAGTCTGAGGTGACAAAGGCGTAAGTCAGCGCACCGAAGCTGAAGGCGGTCAACAGGAACTGTGCGGTGGCTGCTGGTTCGGCCACGGCCATCCACCCGGGGCGGTTCTGCGCCGCGCCAATAAGCGGCACGATCATCTGAAAAATGGCCACCATAAAGGCCAGGATCAGGGCGAAATGTCCAAGCTCGACGATCATGGGTCCGACACTATGCCGGGAGGCGCCGCCCGCCAATAGGATGCGGCGGAGTTACACATCGGATTGTGATGACAAAGATGTGGGAGGGAGGGGGAGCCGGCATTGACGACGTTGCCCCCGCCGAACACCCGTCAGTCTATGTCCCCACCCGGAATCAAGCCGAAGGCGCCGGGCATCGATGGCATTGCCTAGCAGGCGATTTTTCGAAGAAAAATCTGCCGAGAGGGGCCGTCCCGCGGTCTGGCGATTTGGCTGATCCTGGTGCTGAGATCGGAGCGAGGCCGGATTTGGCGGGGATAAAGCGCATCCACTCAACGGTAGGATCGCCAGCCCTCGGCCTGTCGACGCCCGGCTTCTCGTTGCGCTTGGGGTAGGCAGTTTTTTTCGGGCGTAGGGCGGGACTTGTCCCGCCGCCGCGCTGGCGGTGGTGGTTCTCGGTGTGGCGGGACAAGTCCCGCCCTACCGAAATCATCGGGCCATCGCCTTGCCGCCCTCACCGCCCGCGAAACAACCCGCCCAGAATCCCGCGCACCACCGCGCGGCCCGATTGCGTCCCCAATTGCCGGGCAAAAGATTTCGCAAACGCCGTCCCAACCGAATCCGAGCGGCTGGACCGTGACCGGCTGCGCGCGGGCTTGGAAGACGACCGACTGACCCGGCCGCCCGAATACCGCCGCGCGGCGCGGAACTCGCGTTCGGCCATCTCTTCAACCTCGTCTTCCGCCGCCTCCGCGGCTTCGGCCTCTTTCGCCGCCTCCTCGGCGCGTTTGGCGAGGATCTCGAACGCGCTATCGCGATCCACTGCCGCCTCATATTTCCCGGCAATCGGCGACATGCCCATCAGCGCGGCCCGGGTGGCCACCTCAATCGGCCCAAGCTGCGACGACGGCGGGCGGATCAAGGTCCGCTGCACCACGCCCGGCACGCCTTTCTTCTCCAACATCGAGGTCACGGCTTCACCCACGCCCACCTCTCGGATTGCATCTTCGGTGTCGAAATCCGGGTTCTCCCGATAATTCTCCGCCGCCTGCCGCAGCTCGCGCCGATCCTTCGCGGTGAAAGCGCGGAGTGCGTGCTGTACCCGGTTGCCAAGCTGGCCCAGGATATCCTCAGGCACATCTGCGGGGTTCTGGGTGATAAAAAACACCCCCACGCCTTTCGAGCGGATCAGGCGCGCCACCTGCTCCACCTTATCGACCAGCGCCTTCGGGGCATCGTCGAACAACAGATGCGCCTCGTCAAAGAAGAAGACGAGCTTCGGTTTGTCCGGGTCGCCCACCTCCGGCAGCGCCTCAAAAAGCTCCGAGAGCAGCCATAAGAGGAAGGTCGCGTAAAGCCGGGGCGAGGCCATGAGTTTATCGGCCGCCAGGATGCTGATCCGGCCCATGCCCGCCTCATCCGTCTTCATGATATCACCCAGGTCCAGCGCCGGTTCGCCAAAGAGCTGATCCCCGCCCTGCCCCTCAAGCACCAGAAGCCGCCGCTGGATCGCGCCAATCGAGGCGGGGGAGACATTGCCGTAGCGCAGGCTCAAATCGCCCCGGTTCTCCCCCACCCAGACCAGAAGCGCCTGCAGGTCTTTCAAGTCCAGAAGCGGCCAGCCCTGTTCATCGGCCACGCGGAAGGCGATATTCACAATGCCCTCCTGCGCCTCGGTCAGTTCCAAGAGGCGCGAGATCAGAAGCGGCCCCATCTCGGACATGGTGGTCCGCACCGGGTGCCCGGCCTGCCCAAAGAGGTCCCAGAACGTGACGGGAAAGGCGCGATAGGCGTAATTGGAAAATCCAATCGTGCCCGCGCGCAACATGAACGCATCGTGGAGCTTGAAATCTGCGCGCCCCGCGGCGCCAAGCCCCGAGAGATCGCCTTTCACATCGGACAGAAACACCGGCACGCCTTGAGCCGAAAAACTCTCCGCCAGGATTTGCAGCGTCACGGTTTTGCCCGTCCCCGTGGCGCCCGCGATCAGCCCATGACGGTTCGCGTATTTCAGAAGAAGCTCTTGCGGCACGCCGTAATCCGGCCCGCCGCCCCCGATGAAAATCCCGTCACTCACGCTGTATCGCCCCTTTCATCCGCTGATTTTTCTGATCTCACCATACATTCTTAACCTTTCGGTGCCAGTCTGATCGGCGGTGTCACCCTCTCTCCCTTGGGTGGCACGTCTTCCTCCCTGTCAACTGGCCGCGTCCCTTCCCGGACGCGGTTCTTTTTTGTGATCAGACCTGTGGAAAAGCCTGTTGACGTGATCGCGCGGCTGGCATAGCGTCTGCCCCGTTAAGTCGGCCAGTCCGACAGGGAGAGAAAAACGAATGCGGAAAGGGCCTGTCACTCGGGCCCTTTTCTTTTTGGACCACCGCCATGCCGCATGACGCAGCGTTGATCGGCGGGCCACCGCAAAGCACTTCGTTTACCCCCTGACAGCCGTCTACCCACGTGATAGCCAAAGACCGAAATCAGCCGAAGACCGATCACGAGGATATCGAGATGAGAACGATCACCCCGGCCCTTGCCGCCCTTCTTGCTTTGGGGCTGGCGCTGCCCGGCATGGCGCAGGAGACCGCCACCGAGGATGCAGCGCAAGAAGCCGACGGCGTCACGGAACTGCCCCTTGGCGAACCGGTGACCGAAGAGGAGGGCATCGGAACGACCTATGTGGCCGAAACCCATGGCGATTGGGAAATCCGCTGCATCACCGTCCCCGAAGGGCAATTGGAACCCTGCCAACTGTATCAGCTGCTTCTGGACGAGAACGACAATGCGGTGGCCGAGTTCAACATCTTCGATGTGCCTGATGATGGGGAGGTTGTGGCCGGCGCCACCATCGTGACGCCGATCGACACGCTTCTCATCCCGCAGCTTCGGCTCAGCATCGATGGTGGAGAGGCCCGGCGCTTTCCCTTCGCCTTCTGCCAGCAGATCGGGTGTTTCGTGCGTCTTGGCCTGACCAGCGGCGATCTCGACACGTTCCGGCGGGGTGCGACGGCGACCGTCTCGATCGTGCCTTTACCCGCCCCAGATCAAGTGGTTGATCTGAGGGTGTCCCTGACAGGCTTCACCGCCGGGTTTGCCGCGCTTTCTGAGCGGATGGCGGCCTTGGAAGAAGAGGCGGCACCGTCTGAGTGAGTCTCAGATAAAGACAGAAGCAGATTCAGGGGTCCGGTCTTACCGGGCCCTTTTTCATTTGCATGGCCGCCAATACTATTCTATATTTCTAGAAATATCTTAATGGAGCCCGTGACCATGCCCCTGACGCTCAGCCAACTCCTCACCGCGCTGGATGATCTGCCGAGTGACCTGCCTGCCGTTTTCATAACGCAGGAGAGCAAGATCGGAGGCGGCTATCACGTCACCGAGTTGAAACGCGCCGCGATCATCGGTGCGGATTGTGGGGGGCGGACATGGGATGAGACAGAACTGCGCCTGCAACTGCTGGACGGCTTTGGTGACGCCCATATGGCGACCGGCAAGCTCACCTCAATTCTGCGGCGGGCTGGGGGGATGATGCTGAACACAGAAACCGACACGCCGCTGATCGTGGAGTTTTCCCCGCGCAATGAGGGATTGCAGCTTTGGCGCGTCGCGGCGGTGGTGATTGAAGGCGCTGAGGCGCAGTTGCGTCTGACACCCCACGGCGCGGCCTGCCGTCCGATGCAGGATTGGAGCGCCAGCTGCTGCGCCAGCGCGGCCTGTTGCGCCTAAGGCGCTTTGGGTTTGGCTTGCATCGCTTATTCGCTGCCTCTCCCTTCGGTCGAACGCGAAGAGCGATCCGTCTTCTTAAGCTGAAACGCAAAGCGCTTTAAGGCGCCGCTCGCAGCGCCAGAACCGCGTTTAACCCGCCAAAGGCGAAGGCGTTCGACAACACCGCCTCAACCTTCGCCTCTCGCGCCACATTCGGCACCACGTCGAGCGCGCATTCCGGGGCTGGCTCCTCATAGCCGATGGTGGGCGCGATCACCCCGTCGCGCAGCGCCATGATACAGGCCAGAAGC
>JANQNZ010000245.1 GCA_028279315.1 Rhodophyticola sp. | reverse complement strand
GAAGCCGCTCAAGCCGCCCATCTGAAAAAGGTCGGTGAAAAGCGCCACCAGGGCCAGCGTGGTCAGTAGGGCGGGACCGAAGGTTGCCACACGCCAGATCCAGACCGAGCGCGGGGCGGCAAATCCCGGGGCGGCGGCGTCACGATGGGGCGCGCGGAAGCTTTGCACCGGCATCTCAAGCGGCGTCTCGGGCGGCATATTGGCCAGGGGCCGGATCGGCGTGACAAGGCTCATGGCGTCCACCGATAAAGCCAGACCTCAGAGAAGGTCCGCCCATCGAGCAGAAGCTGCGCCCTGAGCTCCGCCATCTCGGCCTCGCCCGGCAAGAACCGGAACCCAAGCCGGACACCGCCCGTGCCGGGGTTGCGTTGCAGGATACCGCCCATCACTTCGCCCACATTGGTCGACAGCGCGATGGTGACGGCGCTCAAGTCGGCAAAATTCTCATGATCGCCGAAATCGACCGTGATGATGGTGCCGTCTGCGTCTTTGTCCCAGCCCTGGCCAATCCGCGTGTTCAGAACCGGGGCGGCGGGGCGGATGTCGTCGGGTTCGCCGCCCCAAGCCATCCCATAGGTGAAACGATGGGGTTCACCCGCTGCAAGCGGGGTGCGGGGCCGCCAATAGGCGACGATATTGTCATAGATTTCCTGATCGGCGGGGATCTCGACCAATGTAACAGAGCCGCGCCCCCAGCCCTCCCCAGGCGTGATCCAAAGCGAGGGGCGATTGTGATAGAGCGCCTCCAAGTCGCCATAAGCCTCCAAGTCCCGCGTCCGCTGGATCAACCCAAAGCCGCGCGGGTTTTCGTCCAGGAAGCTGGAGACCTGGAGCCGGGTCGGATTGGCCAGCGGGCGCCACAACCGCTCCCCCGCGCCGTTCCAGATCATCAAGCCTTCGCTGTCGTAGACGGCACTTCGGAAATCATCGAAGCGGTTGCGGTTTGTCTCATCGAAGAGGAACATCGAGGTCAAAGGCGCGATGCCGACATTGGCAAGATCCGTGCGCGGGTAAAGCGTGGCCTCCACCTGCATCCGCGCTGGCAGCCCCGGTGTGATGTCGAAGCGATAGGCGCCCGTCGTCGAGACCCCGTCGAGGAGCGCGTATAGCCGGATCGTGTCATTGCCCGGCTCCGGCGCCTCCATCCAGAAGCGCGTGAATTCCGGGAATTCTTCGCCCATCGGATCGGCTGTTTTAAGCGCCAGGCCGCGTGCGGACAGGCCATAAGTCTGCCCCGTCCCAATCGCGCGGAAATAACTGGCGCCTTGGAAGACGGCGAATTCTTCGAAGATCGAGGATTGCCGCAGTCCCGCGCGAAGGCGGAGGCCGGAATAGCCCAATGTCTCATCAATCGGGAGATCGGGGAACTGATCGGTGCGGTCGAAGGAGTCGATATCGAAGGCGATCCGCCGGGCAAATCCGTCCTCAACCACGTTGATGTCCACAGGCCGTGGAAAGAACAGGCCAGGCGCGAAGAAATCCACGCGATAAGGCCGGTCTGTGCCGGTCCAAAGCGCTTCCCGCCCGTCATACCAAATCATCCGGTATTCATCGAAGCTGAGGTCCTGCCAGGGTGCGGGCACCTCCGGGTTCGGCTGATAGGGCGCCGTCGAGAGACGCATCGCCTCGGCCTGAAGCCAGTCATAGGAAAACGGGACCGCCGCATCCTCCAGGCTTGGGATCGCGGCGGCGGGCCGGGCCAGCGCCATCGCGGCGCCAAGCTGCAAAAGGGCCCGGCGGTCCAGCATCAGCTTTGCGCCTTTTTCGGGCGCCAGGGCTGCGCCTTGAACCAGGCAACGGTGTAGGCGAGGCCAATCAGGAGCGCGACGCCAACGAGATTCACAAGCGTCGTGTTCACCGTCCCGCGCCCGATCTGATCCAGCACAAAGCCGTTGAACCGCGCCAGCGCCATCGAGAAGACAAAGACCGCGAGCGATTGCTGCCCCACCTTCATGATCACGCGCACGGTTCGATCCCACACCCGGCTGCCAAGGGATGCGCCCGTTGCGATCAGCCGGTGGCCGCCCACACCTGCCACAGCCCAGGCGAGATAGGCCAGCGCCAGGAAATGCACGTAACGCAACAGCCCGAAATCCGATTTGGTGATCCAGATCCGGTTCTCGATCCGCCAATCCCGCGCCCAGTCAAATCCAAACTCCCGCACGCCGATATTGGAAAGCGGGATATTGGCCAGCACGATCACCGTGCAAAGCGCAATCAGCCAGGATGCCACAGGGGGCGCAGGTATCCAGCCGCGCATGAAGGCAAACCCGGTGAAGAAGATCAATTGCCAGCCGAAGGGGTTAAAAAACCACTCCCGCTCAGACCAAGGTTCAGCCGGAAAGTTGATGGAGAGGCCGGGCATGCCCAATGCCTCCAACACCCGGCCTTGGGCAAAGAACCACATCAGCCCCATGGCCAGAAACACCAGCCCGATATGGATCCGTGACAGCCACATCATCAGCGGCATCATCACCAGGATCACCATATACATCGGCAGGATGTCGAAATAATTCGGCACATAGGTCAGCGTGAAAAGGCCGATCAGCTGCTCATCCGGGCGCCGGAAGAACGGATAGAGGTTCAACTGGCCCACATAATCCCGCTCGAACAACTCGGTCGCGTTCAACGCCGCGAGCATGGCCGCGATGGCAAAGAACAGCCCGATATGCGCCCAATAGACCTGCCAGACCCGATAAGCGACCCGCGCGGTGCCCATGGTCCAGCCGGTGCGGTCATAGCTGCGTCCAAACGCGATGGCTGAGGCCATGCCGGAACAGAACACAAAAATCTCAGTGGCGTCCGAGAAGCCCCAGCGGGCGGGGATCCAACTGGTGAAGAAATTACCGGGCGTATGGGCAAAGAGGATGATGAACATCGCGATGCCGCGATAGAAATCGAGCCGCGGATCGCGTGCGCCCGAAACCGGCGCGGCCTTCACCTCGGACCGGGCGGCATCACCGGGCGCGTTGGGGGGAAGATCGATACTCGCCATCAAACGTCTCTCAGATTGCCCGGCCCTGGGTCACTCAGCCGGGATGCGCCGGGTCTTGGCGATCATCTCGAACCGCGCCTCGGCATAGCCGTCATTGCGCCCAGCCCGCTTGGCCGTGCGCTCTTGCAGGACCGCCCCGGCCTGGTCAAGAAGCCCCGCGCGCAGGCCCGCATCAATGGTCAGCCGCTCAAAGACGTCCCGCTGCGCATGGCTGCCGCCAGCATCCTGCATTGTGGCCCGGGCCGCGGCGAGATGTGAAAAGGCGCTGGTATAATCCCCCTCCCCAAAGGCCTCCAGCCCATGGGCGGCGCTGACGCCTGGATGGGCGAAACGGGCGTCGACCTCGGTCTGGCCATCGTCCGCATCCCGATGAATACGCGCGATCATCCGGGACATGGCATCCTCTCGCCCGCCGCCGATCAGCGCCAGAAGGTAGTGAAGATCGGCGAAGATCAGACAGCCATCTTCGGTCCGGGCCATGGAGAGATCCGCCAGCTCTTCCCACCGGTCGCCCACATCAATGCCGTCCAGTTCCAGCCGGCTGAGGAGCGAGGTCCCGTTCGAGATATCGCGGTAATCGTCGGTTTTGTCGGCGCGGATTTCGGCATCGTAGAGGGCAAGCGCGGTGTCGTAATCGCCCAGGTCCAAATGCATCAGCGCCTTGTGCCACCAGACATGGTAGCGGAAATTGTTGCAATGGGCCCAGGCGGCCTCCCGCCCTTCAAGCCAGGTCAGCCCGCCTTGGGCGTTGGCGGTCATGTCATAGACATGGGCGACCGCGTGCAGGCCCCAGGCATCGTCGGGGCAAAGCTCCAGACCCCGGCGGCCAAAGGTCTCGGCCCGCGCATAATCGCCGGTTTCCTCCAGCGCGAAGGCATAGCAGCCCAGGATATAGCCGCGCGCCGGATGGCCCGGCCCATAGCTTGGCATCAGCGCCTCAAGCGACCGGCGCATGCCGCCCGCATCGCCCATGACAAAGCGGATCGCGTGGCTGAGTTTGGCGGCCAACGCGTCCCCAGGGGCATTCAGAAGCACCTCTTCAAGATGCTGCACCGATTTCATTGGGAAGCCGTCAAGATAGGCAGCCAGCGCATGGATATAGGATTGCTCGCGGGGTGTGATCGCGGCGCCCGTCGCCGCGGCTTCGGCCAAAGCCAGCGCCTCACGCGCGGTTGGATAAAGCTCGCGTCGGCCAAGGAGCAAAGTGAAGAGGCCCTTCACTGCCTGGCCCAAGGCAAATTCCGGCTCTTGGGTCAGGGTTGCGCCCAGATGCCCTGGGGTTGCCGCGCTATGGGCAAGGAACGCCATCATGGCGCTGTTCCAATCTGAAAGCGCCTGGGGTGATTGGAGCGTGACCCCCTGCCCAAACATGTCCTGCTGCATGGTTCTTCCCACTGCCGTCAGCCACTTGCGCCATCATCTTACATGGGGCCCCACCCCGCCACGGAATTGGCCGTCCATAACGGACAAGTGACCAAAGCGGCTTTTCCCGTGAGCGGGGGCGCTTATTCCTTGGGCCATTTATGAAAATTCCACCCCGATCTAAGTCCGAGATCGGCGGGGAACCGCCGGAAATGTTTCAATCTTCCAGATTGTTAGGGGGTGATGTGACGCCGCGACAAGCCGCGAAAGGTCGCGCGGCGCTTACGCCGAATAACCGGTCTTCTACGCGCCCGCCCGGAATCAAGCCGAAGGCGCCGGGCATCGACAGGCCGCCCGGGCGGTCTGGCGATTTGGCTGAGGCTGGGCGCGGAGATCGGAGCGAGGCCGGACCTGGCCAGGATAAAGCGCGATAGCTCAAAGCGAGGATCGCCAGCCCTCGGCCTGTCGATGCCCGGCTTAGGTTGTTCTTGTGCCCACGACAACTCGGCCCGCGATCTTGTCTCAGCCCGATCTCACCGCGGCTTATCGGCGTCTTTTCCGCCTGGTCGAAAACGCGAGAGGACCTCGTCCGTATCCTGCCCAAACCGGGGCGGCGGGCGCCGATAAGTGACCGGGGTCTTGGAGAATTTCAGCGGGTTGCCAATCAACTCCACACCACCCCGATCGATATCCTCGCGGGCCATGTCGATCCGCATATCCCGCGCGGCGACCTGATCCGAGGTGAAGACTTGCTCCAATGTGTAGACAGGCCCGACCGGCACTTTCGCCGCCTCTAACCCCGCGATGACCTCTGCTTGAGTGAGCTGCGCCATCTTCTCCGCCAGAATGGGGATCAGCGCGTCCCGGTTCACGATCCGCGCCGGGTTGGTGGCAAAGCGGGCATCCTCTGACAAACCCGGCGCCTCCAGGAAGGCCGCAAAGCGCTGAAATTGCGTGTCATTTCCCACGGCCACCAATACGTGGCCATCGGCGACAGCGAACACTTGATAGGGCACAATCGTCGCGTGCTGATTGCCGCGCCGTTTCCGCGGCTTACCGGTGGTCAGATGGGCCACACCTTCATTGATCGTCCAAGCCACTTGGCTATCCACAAGCGCCAGGTCGATATGCTGCCCCTCCCCCGTCCGGTCGCGGTGGCGCAGCGCGGCGAGGACGCCGACGGTCGCATACATCCCGCACATGACATCGGCGATGCCGACAGCCACCTTCATCGGCTCCCCATCAGGCTCCCCGGTCAGCGACATCATCCCACCATAACCTTGGGCCATCAGGTCATAGCCCGGTTTGTCCCGATGCGGCCCGGTTTGGCCGAAGCCTGAGATCGAGCAATAGACAAGCCCGGGGAAGGCCCGAAGCAGGCTGTCATGATCCAGCCCGTATTTCTTCAGGCCGCCGGGTTTGAAATTCTCGATCACCACATCGGCCTCTGCCGCCATGGCGCGCAGCACCTCTTGGCCCTCGGGGTCAGAGATATCGACGGCGACGGAGTATTTGTTGCGGTTGGTGCACATGAAATAGGAGGAGAGGTCCGTCGGCTCCCCATCGGTTCCCAAGGCAAAAGGCGGGCCCCAGGTTCGGGTGTCGTCACCGCCCGTCCTCGGGTTCTCGATCTTGATCACCGTTGCGCCCAGATCCCCCAGAAGCTGCGTACAGGTGGGCCCCGCCAGAATGCGCGAGAGGTCGAGGACTGTGATCCCGTCCAAAGGGCCTGTCATGGGCTCAAATCCGTCCGTCATAAGCTTTGCGGTCAATGATCGCGGCGATGACCGTGACCCTATCGGCTCTCAGCCCGGCCTCAAGGGCGGTGCGCAACTCGGCCCGGGTTGTCACGGTGTGGCCATGGCCCCCAAAGGCCTCGCCTAAGGCCGCAAAGTCATGCTGCGCGAAATCAACACCGGCATTGGTCATTTGGCGCTGACGCTGTTTCAACTCGATGAGACCAAGGGAGGCATCGACAAAGACAATGAAAATCGGGGCCAGGCCCAGTTCCACGGCGGTGGACATCTCCCCCGCCACCATCATAAAGCCCGCATCGCCGGTGAACCCCACCACGGGCACGTCCGGCGCGGCCAGTTTGGCGCCCATGGCGAGCGGCAAGGCGCAGCCCATGGTGCAGAGCGCCGAGGATTGCAGAAGCGTGCGGGGCGTGGGGCAGCGCCACATTTGGCTAAGCAAGATGCGATGCGCGCCGGAATCCACGGTGGCGATGGTCTCAGGCGGCAGCACATCGCGCGCCTCAGCGATGATCGCACCCGGACCCCAATCTTCGTCCTCGGGGAAGGCGTCGGCAAGCGCCGCTTTGGTTGTCTCCAGCATCCCGTCCGCCCAGGTTTTGCGGGGTGTCAGGCCCTCGCTGATGGCCGTTAGAGTTGCGCCGGTATGGGCCAGGAAGCTTAAGGTCGCGTGGTGCATGTAATGGTGGTTAGGGGCGGCATGAATGTCGATGACCCGCTGCGTCTCGGGGTTCCAGACATCGCGCCAGCCGGGGCGCATTTCAATTGGGTCATAACCGACGCACAGGATCAGATCGGCGGCGCGCACAAGGGGCAGAAGATGGGTATCCGCCAGGGGAGAGAGGCCGGCGCCACCAAGGGAGAGCGGGTGATCCTCCGGCAGCACACCTTTGGCTTTGTAGGAGGTGATGACGGGGATGTTCAGCCGCGTCGCAACCTCTGTGAGCGTCTCAGCACTGTTCTCGGTCAAGACATCAAGACCGGCGATGATCACCGGCCGTTTGGCCTCCGCCAGCCAATCCCGGGCCATGTCGAGATCGACGCCCGCGGGCGCCACCGGGCTGATCGCGGCGCGGCGCGGGCCATAGGCCTGGCCCGGCGCATCTGCCACCGAAAGCGGCACGTCGATCAAAACCGGCCCTGGGCGCCCCTCCGTCGCAATCGCCACCGCCTTATCGGCCACAACGCCCGCGCCTTTGGCGCTAAGCCGGAAGCTGCGTTTGGTGATCGGGTCCAGAACCGCGCGGTGGTCGATCACTTGATGGGTATAGGTCTCGGCCTCATGATCATCGACGCAGCCCGTTAGCACGATCAGCGGCACCCGGTCCTGTTCGGCATTAGCGATGACATTGACGCCGTTCATCACGCCGGGCCCAATCGTCGCCACCAAGATGCCAGGCGCGCCGGTCACATGATGCACGCCTTCAGCCATGAACCCCGCGGCGTTTTCGTGTTTGCAGAGGGTGAAGGCGATCCCGGCCTTTTCGAGCGCATCGACCAGGGTCAAGACTTCCCCCCCCGGCATCCCAAAGGCGTGACGGCAGCCCGCGTCGTAAAAGCGTTGGGCCAGAAGATCGGCGGCGCGCGGCGGGGTGGTCACGGGGGAATGCTCCGGGGTGAGGGTGTTTCGTGCCTACGGGTTCGGGCTTACTCGCCACTCGCCTCCGCCGCAACCGCCGCGAAGATCGCGTCCAGTTCCGCGGCAGTCTCGGCCAGTTCCGTCCCGCCCTCATCGAGATAAGGCGCGAAGAAAAAGCTTGGGGATTTGTAGCTGAGCGTCGCGGTGCCGTTGTCGTTTTCGGTCACATAGAGGCGGATCGGCGCCTCGATCATCGCGGCGGTGGAGAGGCCAAGGATGCGCACTGCAAACAGGTTGTTGAACGCGCCGATGACCCGGTTCCCCGGGATCTCGACCCCCCGG
Source organism: Rhodophyticola sp. (assembly GCA_028279315.1). Taxonomy (GTDB): domain Bacteria; phylum Pseudomonadota; class Alphaproteobacteria; order Rhodobacterales; family Rhodobacteraceae; genus Rhodophyticola. The sequence continues at coordinate 724 of JANQNZ010000245.1, read as the reverse complement.
TTCGCCGCCGCCTGCGTTGGCCCGGCCTGGGTGACAATCGCCAATTCACTGGCGCGGATTGCGTCTTGGGTGCGTGCCACAAGTGTCTGGTAATCATGCCCCGTCGAGATCACGACCCAGCCCTCACGGTCTGAAAGTGGCGTGGCCAGTGCGGGGGTCATCCAGAGGAGGAGGGCGATGAAGAGGAGAACGCGCATCGGCAAAGACCCATCTGTGGCGAGCAATGCGCTTGTCTTTGCAAATCGACCGCGCCGAAACCAATCACGTTTGCGGCAGAGAACGCGCAGCGCGCCTTTGCTCCTGAGCGACCTACGCCCGTCTCTCAGATCACCGCCTTCTCCACAATCGGGCGGCCTTCGGAAATGCGCGCATAGTGGAACGGCGTCAAATCCAGCGACCGATATTCGCCATAGGTCAGCCATTCGGCCATCCCGCGCCCCATGGCCGGGCTTTGTTGCAATCCATGGCCGGAGAACCCGTTGATGAAGTGGAAATTCGTGACCTCAGGATGCGGCCCGATGATCGCGTTGTGGTCGAAGGTATTCATCGCGTAATGCCCGGCCCATTCAGCGGTCACTTTCACCGCCTCGAATTGCGGGATACGCGTGGCGATGACGGGCCAGACCGCACGCTCCCAAAGCCCATAATCCATTGAATAATCGTCATAATCACAGGCCAGATCCGGCGCGTCGCGGTCATAGCCACCGGCCAGATAGGTGCCGCC
>JANQNZ010000234.1 GCA_028279315.1 Rhodophyticola sp. | reverse complement strand
ACCTGATCGTTCCCCTCGCCACCAGCCAGGAAATCCGCCCCAACACCACCCAAAAGCGTATCGGCCCCTTCGCCGCCGGCCAGCTGGTCATCGCCCGATTCACCCATCAGCAGATCGTTGCCCACACCGCCGGTGAGCGTATCGTTATCCGCGCCGCCCATAAGCGTGTCGGCCCCGTCACCGCCGCTGATCAGATCGGCGCCATAGCTGCCTGACAGGCTGTCATTGCCCTCATGCCCGCTGATCGTGTCATTGCCGACGCCCGCATTGACCGTGTCATCGCCACCAAGCGCGGAGATGTTCCGCGGCAGCGCGTCGGTGAATTCCAAGAGGTCTCCTTGGTCCGTTCCAGCTATGTTGGGGTTTGTGTCGTCTGACGACGTCTCATCATCGTCGTCATTCAGCAGAAAACTCAGGCCCAATGGCAGAATCAAAAGGAAGAACAGATTGCCGATATCGGCGGCGGAAAGGCCTAGGTTTCCAAACATGAGTTACTCACTACGCAATATAAGACGGGGCGCACATCGCCCGCGCTAGACCCAGAGGCCTATCGGGTGATTCTGTCAGGAATGGGGCATGGGCGCATTTTACCCGGTGCGAAAGTGGTTAGCGCCGCCCGCGATCAGGCGGCGGTTTCGGCGTCGTCTTCGGTCTTTGGCGTCTCGTCTGCGCTTTTCGAACGGGTCCGGCGTTTGGGCTTGGGCTTTGTGCTTTCGGTGCTGTCGGCGGGCGGGCCGCCCCGGCGTTCCTCAAAGCTGAGCGCAATGAAACCGGGCATATGATCGCCCATTCCAACGGTTTTGGGCCCGCGATCATCGCGGCCACGCCCGCCCCCCCTGCGGTTGCGCGGCTTATCCTCGCTGGCCGATTGATTGGCCGGGGCCTTTGCGGGTTGGTCGCTCTGTTTGTCGCCCCGTCCACGTGTGGACCGCCGCCCGGCGGGTTTGTCATCCGCCCTCTTGTCCTCCGTCGGCGTCGATCCGCGTGCGGATGGCGTCCAAGGGGCATCAACCGCTGGAATCGGTTGGCCCACAAGCGATTCGATGGCGCCGAGGTATTTGTCATCCGCCGGGATCGCGATGGTAAACGCGCGCCCCTCACGGCCTGCGCGGCCCGTGCGCCCGATCCGGTGCACGTAATCCTCGGCATGGCTTGGCACGTCGTAATTCAACACATGGCTCACATTGGGAATGTCGAGTCCCCGCGCCGCCACGTCAGAGGCCACAAGAAAGGTGATCGACCCGTCGCGGAACCCATCCAGCGTCCGCATCCGATGCGACTGATCCAGATCGCCATGGATGGCTTCGGCATTCAGCCCGTGTTTCTTCATCGATTTCGCGACGATATCCACATCCACCTTGCGGTTGCAGAAGATGATCGCGTTTTTGCAGGCCTCGCCCTCTGACGAGATGATCTCCCGCAGCATCTGGCGCTTTTGCTTGGCGCTTTGATCCCGGCGGGTGGGTTTGAAACTGACCAGCGCCTGTTTGATCGTATCCGATGCCGTGGCTTGGCGCGCGACCTCAATCTTGGCGGGGTTCGACAGGAAGGTGTTTGTGATCCGCTCAATCTCTGGCGCCATGGTGGCGGAGAAGAAAAGCGTCTGCCTTGTAAACGGCGTCAGGCTGAAAATCCGTTCAATATCAGGGATGAAGCCCATATCGAGCATCCGGTCGGCCTCGTCCACCACCATCACCTTAACGTCGTTCAGGATCAGCTTGCCGCGCTCGAAATGATCCAAGAGCCGCCCTGGCGTGGCGATCAGCACATCCACGCCTTTGTCGATCAGCGCGTCTTGTTCCTTGAAGCTGACGCCGCCGATCAACAGCGCTTTCGTCAGCTTCACGTATTTGGCGTAGGTGTCGAAGTTTTCGGCCACCTGCGCGGCCAGTTCCCGCGTCGGGCAAAGCACCAGGCTGCGCGGCATCCGCGCCCGCGCCCGGCCCCGCGCCAGCGCGGTGATAAGCGGCAGGGTGAAGCTTGCGGTCTTGCCGGTGCCGGTCTGGGCGATGCCCAAGACGTCTTGGCCTTCTAAGGCGGGCGGAATGGCCCCCGCTTGGATCGGGGTGGGGGTTTCATAGCCGGCTTCTTCAACGGCTTTCAAAACCTTCGGATTCAGGCTGAGATCAGAGAATTTGGTCATATGCGTCCAGTCAGGCCGGGATCAGACCCGGCAGGGAAAGTTGGAGCGCATGAGAACCGTCCGGCGCGCCCCGCGAATAGGTCTCGCGCCCCTCGCGAAACCCGCCGCTGACATAGGGCAATTGAGGGGGGACGTCAAATTTTGCGCGGTAATCCGCCTAGTTACCCCTCTGTCACTGGGGCCTCCGGTCCATTGCCGGCCTTTCGGAGGTCAGCCACTTGGTGGTGTGGCTGGCTCTGGCGGCGTGACCTGGTCGGATAACATGCCCGAGGTGACGGCGCGCTCCAGCGCCTCGGCAAAGAGCCCGGGCCGGATATGGATCTCGATGACCGCATCCGGCCCGATGAGTGTGGCCTCAACACCTGTCTCAGCCGCCTCCGCAAAACCCGCCGCTGTGAACCCAAGAAGGCCCACGCGATAACCCAGGCAATTCCCAAGCGGGCGGCAGAACCGCTCTGTCCGTCTCATGCCTCGAAAGGTGAGCGGTTCTTGATTGTGCCAAGCGGTATCCATCCTCAGCCGCCGGTGGACGCCATCCCAGGTCTGGCCGATCTCAACTACGTAATACAGCTCAGCTCCGCGGCGCAGGATCATCGCCTGGCCGATCAGCACGTGATGGGGGTGGTCGGAAATCACCTGCTGGCGGGAGGTCGCGCCCGCGATCCCCGTCACATCGCTGACCCGCACCTCACCGCCACAGGCCGTGAGGCAAAGCGCGATGAGGCAAAGGCAAAGGAAGCGGCGCATGGCGCGCAGCCTTGCGCGACCGGGGTTAAGGGCCGGTTAACCTTGCGCAGACGGGTGTAAGACCGGCGCATACCCCGCAGTGAGCGCGGCAACCGTCGGTTTTGGTGTGAGGACGGTCACCGTGCCGCTGGGACGCGGGATCGCTGCTTCGTAGCCCTCAGGCGTGTGGGGGAGAAGCGCATTGCCCTGAACCAAATGCGCCCAACCGTCCCAGAGCACGAAACTACCGTCAGGCAGCCCGTCCAGCGCCGCCTCGTGACGCACTTGGTCACGGGTCCGCGTCACACGGGCCTTGTGCAAAGCGCTGTCCATCGCCATCCGCTCCGGTTTCGCCCCGGTCGCCCCCTCCCAGGCCGCGATCCAGGCCAAATAGGCCTCCCGCCGGCAGTAATGGCAGGGCCGGTGCCCGGCGGTCAGCGCCACCGCTTCATCAAGGAAGAACAGCGCTGACCAGCCCCGATCGGGCATCGGCCCGTGATATGTGCCTTTCGGATGGGTCAGCGTGCAGACCAACCAATGCTTATGGCTCCAGCGAGAGGTGCCAAGCGTGCCATCGGGCCGGTGAATAATCCCGCGATTGCCGGTGAAAAGGCCGCGGGCGGGGATGGCGGCGATCTCTCCGGTGGGCAGAACGCGGTTTTGAAGGGTCACACCATCAACTCCTTCGTCGCGCTCAACCGCACCTCCGGATAATCCCGCTCCACTCGGTCGATATCCCATTGCAGGCGGGTCAGATAGACCGGGTCGCCGTCATTATCCGCGGCCATGTGCTGTTTGTTGGCCGCCGCGAAGGCCTCCACGGCGTCCTTCGGCCCATGGACCCACCGGGCGGAGGTGAATTGGGAGGCTTCAAAGCGCACCGGCAGGCCGTATTCGAGCTCGATCCGGCTGGACAAGACCTCGAATTGCAGCGCGCCGACAACGCCGACGATGAAGCCCGACCCGATGGCGGGTTTGAAGACCTTGGCGGCCCCTTCCTCGGCAAATTGCATCAGCGCTTTGTCCAGATGTTTTGCTTTCAGCGGATCGCCCGCGCGGCAGGTTTGCAGAAGCTCCGGCGCGAAGCTGGGGATGCCGGTGAAGCGCAGGCCTTCACCTTCGGTCAGCGCGTCGCCGATGCGGAGTTGACCGTGGTTCGGGATGCCGATGATGTCGCCCGCCCAGGCCTCCTCCGCCAATTCGCGGTCGGCGGCCAGGAACAAGACCGGGTTCGAGATCGCCATGGGCTTCTTCGAGCGCACATGCGTCAGCTTCATGCCGCGCTGGAAATGGCCCGAGGCGAGGCGCACAAACGCCACCCGGTCCCGGTGTTTGGGGTCCATATTGGCCTGCACTTTGAAGACAAACCCCGCGACCTTGGTCTCTTCCGGGGCGACCTGGCGCGGCTCGGCGGCTTGCACTTGGGGTTCGGGCCCGTATTCGGCGATGCCGTCCATCAGTTCTTTGACGCCGAAGGAGTTGATGGCCGAGCCGAACCAGATCGGGGTGAGCGTCCCATCGAGCAACGCCTGATGGTCGAGGGACGGCAGCAATTCCCGCGCCATCTCGACCTCTTCTTTCAACTGGTCGAGGAGGGTCTCCGGCACATGCTCCGCCAGTTTCGGATCGTCGAGCCCGTCGATCTTCACCGTCTCCGCCACCTTGTTCCGATCCGCCCGGTCCATCAGTTCCAGCCGGTCATGGATCAGATCGTAACAGCCTAAGAACTCCTTCCCCATGCCGATAGGCCAGGAGGCTGGGGTCACGTCAATCGCCAGGTTCTCCTGAATTTCGTCAATGATCTCAAAGGTGTCGCGACTCTCACGATCCATCTTGTTGCAGAAGGTCAGGATCGGCAGATCGCGCAACCGGCAGACCTCGAAGAGTTTCTGAGTCTGGCTCTCCACGCCTTTGGCGCCATCGATCACCATAATCGCGGCATCGACGGCGGTGAGCGTCCGATAGGTGTCTTCCGAGAAATCCGAGTGGCCCGGCGTGTCCACCAGGTTGAACCTGTACGCGCCGAAATCGAAGCTCATGGCCGAGGCGGAGACGGAGATGCCCCGGTCTTTCTCCATCGCCATGAAATCCGACCGGGTCCGCCGCGCTTCGCCTTTCGCGCGGACCTGGCCCGCCATCTGGATCGCCCCGCCATAAAGCAGGAATTTTTCGGTCAGCGTCGTCTTCCCCGCATCGGGGTGCGAGATGATCGCGAAGGTCCGGCGGCGGCGAATTTCCGGGGGCAGGGTGGGGCGGTTGTCCAACATGCGCGGGGGTATAGGGGCGGCGGCGGATATTGGCAATTGCTGGCGCGGTTCGCTCGGTCTACGCTCCAAACTGGGCGTGTCGCTTGCGCCCGGCTTGAGGATTTTATGTCCACGACCTGATCGCCTTCGCCCGCCGCGAAATCTTGCGGTGTGACGCGACCGAAACGGAAGACGCCGCGCGATGCGGCACGTCTTCTTTTGCGACTCAAGCGAAGGATCAAACCATTGAAACAGAACACAAAGCCCCGCCTTGCGGAGGCGGATGACCTCGCCCGGATCACACGGATCATCCATGAAGTTGGTCTCTTCTCAGACGAAGAGGCAGCGGGGTTCGTGGAGATGACCGAGGCGCATTTCGCGGCGCCTGACCCCGGGCATCGCTGGTGGATCACTGATGGCGGAGACGGCGCGGCCTATCTGGCGCCAGAGATGCCAGCGGGCGTCTGGAACCTGCTTTTCCTCGGGGTGCGTCCGGCCGCGCGCGGCCAGGGCATCGCGACCTCCCTCATCGGGGCGATCGAGGCGTCGCTGCGCGCCGATGGCGGTCGGCTTTTGATCATCGACACCTCCTCTTTGGAGCCAATGCGCGCCGCACGGTCGCTCTATCGCCATCTCGGTTACGCGCATGTCGGCACGGTCCGCAATTATTGGGCGGACGGGGATGACAAAGTGATCTTCCAGAAGAGGCTTTGACCGGGTGGCGGGCTGGGTTGGGGCTCAGCCCGCCAAGAGGGGCGCGGTGTCAGGAGGTGGCCGCAGGCTTGCGGATCGTCGTGACTCTGTCAGACGACTCGGGCATGATGGGAACATTATGTGAACAAACAGGGAGTTTTGGTACCATGAGCCTGGAACAGATTGCCAATGAATTGGTCGAGGCCTGCCGGACACAGGGTGAGGACGCCAATCTTGAGAAGAACTATTCCTCCGATGCTGTGTCGATTGAGGCCGCCGATGCCTCAGGCATGGGCCGTGAAGCCCATGGGATTGAGGCGATCAAAGGCAAACACGCGTGGTGGGGTGCGAATTTCGAGGTTCATGGCGCGGACGTCCAAGGCCCGTTTCTGCATGGCGACGACCGGTTCGGCGTGATTTTTGAGATCGACGCGACCCATAAGGAAAGCGGCCAGCGGTCGCAGATGAAGGAGCTCGCGATCTATCACGTGAAAGACGACAAGATCGTGCGGGAGGAGTTTTTCGGCACGGGTGGTTAAGCAGGATAGTCTCGGATGAGGCGCGGCCTACTCTTGAGCTAAAGCCGCGCCGAGCCGCCGCTGTTCTGCTTCCCCCACCCGGAATCAAGCCGAAGGCGCCGGGCATCGCCAGGCCGCCCGGGCGGTCTGGCGATTTGGCTGAGTCTGGGTGCTGAGAT
>JANQNZ010000172.1 GCA_028279315.1 Rhodophyticola sp. | reverse complement strand
CGCGGCCCCCGCCCCGGCGGCAGAGGCCGCGGTGGGCGCGGGCGCGGCTGTACCGATATCATCGGCGCTTTCGCCATCCTCCAGCAGCACAGCGATGGGCGCGTTCACCTTCACATTCTCCGTACCCTCCGGCACCAGGATCTTGCCCACGATCCCTTCATCGACGGCTTCGAACTCCATCGTCGCCTTATCGGTCTCAATCTCCGCCAGAAGGTCGCCGGAACTCACTTCATCGCCCTCTTTCACCAGCCATTTGGCCAGCGTGCCTTCCTCCATCGTCGGGCTGAGGGCGGGCATCAGGATTTCGGTGGGCATCAGGTTTCTCCGTCGAACTGGCAGCTTTGTGGCATGCCGAGATTATCGCATTCGCCGGTCAGGCCGATCAGGCGATTGTCGTCAAAGACAAAGCCGATCTGGCCCATTCCGGCGCGGGCAAAAAGGGTGGTGTCGGCTCCGGCTTCGAAGCTCTCCCACCCTTGCGTGTCGATCAGGGCCGCGATGGTGGCGCGGTCCGTGCCCTGAAGCGCACCCAGAAGAAGCGCGTCGAGCATCTGGGTCTCTTGCCCCATCCGCTGAATCGTCTGGCCTTGGTAATGGGCGCCGGCCACGGCGTTGCCCGCATCGACCAAGCTTGACCCCAAATCACGCAGCGCAAGCGCGCCCAGAACCGCGCCAAGGAGCAGCGCGCCGGTCAAGGCGCCAAGGGCAAAAGGCAGGATCGGGCGGCGGGTGCTCATGCGCCCTCCAAGGTCACAAGGGTGAAAGGGGCCGCGGGTTTGGCGCCCTTGTGGAGTGCTGTGATCGCGTCGCTTAGCCCATGCTGATGGGCGGCGATCCATTCATAAGCCGCGCCATGGCTGACCTTACCGTCCTGCCCATATTCGCTGGAGAGCAACGCATCCGGCACCAGCGCCACAACCTGGCGTGCGCCAATCTCAACGGCGACGCGATAGGCTTCGGCCTGTTTATCTTTGCCGAGGATCTCCATTCCCCTACCGGTAGGTCACCTGTTTGACGGCATCGAGCACCTCTGCCGTGGTCACAAGCGCCAGTTTCTCCAAGTTCGCCGCATAAGGCATTGGCACATCTTTCCCGGTGCAGTTCAGGACCGGCGCGTCGAGATAGTCGAACGCGTGGGTCATGATATAGGCCGAGAGGTGGTTGCCGATGGAGGCGACGGGGAAGCCTTCCTCAATCGTCACGCAGCGGTTGGTTTTCATGACCGAGCGGATCACCGTGTCATAGTCGATGGGGCGGAGCGTGCGGAGATCGACGACTTCGGCGCTGACACCCTCTTCAGCCAGCTTATCGGCGGCTTCGAGTGCGTAATTCATGCCGATCCCGAAGCTGACGATCGTCACGTCCGTGCCCTCACGCCAGATGCGCGCCTTGCCGAAGGGGATGGTGAAATCCTCCAATTCCGGCACGTCAAAACTGCGCCCATACATGATCTCATTTTCCAGGAAGATCACCGGGTTGGGGTCACGGATGGCGGTTTTGAGAAGGCCTTTTGCGTCCGCCGCGGAATAGGGCATGACCACTTTCAGGCCGGGCACATGGGAATACCAGGCTGCGTAATCCTGGCTATGCTGCGCCGCCACACGGGCCGCCGCGCCATTGGGCCCACGGAAGACCATCGGGGCGCCCATCTGGCCGCCGGACATATAGAGCGTTTTGGCGGCGGAGTTGATGATCTGGTCCATCGCCTGCATGGCGAAGTTGAAGGTCATGAACTCCACAATGGGTCTCAGCCCGCCGAAAGACGCGCCCACGCCGATCCCCGCGAAGCCATGTTCGGTAATCGGCGTGTCGATCACGCGTTTTGAGCCGAATTCGTCCAAAAGACCTTGGGAGACCTTATAGGCCCCCTGATATTCGGCGACCTCTTCGCCCATCAGGAAGACGGTGTCGTCACGCCGCATCTCTTCGGCCATGGCGTCGCGGAGCGCTTCGCGGACCGTCATCTGCGTCATGGTGGTGCCGTCGGGATAGTCGGGCTCCACGGGTTTGGACTCAACCGGAGCGGCAGGAGCTGCGGGGGCCGGGGCGGCAGGGGCTTCGGCCACCGGTGCGGAAGGCGCAGGCTCTCCGCCGACACTTTCACCGCCGCCGGACGCCACCGCATCGGCGGCGCTGGCGTCTTCGCCCTCTTCCAAAAGCACCGCGATGGCGGCGTTCACCTTCACGCCTTCGGTGCCTTCGGCGACCAGGATCTTGCCGACAACGCCTTCGTCGACGGCTTCAAACTCCATCGTCGCTTTATCGGTTTCGATCTCGGCCAGGATGTCGCCGGAATTAACGGTGTCGCCTTCCTTCACCAGCCATTTGGCGAGCGTGCCTTCCTCCATGGTTGGCGAGAGGGCGGGCATGAGAATTTCGGTTGCCATGTTATTGGTCCCTCAGGTCAAGGCGTTTTTCTACGCGGTCCAGGCGCGTGGCGAGTTCGGCCAAGGTTGTTTCCTGCACCGTCTGAGAGTGCAGCGCACCGGCAATCAGGCTCTTATGCGCCCGCAATTCTTCGAGGATAGCCGTCTGTCCAGCGTCGAGCCGGGACAGCATCGTCTCTATCCGGTTGAGGCGTTCCAGGATCAGTTCGGTCGGCTCTGCCATTTCAAGATCCCCCCTCAGGCGTCCGCGTAAATATCGGTCCAAAGCTCGGAAAGATCCGGCTCGGGGCTGGTCTTGGCGAACTCCGCCGCTTCGTTCACGACCTCTTTGATCTCTTTGTCGATCGCTTTCAGATCGTCTTCCGAGGCGTGTTTGCCCTGCAGAAGCAGCTCACGCACATGTTCGATGGCGTCGCGCTCCTCCCGCACCTTCTGCACCTCTTCCCGGGTCCGGTATTTGGCCGGGTCCGACATGGAGTGGCCGCGATAGCGGTAGGTTTTGATCTCTAGGATGTAAGGGCCTTTGCCCGCCCGGCAGTGGGCCACCGCCTTTTCGCCCGCAGCCTTGACGGCCAGGACGTCCATGCCATCCACTTCTTCACCCGGAATGCCATACGCCGCGCCGCGTTCCCAATAGCTGGGCGATTTGGTGGAGCGTTTGGTGGAGGTGCCCATCGCGTATTGGTTGTTCTCGATCACGAAGATCACGGGCAGGTCCCAAAGTTCGGCCATATTATAGGTCTCATAAACCTGGCCCTGGTTCGCCGCGCCGTCGCCGAAATAGGTGAAGGTCACGCGGCCGTTTTCGAGATACTTGTCTGCGAAGGCGAGGCCGGCGCCAATCGGCACCTGAGCCGCAACGATGCCGTGGCCGCCGTAGAAATGCTTCTCTTGCGAGAACATATGCATCGAGCCCCCTTTGCCCTTGGAATAGCCGCCCTCGCGGCCCGGCGCCCGAGTCGGGCGCCGGGCCGCGCGAGGATGCGGCGGCCGCGCCCGAGGCCGGTGCTCAGCCGCGGCAATCGCTCGATGAGCTGAAGCAGTGG
>JANQNZ010000115.1 GCA_028279315.1 Rhodophyticola sp. | reverse complement strand
CCAATTCGGCCGAGGCCAGTCGGCGGATATCGACGCCGCCGTGGAGGCCGCCCATCAGGCTCGGGCCGGTGACTGGGGCCGGATGACCGCCATGGAGCGTGGCCGCATCCTGACCCAGATCGGGCAATTGGTGGCCGAGAAAACCGAGGCGCTCGCCGAAATCGAAGCGGCGGATGTCGGCAAACCCCTCACCCAGGCCCGCGCCGACGCCGTGGCGCTCGCCCGCTACATGGAGTTCTACGGCGGTGCCGCCGATAAGGTGACGGGCGACACGATCCCGTATCAGGATGGCTTCACCGTCTACACGTTGCGCGAACCCCATGGGATCACGGGCCATATCATCCCCTGGAACTACCCGATGCAGATCATCGGACGCTCGATTGGCGCCGCGCTCGCCATGGGCAATGCCTGCGTCTTGAAACCCGCTGAAGAAGCCTGCCTGACGGCGCTTGCCTTCGCCGATCTGGCGCGCGAGGCGGGCCTGCCGCCGGGTGCCTTGAACGTTGTCCCGGGCCTGGGGGCCGAGGCAGGCGCGGCGCTCTCATCCCATCCCGGTATCCAACACATCTCCTTCACCGGCTCCGTCGCCACCGGGCGGCTGATCCAAGGGGCGGCGGCGCAAAACGTCCTCCCCGTTACGCTGGAGCTTGGTGGCAAAAGCCCGCAAGTGGTCTTCAAAGACGCCGATCTCGACGCGGCGCTTCCCTTTCTGGTCAATGCGGGCATTCAGAATGCCGGTCAAACCTGCTCTGCCTCTTCCAGGATCCTGGTGGAGCGCGAGCGGCTGGACGAAGTGACACACCGGATGGCCGAGGCCTACCGCGCCCTCCGCGTCGGCCCGGCCAGTGCCGATCTCAATCTCGGCCCCCTCATCTCCGCCCGGCAGAAAGAAATCGTCGAAGGCTATCTCGCCCAAACCGGCGAGGCCCAAGTGATCGCCCAAGGCACCATCCTCGACAACGCGCCCAAAGGCGGGAACTACGTCGCCCCAACGCTCATCTCCGGCCTCGGCCCCGATCACATTCTGGCCCAAGAGGAAATCTTCGGACCCGTGCAGGTGATCCTGCCGTTCGAGGATGAGGCCCAGGCCGTCGCCATCGCCAATGGCACCAAATACGGGCTGGTCGCGTCGGTCTGGTCCGCCGATGGCGGGCGGCAGATGCGGCTCGCCAAACAGCTCCATGCGGGCCAGGTGTTTGTGAACAACTATGGCGCGGGCGGCGGAGTGGAGCTGCCGTTTGGAGGGGTCGGCCATTCGGGCCATGGGCGCGAGAAAGGGTTCGAAGCGCTCTACGGCTTCTCCAGCCTGAAAACCGTTGCGGCCTGGCATGGCTAGGGGTGGGAAAGTCCTGGCCTTCTTCGGGCTGATGGCGCTGGCAGTCCTGGCCGCGGGCCTTTTCGGCGCGGTGCATAATCAACTCAGCTACACCGTTGGCCCCGCCTACTTCACCGAGATCAAATTCGCCCAATTCGCCATCCCGCCCGAATTGCAGAACCGCTTCGGCGCATCCCTTGTCGGCTGGCGGGCCAGTTGGTGGATGGGGCTTTTCATCGGCCTCCCCGCCTTTCTCATCGGGCTTTTCATCGTGCCCCGCGCGCGGAGCTATGTCGCCGCCGGGATCGGGGCGATTGGATTGGTGATCCTCTTCACGGCGCTGGCTGCGCTTCTTGGCCTGGTCCTGGGCCTGACCATGGCGGACTCAGACCGGGTGGCGCAGGTGATCCCACCCAGTTGGGCGGGTCGGCCCGATCTGATCCGCGCAGGCCTGATGCATGATGCAAGCTATCTGGGCGGCGCGCTTGGCGCGGTTCTCGCGATCTGGCCGATGATTGCGGCACGGAAACGGGATATGGCGGTGATGGCAGCGGAGGGCGCATGACAGGACGGCTTGAGGGCAAAACAGCAATTGTGACCGGCGCAGGCTCTGGCTTCGGCGCAGGCATCGCGCGGGCTTTCGCAAGGGAAGGCGCGGCGGTCATGGTGGCCGATATCAACGCCGACGCGGCGGAGGCCATCGCGGCAGAGATCGGCGGCACAGCGCAGGTGGTGGATGTCTCTGACGGCGTCTCCGTCGACACCATGACCCAAGCGGCGATGGACGCTTGGGGCCATATCGACATCCTCGTGAACAATGCAGGCATCACCCATCTGCCCGCTCCCTTGGAAGAAGTCACCGAGGCCGATTTCGACCGCGTCCTCGCCGTGAACGCCAAATCCGTCTACCTGACCGCACGCGCGATTGTGCCGCTCATGAAGGCCGCAAAGGCCGGTGCAATCCTGAACATCGCCTCGACTGCGGGCGTCTCCCCCCGGCCGCGCCTCAACTGGTACAACGCCTCCAAAGGCTGGATGATCACGGCAACCAAGGCGATGGCGGTGGAACTGGCACCTTTCGGCATCCGGGTCAACGCGCTGAACCCCGTCGCGGGTGAAACCCCGCTTCTGAAAAGTTTCATGGGCGAGGATACGCCAGAGGTGCGCGCCAAATTCCTCTCCACCATCCCGCTTGGCCGATTCTCCACGCCCGAGGATATGGGCAACGCCGCGCTTTATCTCTGCTCGGATGAGGCCAGCATGATCACCGGCGTCGCGATGGAAGTGGATGGCGGGCGCTGTATCTGAAGGGGGACGACATATGGACAAAGTGAACCTGGCCGAGAAGCTCGACACATTTAGCGAGCATTGGTCGCCCCGGATCGTCGGCAGCTATAACGGCAATGACATCATGGTTGTGAAGGCCGAAGGTGAATTCACCTGGCACAGCCATCCCGAGACGGATGATTTCTTCCTCGTCCTGAAAGGCGAGATCGACATCGAATTACGCGACCAGACGGTGACCCTCGGCCCAGGAGAAATCTTCGTCGTGCCCAAAGGCGTGGAGCACCGCCCCGTCGCCCGGTGCGAGGCGCATCTGATGATCATTGAACCAGCGGGGACGCCAAATACCGGCGACCCAGAGACCGCCGTAACCAAAGTGACGATCTGAACCATGACGCCCGGCCCCAAGAACCTCATCACCGATATCGCGGGCCTACGCGTCGGCAATGCCGAGGACGCGGGCATCAAAACCGGCTCCACCGTCCTCATCGGCGACACCCCGTTCACCGCCGCCGTGCATGT
>JANQNZ010000137.1 GCA_028279315.1 Rhodophyticola sp. | reverse complement strand
CCGTCTCGTTTTCTTCGAAGAAAACGATCCCCTTCAGCCTCCGCGCCACGGCCTCCAGCATAATCGGACAGCTGCGTCGCCCGGGACGGCCAACGGCGCGGCCACCAAGCCAAGACCCGGTCTACGGACGCCCCACTGATGGCGCGGGCGCCTTCTCTCGCCCGCGCCTACCCCCCGATCTGCCCCCGTATCGCCTCGGCAATCAACGCCACACCCTCTTCGATCCGCGCTGCCGGGATGGTCGAAAATCCAAGGCGGATCGCGTTCCGCGGCGGCGGATCCGCCGCAAAGAACCCCGCGCCTGGTTCGATCAGCACGCTTTGCGCTTCCAGCGCTTCGGCGAGTGCCACCGCATCAAGACGCTCCGGCCCCTCGAACCACAGGGTCGCGCCGCCTGTCGCCTCGGGCAACCCATCCGCCAACCCCTGCCCCGCCAGCGCGGCCCGCAAGATCTGATGCCGCCGCGCCATCCGGGTCCGCATCCGCCGGGCATGGGCGTTGTAGTGGCCGGCGGACAGGAAATAAGCCACCGTCCGCTGCGTCAGGCCCGGCGGGTGCCGGTCGACCATGGTGCGCGCGGCCCGGGCATGGCGCACAAAGCCAGCATCGGCCGTCAGATAACCCAGCCGCAGCCCCGGAAAGATCGATTTGGAAAAGCTGCCTACATACACCACCCGGCCCCGGTCATCGAGGGATTTGAGCGCCGGCAGGCTTGGGGTCTGATAGCTCATCTCATAGTCGTAGTCGTCCTCGACAATTACAAAATCCTCTACCTCCGCGCGGGCCAGAAGCGCCCGGCGGCGGTCCATCGACATGGTGGCGCCCGTCGGCGCCTGATGGCTCGGCGTCACAAACACCGCCTCAATTCCCTCAGGCAGCGCGTCGATCACAAGGCCTTCGGCATCGACCGGAACCGGCACCGTCTCAGCCCCCAAATGCTGGAGAAGGTGGCGCAATTCGGGATAGCCCGGCTCCTCAATAGCGACCCGCAATCGCCCGCGCCCTTGAAGAAGCGTTGAGGCGGTCAGCCACAGCGCGTTTTGCGCGCCGCTTGTGACCAGAACCTCCTGCGTCTCCGCCACGATCCCGCGGCCCGAGACGCTGCGGTGCACAATCTGTTCGACCAGAAACGGATCGTCCCGGTCGGCGGCGTCATCTGCCACACATTCGAAATGCCGTTTCCCCAGGGCCTGGCGCACACAATCACGCCAATCGTCGATGGGGAAGCGGGCCAAATCAGGCTCTCCGAACACAAACGGATAGGTGTAGCTCCGCCAATCGGCGGCTTTGGCCTGGCGTCCAAGCGCGGGTGGCACCGGCCCAAGTCGGGCGGACCAATCCAGCCCGGTCCCTTCATCGGCGTTGACGGTGCCCACCGTATCCCGGCGGTTCGGCGCCTCGGGCGCCACGAAATACCCGCTTCGCGCGCGGGTCACGATGTAACCCGTGGCGACCAGGCTGTCATAAGCCAAGCTGACGGTAATCCGCGAGATGCCCAGATGTTTCGCCAAGGCCCGCGTCGCGGGCAACCTGTCGCCAGGCGAAAACCGCCCATCCCAAATCGCCCGCGTGATCGTCTCCTTCAGCCGGGTCTGCAACCCGACCGAGGCGTCCTCTGGCAGGAAGATGTGGTGTTCAGAGATAACGGCCATGGCAATTGGGCGCGGCAAGTTGCGATAAGACCGGAGTCATGCGGGGTTGGGCCCAAAAAGACAAGAAGCTGCGTCGATTGGGCCCGCGAAACAGCCGCGTTGACCGATCGGTCGCGATCTCAGCCTCTTTACCCGGCCAATCGCAGATTCACCCTGCCGCACCGCGAAAAGATGCTTTACGTTCAATCCCAAGACGGTGCGTTTGACACCTGACGAGAGGGGAGGGATCGGGGTGAACATCCTGTTCATCATGTATGACCAATTGCGGTTCGATTATTTGAGCTGCGCCGGTCACCCCCATCTCCACACCCCCAATTTCGACCGGGTCGCGGCGCGGGGCGTGCGGTTTACGAACGCCTATTGCCAATCACCGATCTGCGGCTCCTCCCGAATGAGCTTCTATACCGGGCGCTACCCGTCCTCTCACGGGGCGCAGTGGAACGGCTATCCGCTGCGCGTGGGCGAGATGACCTTGGGGGATCATCTGCGCGCCGCGGGGATGGAGTGCTGGTTGATCGGCAAAACCCATATGCGCGCGGACAAAGAGGGCATGGCGCGTTTGGGGTTGGAGACCGACAGCGTGATCGGCGCGCGTCAGGCGGAATGCGGGTTCGATACATGGGCGCGCGATGATGGGTTGTGGGGGCAAGGGCCGGACGGGTTTTATGACGAAAACCGCTCGCCCTATAATGAATATTTGAAATCAAAGGGTTACGAAGGCGAAAACCCTTGGGCCGATTACGCCAATGCTGGGGTTGAGGATGGCAAGATCGCCTCTGGCTGGATGTTCCGGAACGCCGACAAGCCCGCCAATATCCGCGAGGAGGACAGCGAGACGCCTTGGCTGACCCGCGAGGCGATGGCGTTTATCGACCAGGCCGACACCCCCTGGTGCGCCCATGTCAGCTATATCAAGCCGCATTGGCCGTATATCGTGCCCGCGCCTTACCACGACATGTTCGGCGCCAACCATGTGCCCGCGCCCACAAGGCATGAGGTGGAATGGGAAGACCCGCATCCGGTTTTCAAAGCCTTCCTCGACGGAAAGGTCGCCGAGGCGTTCCAGAAAGATGAGGTCCGGCAGAAGGTCATCCCCGCCTATATGGGGCTGATCAAGCAATGTGACGACCAGCTTGGGCTGCTTCTGGATCATCTGGAGGCCACTGGGCGGATGGCCAACACGATGATTGTCCTCACCTCCGACCATGGCGATTATCTGGGCGATCATTGGATGGGGGAGAAGGACCTGTTCCACGACCCGTCGGTGAAAATCCCGCTCATCGTGTATGACCCCAGACCCGAGGCGGATGCCGCGCGCGGGACCACCTGCGACGCACTGGTCGAATCCATCGATTTGGCCGCCACATTTGTCGAGGTCGCCGGCGCTGAGGTGCCAGACCACATCATTGAGGGCCGCTCGCTTCTGCCTTGGCTGCATGGCGAAACACCGGAATGGCGGCGTTTCGTGATCAGCGAATACGACTATTCCGTCCGCCCCTTCGCGACCTCGCTTGTCTCTCACAGCCGTGATGCGCGGCTCTTCATGGTGTTCGACGGGCGTTGGAAGCTGATCCATGCCGAAGGCGGCTTCCGGCCCATGCTGTTCGATTTGCAGACCGACCCCGAAGAGTTCCACGATCTGGCCAAAGCGCCTGGTCATGAGGCTGAGATCGACCGGCTTTACGGGTATCTGGCCGAATGGGGCCTTCGGATGTCGCAACGGGTGACACGGTCTGAAGCCGATATCGCGGCGATGCGGGGGAAGAGTTTGCGGCGGGGCATTCTGCCCTTCCTGGTCGATGGCTCGGAGGTGCTGGCGGAGCTGACCGAGAAATATCGCGGGCCAGCGGCGCAGGTCTATGTCGCGGATGACGCGGAGGCAGAGCGGGATGGCTGAGCCCAAGCCCCAAGCGCCGCCGCCGTCGCTCGATCAGCGGCTGGCCAACCTGCTGGCGGTCTCTTTCGCGCTCATAATCCTGATCTATGCAGCCAGCGGCCCGGCCTCGGATTTTGTCCGCTGGTTTGTGGCCGCCACCACGGAAGGCTGGGACGACCTGGCCCGCCGCGCGCAGCGGACGGCCATGCAGGAGCATTGGTTGGGCGGCAGTTTCCGCGCCTTCGAACGCGGCTTCCTGCGCCCGACGGGGTTGATCCTGGGCCTGCCGATCACCTTCGCCATTGTGATCTCCCTTCTGACCCTGCCCGCTTCGGGCTGGCTACGCTGGATGCACCGGGTTATGGCGGTCCTGGCCGCGCTTTGTTTCGGGGTTTGGATCGCGAAGATTTTTGCGACGGATGCAGGCCTTCTTCCCTCTGCTGATCCCATTGATTTCTGGCTTTTCCCGCTCGCGACAGCAATCACGCTTTACCTCACCTGGCGGCTCTTCGGCGGCTTCATCGCGCTCTTCTGCCTGTTCTGGGTGGTCTATTTCTTCACCCGTGGCCTGTTGCCCGACTGGGCCGGCATCCTGGCGGGCTCCGAAGCGACGTTTCAGCAGAACCTTTTGGCGATGGTGCAAAACTTCTGGGCGCAGACGGGCGGGCTGTTTGGCCAGCCGCTCCAAGTCGTGTCGGGCAATGTGCTGATCTTCATCGTCTTTGGCGCGGTCTTGATGGCGTCCGGCGCGGGCGATTTGCTCATGAAAATCGCCAACCGGCTGACCGGCGGGTTCATCGGCGGCGCCGCGCATTCGGCCATCGCAAGCTCGGCCCTTTTCGGCACTCTGTCGGGGGCGGCGGTGTCAAATGTGGTTTCCACCGGCACCATGACCATCCCGGTGATCAAACGCGCGGGCTTCAAACCGCATTTCGCGGGCGCCGTGGAAGCCGCGGCCTCGACCGGAGGCCAAGTCATGCCGCCGGTCATGGGCGTGGTGGCCTTCTTCGTGGCAGGCCAAATCGGGCTTGAATACCGCTATATCGTGGTGGCCGCGATCCTGCCTGCGCTTTTCTATTACCTCGGCACCTTCCTCTCGGTCTATTTTGAGGCGCGTCGGTTGGGCATCGGCATCCTGCCGGCCGAGGCGCGCCCAGCCCTGACCGCAACTGAACGCTGGCAATGCCTGGTCTTCATCATACCGCTTGGGGTGCTGTCGACCTTCCTCTTCATCCAGCCCTCGGTGCCGAAAGCGGGCTTCTACGGCTTCATCGCGGCGCTCGGCGCGGCCTTGGTGCTGTTCCCAGACTTCCGCTCCCGCCAGAAGCTTTGGCGCGCCTTTGTCTCTGCGGGGCGCATGGCGGCCTCGATTGTGGCCATCGTTGCCGCGATCGGCCTGATTGTGGGGCTGATCCAAATCTCCGGCTTTGCCGGGCGCCTCTCACTTCTTCTAGCAGAACTGGCTTCGGGCCCGCTTTTCAGCGTGCTGATTGTGGTCGCCTTGGGGTCCATCGTCTTGGGCATGGGGCTGCCGCCCGGGGCCACCTATTTCATCATCGTGATTGCGCTGAGTTCGGGGATCGAGGCGGTGGGCATCCCGACGCTCACCCTCCACCTTTTCGTTGTCTTCTTCGCGGTCATGTCGACGGTCACCCCACCCGTGGCACTGGCGGCCTTTGCCGCTGCCCCCATTGCCCAGGCCGATCCGCTAAGGACCGGGTTTGCCGCGGCGAAGATCGGGATTGCCGGGTTCCTGATCCCCTTTGTCTTCGTCTACCACCCGGCGATGCTTTACAAACTTCAGGTACTTTTCGAGTGGTTCGGGGGTGAGGCCGCAAATTCCCGCGCGATGCTGGACCATGCTCAGATTTCCTGGGCCGCCTTCTTCTGGATCATCGCCGCCTTTGCGCTGGCGCTTTGGCTTTTGACCTCGGCCTTGGCGGGGCAAGAAGTGGGTCGGCTCACCCCGGTCGAACGCGTCTTGCGCGGCGCCGCCGGATTTGCACTTCTTGTCCCCAACGCTTTTGTCGCCGGACCGGCGGCAGGGCTTGGGATCGCGCTCATCATTTATCACCGGTTAACCACGAAAGAAGAGGCGCCAACGCCCGTCATCGACACATCCACGCATCCTTAGGAGGAGGAAGAATGTCCCATCTGTTGAAAGGTACCGCATTGGCCGCAATTCTGGCCGCAGCCCCCGCTTTGGCCCAGGACCAGACCCTGCGCATGGCCACCATCGCGCCCAGCCTTGGCCAGGCGATCACCATGGCGACCTTTGCCAATATCGTCAGCGGCAATCTGGACGATATCACCATCGAGGTGGCCGGTGGCGGCGCGGCCACGCTGCACCAGTTGGAAGTGGGCCGCGGCAACCTGGATTTCTCGATGACCTCGCCGGTCATCTATCAACTGATGCAAGGTGGCCGGGCGATGTATCAGAACGAGGCGGACGCGCCCGAGGCGGCCCAGAACACCGCGCTTTTGATGTGGTTCCCCTATGGCAACTACCACTACGCCGTGCGGAACGACAGCGACATCCAGGTCTTGGACGATATCGAAGGCGCAACCGTCTTCATCGGGCCCCAAGGCGGTGGCGCCTATTCCACCGCGCGCGGTTGGATCGAGGCCACAACCGGCCTGGTCGCGGGTGAGGATTATGAGGCGATCAGCGCCAATTGGCAGACCGGGTTCCAGGCGTTCCTGGATGGCAATATCGACATGTATGTGAATGGCTGCCTCTCGCCTTGCCAGCAATTCATCCAGATCACCGAGACCGAAGAAATCCGCTTCATTCAGCCTGACAGCACCGAAGGGGAAGCGGTAGACGAGTTCCTAGGCCGGTTCCGGAGCCTGGGAGAGATCGCCCCGGGCGCCTATCAAAACCAGATGAATGACGCGCCCGTGACCTCCCATGACACCGCCGTGGGGATCGCGGTACGCGGCGATATCGACGAGGACACGGTTTATAGGATCACCCAAGCGTTTTGGGAGAACCTGGAACAGGTGACCTCGGACGCGCCTTGGGCGCGGGCTTTGTCCATCGATTACGCGGTGCAGCAGTTGGGGCCGATGCAGCTTCATCCTGGTGCGGCGCGGTATTACCGGGAGGTTGGCGCGATTGAGTGAAGGGCGTTCGTCGCTACGTAAACTCGCAGGGCCGCGTTAGGCCCTGCATCCGCTGAACCACCGCCTTTCTACATCCCCTGCCCGAATAGTGCGCCGAAGGCGCCGGGCATCGCCAGGCCGTCCCGCGGCCTCGCGATTTGGTTAAGCTTGGCGCTGAGAATTGAGCGAGCGCGGATTTGGCCAGGATAAAGCGCTGTCGAATATCGTCAGGATCGCCAGTCCCCGGCCTGTCGATGCCCGGCTCCTGTCTCGCTATGGGCCAAAGCCCCATCTCAACCGGCCCTAACTCCCCCTAAAACGGCAGCCCCACATAGTTCTCCGCGAGCGAGACCTGCGCGGCGCGCGACGACATCAAATACTCGATATCCGTCTGCTGCATCCGCGCTCCGAAGTCGCCCGTTTCTGGGAACTTGTGGAGTAGATTGGTCATCCACCAACTGAACCGCTGCGCCTTCCAGACCCGGGCCAACGCTTTGTCGGAATAGCCTTCAAGCCCGCTGTCATCGCCGTCCTTGTAATGC
>JANQNZ010000091.1 GCA_028279315.1 Rhodophyticola sp. | reverse complement strand
GCCTGCGCTGCCTTATCCCGTCGCTGTCGGGGCCGCCGCGGCGCGGCTGTCTCTGTCGCCGGAGGTTGTGTCGGCGCAGTATCTCCAACATTTTGCGGGCAATCTGATCTCAGCCGGTGTGCGGTTTATTCCGCTCGGGCAGGCCGCAGGGCAGGGGGTGCTCAGGCGGTTGCAACCGGTGATCTTGGCCGTCGCGGATGAGGCGGCGGGTGCGGCGCTCTCTGATCTCGGCGGCGGCGCCTTTGGGTCCGACCTCGCCGCGATGGCCCATGAGGTACAAGAGGTCCGGCTTTTTCGCAGTTGAGACGAAGGGGCAGCGAGGGACCAGTCCCTCGCGCTCCCTGGAGTATTTGAGAAGCAAAGACAGGGAAATGGAGCGGATATGGCGGGCGTGAACGGACCATTGCGGGTGGGAATTGGCGGGCCGGTTGGGGCGGGCAAGACGACGTTGACCGAGCAGCTGTGCCGCGCCATGGCCGAGGCGTATTCCGTCGCCGTGATCACCAACGATATCTACACGGCGGAGGATGCGGAGTATCTGCTCCGCGCCCAAGTGCTGCCTGCCGACCGGATCAAAGGGGTTGAGACCGGAGGGTGCCCGCATACTGCGATCCGCGAAGATGCCTCGATCAATCTGGCCGCCGTGGCAGCGTTTCGCGCGGACCTTCCGGATCTCGATGTGATTTTCATTGAATCCGGCGGCGACAATCTTGCGGCGACCTTCAGCCCGGAACTGGCGGATTTGACGCTTTATGTGATCGACACGGCGGCAGGGCAGGATATTCCGCGCAAGAAAGGGCCGGGGGTCACGCGGTCAGACCTTTTGATCGTGAACAAGACCGACTTGGCGCCACATGTCGGGGTCGACCCTGTGCAACTAGAGGCGGATGCGCGCGCCGCGCGGGATGGGCGGCCCTTTGTGATGGCGGGTTTGCGTGAGGGACGCGGGGTCGCCGAGGTGGTGGCGTTTCTGAAGGACGCCGGGGGACTCTAAGGCACGTTGCGTTTTTTCTCAGTGAAGACGGATCGCTGTTCGCGTTCGACCGAAGGGAGAGGCGGCGAATAGGCGATGTAAGTCAAACGCAAGGTGCGGTCAGAGCCCGTCCAGCGCCTCAAGATGGGCGGCGAACCTCGGATCACCCGTCAGGTCTGCCGCTTTGGTCGCGGCGCGGCGGGCAAGGCCCGTGCGGCCCCGATCCAAAGCTCGCTTCACAACCCGATCGAGATAGATTGCATCGGTCCGTCGGGCGTTCCGCGTCAATTGGGCGAAACGCAGTGGGGTCAGCCGCCCACGGAGCGTCACCAGCGCCAACCGGTCCAGAAGCGCGCCGTGACGATCAAAGAAGGCTTGCAGATTGGGCCCACCCCACCGGAAGGGGATGCGTGTCACGTTCGGTGCGCGGAACTGCGCCGCATGGGCGGCGTCTAGCACCTCAAACGGGTCATAGATCACCGTCGCCTTGGCCGCACCTTCCAACATGAAGGGCGCATAGCCGTAGCGGTCGGTGAAATTCAACCGGCGCGCGGCGCGGTAGCGGAGTTCAAATGGCGCATCGGCGCGATCGAGCGTGGCGGCAGGGCTGAGGGCCAAAACATGCGCGCCTGGGGCGGCGACGGAATAAGCAGCGGCTGCATAGCCGCACATGGGGCCACAGCCCAGAAACAGAACCCGGTCGAAGCTTTCGAAGAAGTCCTCGTCGATCAGGCGGTCGAAGAACCGATAAAGCTCCGGATCGCGGAACCAGGATTGCCCCGATCCCATGATATTGAGGAGGGACCATTCACGGCTCCGCACCGCGTCAAACCCCACAGGCAGCCCGTCGGGCGTGCGGGAATAGACGCGTGTTGCCTCATCGAAGCTGACGATGAGCGTTTCGCCCTCTTGCACATAAAGTGCGGAATGCCGGCGCCCGAGGCGTTCGAAGAAGCCATGCATCCGGCCAATCTCGCTCAGATGCCGAAGCCAGTCCCGGCGGTTGGAAAACTCATTACTCATTACGCGATCCGCGGTCATGGCAGCTATACCTTCTCATTACGCGCCGAAAGGCTCGACCATGCGTTAAGCGAACAAGGTGCAAGGTCATCTACGCGGCCTTTCCGCAGTTCCAAAGATACCAAATCCTAGACCAGGCCGAGAAGGGGGAAAAGCCGCAACGGCTGACCATGATTGTTTCCGAATTGGCGCCGTCCGGGGGTTGACCCGGGGTATTGTGCCCGCCTTGATGGAGGATCAAGGAGGCAGACCCCATGAAATCCATCGATGCGGTGCAAGAGGCGCTGGCCGCCGAGCGCTATGTGTGCGGGCGGGCGCTGGCCACGGTGGTGTTTCTGGCGCTGAAATTGGGGCGGCCTTTGTTTCTGGAAGGTGAGGCGGGGACGGGTAAGACGGAGATCGCCAAAGCGCTGGCCGCGAGCCTGGGCCGGCGGCTGATCCGGTTGCAGTGTTATGAGGGGTTCGATGCCGCAAGCGCGGTCTATGAGTGGAATTTCGCCGCGCAGATGGTGGCGATTCGCGCGGCGGAGG
>JANQNZ010000135.1 GCA_028279315.1 Rhodophyticola sp. | reverse complement strand
CTCATCACCGGCACCAATCGCCACAACGCCCATTACCTGGCCACAAAAGCCAAAAAGTCCGGGCATCTCTTGTGACACCTGACGATCTGGTGCTGACACCCATCGGGCTCCGCTATCTCGGGCGGGTGATTCCGTGCACAATTGGGCGCAGTGGGCTCTCGACCCGGAAACGCGAAGGGGATGGCGCGACGCCCATTGGCATCCACCGGATCACCGGCTGCCTCTACCGCCCCGACCGCACAGCGCGGCCTGCCCCTTGGGCGATGCCAATCGGCCCCCGCGATCTCTGGTCCGACGATCCGACCGACGCCCATTACAACCTGATGGTCCGGGCACCCTATGGGCCAAGCTATGAGCGCCTGGCCCGGGCCGATCCGCTTTACGATCTGATCCTGCTCACCGATTGGAACTGGCCACGGGCCAAGCCCGGCACGGGCTCTGCCATCTTCCTCCATCAATGGCGGCGCCCAGGCTATCCGACCGAGGGCTGCATTGCGCTCGCGCGGGACAATCTACGTTGGATCGCAGCGCGGGCCGCCCCTGGCACTCGGCTGATCGTCGCGGACCAACCTTACTCGGGGTAGCGCCGCTGCGCAGCGGCTGTGCCCAAGACTTGCCCGCCACCTTGGGCTGTCGCGCGCCATTCATAAGTGTGGACCTCTCCCGGCGGGCAAGGGCTGCGATACGTGAAGAGGCCCGAGGGCACGGTCCCATCCTGCCCCATGCGCAGCCGGGCGCCGCCATGGTCATAAGACGGCACGTCCAGGTCGATGAGGCGGAACTCGATGGTCTCGGTTCCGGTCGGCACGCCTTGGACGCGGAAAGCTGGGTTATCGACGGTGTTGGGGCGGCCCGTGTTGCAGAGCGGAATGTCGCCCCATTCAAATGAGATGCGGAACTCGGCCCAAGCGGCTGTGGCACTCAAGACAAAGGCAAGACAGACAGCGGCAAGACGCGTCATGAGACATATCCCTCTTTGACAATGAATCGGTCTTCGGCATGTGAAGGCTGCGGCGGATATGCGGGGCAATCAACCCTGAGGCTGCACCCGCGCCCCAAAAATCGCGGAGCCGACACGTACATAAGTGGCGCCGAAAGCAATGGCGCGTTCGAAATCAGCGCTCATGCCCATGCTGAGTTCCGTGAGTCCGGTCCGCTCTGCGATCTTTGCCAGAAGCGCGAAATGGAGGCTTGGCTCCTCATCAATCGGCGGAATGCACATGAGCCCGGTGACCGGAAGGTCAAGCGCCCGCGCCTCCGCCACAAAAGCGTCGGCGTCGGAGGGGAGGACGCCTGCCTTCTGCGGCTCCTCCCCGGTATTCACCTGGATCAGTAATTCGGGGCACGCGCCACGCTCCTGCGCGAGATCGGCCAGGCGGCGGGCCAGTTTGGGCCGGTCGAGCGTGTGGATCGCGTCGAACATCTCCACCGCTTGCCGCGCCTTATTAGTTTGGAGCGGACCAATGAGGTGGAGGGAGATGTCGGTATAGCGGGTTTGCAGGGATGGCCAGCGGCTCGCCGCCTCCTGCACGCGGTTTTCGCCAAAAAGCCGGTGGCCTTCGTCCAGAACTCCGGTCACGCGATCCTCGGGCTGGACTTTGGAGACCGCGATCAGCTTGACTGAGCCGGGCCTACGACCGGCCTTTTCCTCGGCATCGGCGATGGCGTGAGTGATATCCGCAAGGGCCATGGGCCCATGATCTGCAAAAAGAAAAGAGCGGGCGCAAGGCCCGCTCTTCCCTAACCAAATAATCCTTGCGGATTAGAAGGACATTGCAACACCGAGCGAGAACGAGTCGGTCTCGAAGCCGGAGTTGTTTTCTGCGGAACCGTAGCCAGCGTGGATCGCCAGACCACCGCCGAGATCATAGGCCGCGGCCAAGCCGTAACCGGTGATCTCTTCGTCAGCGACGCCGAAGTCGGGATCGATATCCCAGCGGCCCCAGTTGGCCGACACGGTGAACGCATCGATGGTGTAACCGACACCCAGACCAATGTGGGTGTACTCGTCGTCACCTTCGTTCGACTGGAAGTCGGTGTAGGCGAGGCCAACCGACAGACCGTTGTCGAAGGTCGCTGCGGCGCTGACACCAATGATGTCGTATTCGCCGTCAAGGTCCTGACCGGTGAACGGGTTCGTGTTGCCCGGGTTGAAGTTGGCTGCGTCGATGCGCTGGTAACCAGCACCAAGCGTCACGCTGCCACTTGCAATGTCGAGGCTGTAGGTGAAGCCGATGCCATAACCCGTGTCACGAACGCCGGTTTCGTCTTGCTCAACCGAGATCGCAACGCCGAAGTCACCGAAGGTGTTGTCGTAGCGCAGGATCTGGCCGTCATAGGCGCCGTCACCGTAAGAGCCAAGATAACCACCGTGGCCGGTTTCATCGTCGTTGATGGAACCTGCGTTGCCAACAGCGGCTTCCTGCATCGCCCAGTCCAGAGCACCGTCGGTGTCACCCATGGTGATCGTGCCGAAGTTGCCCGAGATGAAGATGGTTGCGCCACCGTCTTCGGTGTTGTCGTCCGACGCGTCCGAACCGTCGCCGCCTTCGTCCAGGTCGACCGACGCACCGAAGGTCAGACCGTTGTCGGTTGTGCCCGACATGGTGAAGGTGACGTCGATGTCGGTGAAGAACTGGGTTTCGATGCTATCGCCACCGAAGATACCCATTTCAGCCGCACCCGACAGGGTCACGTCCGCGGAGGCAACGCCAGCCGTGGCAACAAGTGCCGTGGTAGCGAAGAGAACCTTTTTCATGGTTTTTCCCTCGTATTCATTAAGAAGGTGCACCTCAACACGGGGAATTCCGAATTGAGTATGCCCCTCTCTCTCTCTTCGGGGGTTGAATTGCAAGGAATGCCAAAGAGATGTCCCGATCTTGCCCGACGCATGGTGCAGAGTTGCCACAGTCTGGCAGAGTGGATCGGCGCGAAGTCTCTTGCCGCGCAATGGGGCCTAAGATACGAAGCACTTAGGTTCTGGCGGGATAGGGGCAACAGAGCATGAGATTTTCGGGTGCTGCGCGGGTTCTCTGCGGTCTATTCCTTATCCTTATGCTTGCCTCCTGCGGCCGTGGCGGTGGGCTGTTCGGCGGCGGGCTTTTTGGCGGCGGCGGTGGCGGCGGCAACGTCTTCGAAAACGAGATGAGTGCCGAAACGCGGGAACAGCTGATCCGCGCGGGCGCGCTGCCCGACCCCAATCGCCGTACCTTTGCCGATCTCTTTCAGAATCAGCGCGACCCAAATGTCACGGTTGAGGTGAACCGCTATCTTTGGAACGCGTCCCTAGAGATTCTCGATTTCATGCCGATCGAAGCCGCCGACCCGTTCTCGGGCGTGATTGTCTTTGGCTACGGCACGCCGCCGGGCGCTGGCCGGTCATATCGCGCGACGGTCTATGTCACGGACCCCGCCCTGGAGGCGCGCAGCCTGCGGGTGGCCTTGCAAAGCCGTGGCGGCCCCGTCAGCCGCGAGACCGCGCGCCAGATCGAAGACGCCATTCTGACCCGCGCCCGCCAGCTACGGATCAGGGAGGCGGATCTTTAGCCCTCTGGACCCCGCCTGTCCCTAACCCTAAGAAACCGCCGGGCCCTTCTCGCCCGGCGTTTTGCGTTTGATCTCAAAGGAAGTTCCGATGTCCCGTTATCAGCCCGCCAAGCTGGAACCGAAATGGCAAGACGCCTGGGAAAAGGCCCAGACCTTCCGCGCCACACGCGAAGGCGGGAAGCCGAAATACTACGTGCTAGAGATGTTCCCCTACCCCTCGGGGCGCATCCATATCGGCCATGTGCGCAACTACACGATGGGCGATGTGATCGCGCGCTATAAGATTGCGACGGGCCATAATGTGCTGCATCCGATGGGCTGGGATGCTTTCGGGATGCCAGCGGAAAACGCCGCCATGGCCTCGGGCGGGCACCCCGCCGATTGGACCTATGAGAACATCGCGATCATGCGCGAGCAGATGAAGCCGCTCGGCCTGTCCATCGATTGGTCGCGGGAGTTCGCGACCTGTGATCCTGAATATTATGGCCAGCAGCAGGCGCTGTTCCTGGATTTCCTGGAAGCTGGCCTGATTGACCGCAAGAACGCCGTCGTCAACTGGGACCCGGTGGATATGACCGTGCTCGCCAATGAACAGGTGATCGACGGCAAGGGCTGGCGATCTGGCGCAGAGGTGGAACGGCGCGAGCTGACGCAATGGTTCTTCAAGATCAGCGATTTCTCTGAGGAACTGTTGGAGGCGCTCGACGGGCTCGACAACTGGCCCGACAAGGTTAAGCTGATGCAGGCCAACTGGATCGGCAAATCCCGAGGCCTGACCTTCCAATTCGAAACCCAAGGCGCGCCCGACGGGTTCGAGGCGTTGGAGATGTACACCACGCGCCCCGACACCTTTTTGGGGGCCACCTTCGCGGCCATCTCCGCCGATCACCCGCTCGCCAAAGCCTTGGAGGCAGAGCGCACAGATGTGGCCGCGTTCTGCGCCGAATGCCGCCGCGTGGGCACCTCGGAAGAGGCGGTTGAGAAGGCTGAGAAGAAAGGCTTCGACACCGGCATCACCGTCACAAACCCATTCCAGCCAGACAAACCCCTGCCGCTTTTCATCGCCAATTTTGTGCTGATGGATTACGGCACCGGCGCGATCTATGGCTGCCCGGCCCATGACCAGCGCGACCTGGAATTTGCCCGGAAATACGGGCTGAACGTGGTGGATGTCTTTGTGCCGGAAGACAGTGGCGCTTTGGTCGAAGATGAAGCCTTTGTGCCGCCCAAAACCGAGCGCGTGCGCTATGTTCGCGCACTCGACGGCCCCGAGATCATGACCTGCCAAGAGGCGATTGACCTCGCCATTGCCCATTGCGAAGCGGCGGGCGTGGGCCAAGGCACCGTGCAATATCGCCTGCGCGATTGGGGCCTGTCGCGGCAGCGCTATTGGGGGGCGCCGATCCCGGTGGTGCATTGCGAGACCTGCGGTGTGGTCCCGGAGAAGAAAGAGAACCTGCCCATCGAGCTGCCCCGCGACGTGGACCTGTCGATCCCCGGTAACCCGCTTGACCGGCACCCGACCTGGCGGCAGACGACCTGCCCGAAATGCGGCGGCGCGGCCCTTCGCGAAACCGACACGATGGATACCTTCGTGGATTCGTCCTGGTATTTCGCCCGCTTCACCGCGCCCCGGGCCGAGACGCCGACAGACCGGGCCGATGCCGATTATTGGATGAATGTAGACCAGTATATCGGCGGGATCGAACACGCGATTCTGCACCTGCTCTATTCCCGCTTCTTTGCCCGCGCGATGCATATCTGCGGCCATCTGCCGGAGAGCGCGAAAGAACCCTTCGACGCGCTCTTCACCCAAGGCATGGTGACCCACGCGATCTATGTCACCCGGGATGAGAAAGGCCGCCCGGTCTATCACTTCCCCGAGGATGTGGAGATCACCGAATCGGGTGCGCGTTTGGGCGCGACGGGAGAAGAAGTGGAGATCATCCCCTCCGCCAAGATGTCGAAATCGAAGAAGAACGTCGTCGATCCGGTCGCGATCATTGACCAATACGGCGCTGATACCGCGCGCTGGTTTGTCTTGAGCGACTCACCCCCGGAACGCGACGTGGAATGGACTGCTGCGGGGGCCGAGGCGGCATTCAAACATCTCTCCCGCGTCTGGATGCTCTGCGACCGGATTGGGGAGATGGACCCGGGCGCAAAGGGCGAGGACGATGAAGACCTGCGCCGCGCCCTGCACCGGACAATCCATGACGTGACCATGGGCATCGAAAGCTTCGGCTTCAACGCGGCCATCGCGAAGCTTTACGCCTTCACCAACACGCTGACCAAATCCAAGGCCAGCCATACAGCGCAGCGTGAGGCGATCATGGGTCTGGCGCAGCTCATGTCTCCCATGACCCCGCATCTGGCTGAGGATATCTGGGCCCATCAGGGCGGCGACGGGCTGATTGCTGAGGCCCCCTGGCCTGAGGCCGATGAGGCGATGCTGGTCGATGACACCGTCACCTTGCCGATCCAGATCAACGGCAAACGCCGGTCCGAGATCGTGGTGGCCAAAGATTTGCCGAAGGAAGAGGTTGAAAAGCGCGCGCTTGCGGATGACGCTGTGCAAAAGGCCCTGCAAGGCGGGGCGCCGAAAAAGCTCATCGTCGTGCCGGGTCGTATCGTCAATGTCGTCATTTAGCCGCCGCACCTGTCTGACCCTTCTCTCCGCCCTGCCGCTTGCGGCCTGCGGGTTTACGCCGGTTTATGCGCCGGGCGGCGCGGGTGACGTGCTGCGCGGCCAGGTCCTGGTGGAGCCGCCCGAGACGCGGACCGATTTCCTGCTGGTCGCCCGGCTGGAGGATCGGTTGGGCCGCAGCAGCGCCCCGCGCTATGCGCTGACCTTCGATACCGAGATCGATGAACGCGGCATTGCGATCACCGGGTCAAACGACATCACCCGGATCAACCTGACCGGCGTCACCCGCTTCCGCGTGACCGAGGCGGGCAGCGATGTGCAGGTCCATGCAGGCCAGGTTCAAACCTTCGCGGCCTATTCCACCACCGGCTCCACCATCGCAACCGCAGCGGCGGAGCGGGATGCGGAGGAACGGCTGATGGTCGCCCTGGCCGATCAGATCGTGGCCAATCTTCTGTCGAGCGCCGGGCGCTGGTCGTGAAGCTTTCGACACGGGACGCCAATGCCTATTTCGCGCGGCCCGATCCTGAGGCTGCGGGGCTTTTGATCCATGGCGCCGATGCGATGCGGGTCGCTCTGAAGCGGCAGGAGGTCTTGGAGAACCTGCTTGGGCCAGAGGCCGATGCGGAGATGCGCTTGACCCGCCTGCCCGCGGGCGAACTTCGGTCAGACCCCGCCGCCCTTCTGGACGCGATCAAGGCGCAAGGCTTCTTTCCCGGCCCCCGTGCCGTCTTTGTGGAGGAGGCCGCCGATGGCCTGGCGCCCACGATCACAGCGGCTCTGGAAGAATGGCAGCCCGGTGACGCTCAGATCATCGTGACGGCCAAGCAACTCGCCGCCCGCTCCGCGCTTCGGAAGCTCTTTGAGGGTCACGGCAAGGCTTACGCCGCCGCGATCTATGACGATCCGCCGTCGCGGGTCGAGATCGAAGATGCGCTCAAGAAGGCGGGCGTGGCCGAAATCGGGCGGGAGGCGATGGGTGATCTGACCGCGC
>JANQNZ010000070.1 GCA_028279315.1 Rhodophyticola sp. | reverse complement strand
CAGCCTGGGCGGCTGAATGACCTCCGCCACATCATCTACAAGAAGGCCGACGCGCCCATGCGCCGAACCCGGGACAATCTGGGCCTGATGATGAAAGAGGGGCTGCTCAAGGAGAATATCGATGGCGAGGCGCTGGAATGGGCGCATCGGCGCATGGCGGGCCGCCCCGAGGCGCGGAAAATCCTGATGGTGATCTCGGACGGGGCGCCGGTGGACGACTCAACTTTGTCCGTTAACCCCGCGAATTACCTAGAGAAACACCTGCGCGACGTGATTTCCATGGTGGAGAAACGCAAAGCGGTGGAGCTTCTGGCGATCGGCATCGGCCATGACGTGACGCGGTACTACGACCGGGCCGTGACGATCACGGATGTGGAGCAATTGGCGGGCGCGATGACTGAGCAATTGGCCAGCCTCTTTGATGCTGACCCCAGGGCGCGGGCACGCGTCATGGGCCTCAGGAAAGCCTCCTGATGGTATCCGGGTTCCAATCCTTCAGCGCAAAGACCCGGCCCGAAGATGGGCCGCCGCGCTTGGCCGCCTTGCGGGAGGAGATGGCGCGCGACGGCCTCTCTGGCTTCCTCGTGCCCCGCGCCGACGCCCATCAAGGGGAATATGTCGCCCCGCGGGATGAGCGCCTGTCCTGGCTGACCGGCTTCACCGGCTCCGCCGGGTTCTGCGCGGCCCTCACGGACAAGGCAGGCGTGTTTGTCGATGGCCGCTATCGCCTGCAAGTGCGTGCGCAGTCGGATATGGAGGCCTTCACACCTGTCGACTGGCCGGAAACGAAGCTCGAAACCTGGCTGATCGAGGAACTTCCCCAAGGCGGCACCGTGGGCTTCGATCCGTGGCTCCACACCGTCGCCGAGATCGAGCGGCTGGAAGGCGCGCTGACCCCGCATCAGATCGCGCTCCGCCCCACAGGCAATCTGGTCGACGCGATCTGGCCCGACCAACCGGAGCCGCCCATGGCCCCCGCCCGAGCCTGGCCCGAGACTTATGCGGGCAAAAGCGCCGAGGAGAAGCTGGCGGAATGTGCTGGTGATCTGCGCGAGGCCGGACATGGCGCGGCGCTGATCACCCAGCCCGACAGCATCTGCTGGCTCCTCAACATCCGTGGCGGGGATGTGAGCCATACGCCTTTGGTCCATGCCTTCGCGATCCTCTATGAAGACGGGGCGCTCGACCTCTTCATCGCCCCCGAAAAGCTGGGCGACCTGACCCTTCCCGATGCAGTCACACCTCATCCGCCCGAGGCCCTGCTGGACCGGCTGAAAGCCGCCCCTGCCCCCATCCGGCTCGATCCGAAATCAGCGCCTTATGCAGCGCAGACCGCCTTAGCGGAAGCGGATGTTGCGACTGCCAAAGGTGATGACCCCTGCCTGCTCCCGAAAGCTTGCAAGACGCCTGCCGAGATCAAAGCCACGTCTGAGGCGCATCTCCGCGATGGCGCGGCGGTTGCCCGCTTTCTGCATTGGTTCGACGAAGCCGCCCCCCCAGGCGGGCTGACCGAGATCGACTGCGCCAAGGCGCTGGAAGGGTTTCGCGCCGAAACTGGTGCGCTGAAGGACATCAGTTTCGACAGTATCGCGGGCGCCGGCCCGCATGGTGCCATCGTCCATTACCGCGTGACGGAAGAGACCAACGCCCCTCTTCTGCCCGGCCAACTCTTCCTGATCGACAGCGGCGCGCAATATGAGGACGGCACCACCGATATCACCCGGACCTTGCCCGTGGGCGAGGTCGGCGCGGAGGAGCGGGAGGCCTTCACCCAAGTCCTCCGTGGCATGATCGCCATCCATCGCGCGCGCTTCCCCAAAGGCGTCGCGGGCCGGGACCTTGACGCGCTGGCCCGCGCGCCGCTTTGGGCCGCGGGTCGGGATTTCGACCATGGCACGGGGCATGGCGTGGGGGTCTATCTGGGTGTGCATGAGGGGCCGCAGCGGCTGGCCCGCTCAAGCGAGGTGCCGCTCAAACCCGGTATGATCCTGTCGAACGAGCCCGGCTATTACCGCGAAGGTGCCTTCGGTATCAGGATCGAAAACCTGGTGGTGGTGACCGAGGCGCCCGCGCTACCCGATGGTGATGCGCGAGAGATGTTCCACTTCGAGACGCTCACCTACGCGCCGATTGACCGGCGGCTGATCCAAACGGGCCAGCTCTCGGCCCTGGAACTCGATTGGCTGAATGCCTATCATCAGGAGGTCGCGGCCCGCATCGGCCCGCGTCTCGATGGTGCGGCGGCAGACTGGCTGGCCCAGGCAACCGCACCGCTTTGACATAAATCCGTTATAGGCCCAGGCGCAGATATGCGCCCATTGGGACGGGCCGGTTCAGCAGAAGAGTACCTTGAGGGAGGGGGCAGATCATGGCCGACTACATCACAATTCGCAAAGCGTCCGGGAAATGGGTGGTCCGCGCTGGCGGCGCAATCATCGGCGAAAGCGAGGCAGCGATGGAATTGACCGAAGGTTCCTATCCTCCGGTGATCTATTTCCCGCGCGCTGATATCGGCATGGCATTTCTGGAAAAGACCGAGAAGACCAGCCATTGCCCCCATAAAGGCGACGCGACCTACTATTCCGTCTCAACCGCCGCTGAGACCTTGCGCGACGTGGCCTGGAGCTATGAGGCGCCGAAAGAAGCCGCCGCCGGGATCAAGGACCACATCGCGTTTTATACAGATCAGGTGGCGGTGGAGAAGCTCTGACGCTCTCCGCCCCGGCCCCCGCAAGCGGCGCGCCGGACATAGGCGTCACGTCAGCGATGGCCGATCAACGGACCGCGGCCCTGATCAATCGTTGTGATTGATCGCAAGCCCGGTTGTAACGACGACAATATCGGCAGCGGCGGCGATCTCTTCACCCTCTTCCTCCGAGTTGGACAGGAGGCCACCATCAAGCCCGTAATAGGGTTGAGGGCCGGCGTCAGCGTCGTCGCCACCATCATGGGTGAAGACAACCGTCAGCTCCTCCGGGGGAACCGGCACCGTCGCCACATCCTCACCGCCAAGCTGGACCGTTGTCACACCTTCTTCTTCATCATACTCCATTGAGAATTGCGAAATCGCATCCTCGGGCGTCTCGGCGGCGTGTTGAACCACAAGCTGATCAACGCCTTGCGTGAAGTCGGTCAGATCGGCACCGGGCTCCGCATCGGTGTCAGCGGGCGGTGCCAAGAATGCCGCCAAATCCGGGTCGACACGGCCCGCGGCCTCATCCTCATCCCCTTCGGGTGACGACCCGCCTTGCGAGATGCCGGCAATTCCAATCTGCGACACCGTCGGATCCCCGCCGGGGGTTTGGGAGTCAATCTCAAGGGTCAATTGATCGCCGGTCTCAGGATCAAGCCCATCCAAAACCGCAAGTGTTTCATCCGTATCGGAATTGAAGACACGAACGCCAGAGCCATCTTCAAGCACTTCGGCACCCACAAGACCCGGGGCGTTGAATTCGCTTTCCAGACCGATCCGATCTTCGGAGGGATCGAAATCGGTAATTGTGATGGTCGGGCCGTCTTCTTGCGGAGAATCGCCGCCGGCTTCGGGGAAGATGTTGAACAGGTCCGCCCCGTCCCCACCGGTGCCGGTGTTGCCCGCGGCAAGGTTCAGAATGTCGTCGCCATCGCCACCATCAAGCCGGTCACCTTCCTCGGCATTGCCGGTCAAGGTGTCATTGCCGTCGGTGCCGGTCAGGTCGTCCGAAATGCCCTTTTGGCCTGTCAGTTGAACCGGATCAGCATCATCTTCCGCCGGTGGAACTCCCGACCCGCCATTATCGTCGGAGTCGCTGTCGGCAATCAGCCCACCAACCAGGAGGAACGGCAGCAGCCCAATCAGAAATCCAAACATACGTCTATCCTCAAGACAAATCGGAAGATTTTCCGAGACTTTAACGAAATTTGGAACTAGCAAAAAGACAGCAGCTATGAACAATTGCCGTCAATTGTTTCTCATGTCAGCTATGCTCTTCTTCCGCCGTCGCCGCCAAAGCGCGGTTATAGGCTTTCAAGGCATCGACATGGAACAAAGCGCCTTCAATTGCAGGTGGCCCGTCGCCCGGAGACAATTGCAGGACGGGAATGAAATCGAGGCCCGTGCGTTCGAAAATCGGCAAGGCGCGTTCCAAAGTGGCGTGGGTGTCGGTGAAGATGCCCTGATCAACCAAGGTCAAAAGCGCGTCTTCGGGGGCGGAAGCCTCTTGCCCCATGGGTCGCATGACCTTGCCCACCCGGAACATCGACAGCAGATACGCCTGCGGCCCCGCCGCCAGGTGGATATTCCGCCGCTCCAATTGGGTGAGGAAGAAGGATCGGTCAACCAAACGGGTGGAAAGCGCCGTGGAGGTCGACACCGCGACCATGACGGCGAGGCCCGTCTGCCAGTCCCCGGTTAGCTCAAACACGATCAGCGTGGTTGAGATTGGCGCGCCCAGAACCGCCGCCGCCACGGCCCCCATGCCGGCGAGCGCATAGAGTGTCTCGGAGCCGGAGACATTGGGCAAAAGCCCGGTTGCGATGATCCCGAAGGCGAGGCCCGACAAGGCCCCAATCATCAGCGACGGAGAGAACACGCCGCCCCCCATGCGCCCGCCTACGGTGATGGCCGCCGCAGCCGTTTTCAGTATCGCGAAAACTATCGCCTCATGCAGCAAAAGCTCGCCCGTCAGCGCGGCGGAGGTCGTCTCATATCCAACCCCAATGATATGCGGGAACCAGATCGCGATGGCGCCCAAGATCAGCCCGGCCACCGCGGGGCGCACCCATCGCGGCAGGCCCGTCAGGCGTTGGATCAGGTTGCCCATATCCTCCGTCCAGAAGGTCGCGCGCATATAGGCGACAGCAATCAGGCCGGAGACAAGCCCCAGGATCAGGAACGCCGGCAGCTCCACATAGAATTGCAACGTCCCTTCATCCATCAGCATGAACTCAGTCACATCACCGAATTCCAGCCGGTTAATTACGGTGCCCGCCGCCGAGGCAATCACGATGGGCGCAAAGGCATGGACCGCGAAATGGCGGAGCACCACCTCCAGCGCAAAAAGCGCGCCTGCAATTGGCGCGTTGAAGGAGGCTGAGACGGCGGCGGCGACAGCACAGCCCAGCAGATCCCGGCCTGTAATCCCGTCGGCTTTGATCCAATCGGAAACGCGGGAGGAAATGACGGCGGCGAGATGCACTACCGGCCCCTCCCGCCCGGATGGGCCGCCTGAGCCAAGGGTGATCATCGAGGCAAGGGCCGAGGCAAGGCCAGCTTTCTGCTCCACCCGCCCATCGGCCAGCGCGGCGCCTTCGATCACATCGGCGACCGAGCGCACCCGGCCATCCGGCGTGAACCAATGCAGGATCAGCCCCACCACCAGACCGCCAATGGCCGGGATCAGGAGGATCCAATACCAGGCCAGGCCTTCGGCGAAACTGTGCAGCACCCGCACATCTTCAACGCCGTAAAGCCTTTCTTGCAGTGCATTGATTCCCTTGCGGAAAAAAAGCGCGGCCGTCCCCGCTGCAATACCGATCGCCAAAGCGATGAACCAGAACTGGATCTGGCTGGGGCCCTTTTCGCGCATGACTTTCCAGGCCTTGCGCGTGGCGGGCACGAGCTTGTCGAGCTGCGTTCTGACGATAAAGCGCCTGTCCTCGGCCAAGGGCGCTGTCCCCGCATGGCGGACCACTTGCCTCTTCCCCCATCGATGGGCCAGGGTCCGCGGGCGCATCGGCGGGTCGGGGCCTGCGCATGGGTCTTCCGCGCCGCCCTATCGCCGTTCTAAATCAAGACGTTGGATGTGAAAACCCTGCCAAAAGGACAAGTCCGATGACCATGCTGCCAGAACATCCAGAAGATATCCCCTCCGCCTTCGCCACCGCCTGGATGGCGCGGGATGCGGGCGCCTTGGCCGCGCTTTTTGCCGAGGATGCGGATTTTGTGAATGTGGTGGGCATCTGGTGGGAGGATCGGGCCGCCATCGAGCGCGCCCATGGCTATGCGCTCAGAAGCTTCTTCAGCCGGTCACGCTTGGCCGTGGGCCGGGTGAAAACACGAATGCTTGGGGATGATGCGGCGGTGGTCCATTGCCGGTTCCGCCTGTCGGGACAACTCGCGCCGGAGGGTGGCGAGGCCGGGGCGCGGTCTGGGATATTGAGCTTTGTGGCTATGCGGGTCGCAGAGGGTTGGCAGGTCGTCTCGGCTCAGAACACCGATATCGTGCCGGGGGCGGAGACGCAGGTGAACCGGGACGGCGTGCTCTCGCCGCAGGATTACCGCACACCCTGACGCCGCCGCCCGTTCAGGCCGCTGTCTCGCCTGAGAGCAAAACCCGCGCCGCTTCTTTCGCCGCATCGGTGATTTTGTCGCCGGAGAGCATCCGCGCCACCTCTTCCACCCGATCTTCGGGCTGAAGCGGCACGACCTCGGACGTTGTCATCCCATCCCGGGCCGATTTCGCGACGCGCCAATGATGGGCCCCGCGCGCGGCGACTTGCGGGGAGTGGGTGACCACCAGAATCTGGCCGCCTTCAGCCAGGCCCGCGAGTCTCCGCCCCACCGCATCCGCTGTGGCCCCACCCACACCGCGGTCGATCTCATCAAAGATCATGGTCAGCCCTTCGACCCCGCGCGTCAGGCAAACCTTGAGCGCCAAAAGGAAGCGCGACAACTCCCCGCCCGAGGCGATTTTGTTCAAAGGCCCCGCAGGCGCGCCGGGGTTGGTGGCGACAACAAAGGCGACTTGATCGGCCCCGTCGGGGCCAGGTTGGGTGTCGGTGATTTCGGTAGAAAATGTGGCTCTGTCGAGCTTTAGCGGCGAAAGCTCACCCTTCATCGCGTTGTCGAGCTTGCGGGCAGCAGCGCGCCGAGCCTTCGTTAGACCGGCTGCTGCCTTCGTAAAGTCGGCCTCCGCCGCATCAAGCGCGCCGCACAACGCGCCGATCTGATCCGCGCCGCCATCAAGGGCTGCTAACCGCTCCCGCAGCGTCCCCGCAAAGGCCCCTAGATCATCGGGCTGCACCCCGTGTTTCCGCGCCAAGGCCCGAAGCGCAAAGAGGCGCTCTTCGGTCTCTTCCAACTCGCCTGGGTTGAAACTGAGCGCCTCGGCAAAGCGCTCCACCCCGGCCTGGGCCTCGCCCAATTCCACCTGAGCCCGCTCCAGCGCCGCAAGTGGCTCGTCCAGGCCCCCTTCGGCCTGCCCCGCCAACCCGTCCAGCCAGCGCGCGGCGTCGCCCATGGCGCCTTCCGCGCCCTCAAGCCCCAGGGCCGCGATGGCCTTTGCCAGGTCCGCCCGCATCTTCTCGGCCCCCTGCATCAGGCGGCGTTTGACGTCGAGCGCCTCATCCTCCCCCGGTTGCGGGTCAAGCTGGTCCAATTCGGCCACGGAATGGCGCAGAAACTCCTCCTCCGCCTTCATCTCGGCCAAAGCAGCCTCCGCCTGCGCCAGCGCCGCCTCCGCCGCGCGCCGCGCCTTCCAAAGCGCAGCAACCTCTCCGCGTTGATCCTCCAACCCGCCAAAGGCATCCAGCATCGCCCGATGCTGACGCGGGTCGAGCAACCCCCGGTCATCCTGCTGCCCATGCAACTCCACCAGAGTGTCCGAGAGCGCCCGCAACACCTCGCCTGAGACCCGGCGGTCATTCACCCAGGCCGTCTTGCGCCCCTGGGCCGTATTGACCCGGCGAAGGATCAGTTCCTCGCCCCCAGGCAGCCCCGCCTCGGCAAGCACGTTATGAGCGGGGTGACCCTCGGCCAGGTCGAAAACCGCCACAACCTCCCC
This sequence comes from Rhodophyticola sp., assembly GCA_028279315.1. Classification (GTDB taxonomy): domain Bacteria; phylum Pseudomonadota; class Alphaproteobacteria; order Rhodobacterales; family Rhodobacteraceae; genus Rhodophyticola. Next base: position 8,412 of record JANQNZ010000070.1, on the reverse strand, counting down.
CTGGTCCGCGCCTGTCCGCACCAGATCGGCCCGGCCACGCCAGCCAAGCACAAAGCCCAAACTGTCCAGAAGGATCGACTTACCCGCGCCTGTCTCGCCGGTCAGCACGTTCAGACCCGGCTGAAACGCCAGGTCCAGCCGGTCGATAATCAGCATGTCGCGAATGTCGAGACTGCGCAGCATCAGCCCTTATCCCGCCGCCGGCACTGCCGGACAAGTCCTTAGAGCCAATCGCCCCGCACCGTCTGCCGCCAGATGTCCCTGAGCCAGCCCTCACCCGCCGCTTCCGGCGACAGGTCCTGCCCGGTCAGCGTGCGGAACGCGTCATCGTAGAAAGGCGAGGCTTGGAAGTTGAAGCCCAAGATCGCGCCGGCGGTCTGCGCCTCATCGGTCAGGCCAAGGGACAAATAGGCCTCCACCAGCCGCAACAGCGCCTCGGGCGTGTGGCTTGTGGTCTGGAACTCTTCCACCACCACGCGGAACCGGTTGATCGCGGCAGAGTAATGGCCCCGGCGCAGGTAATAGCGCCCGATCTCCATCTCCTTGCCCGCCAGATGGTCGAAGGCCAGGTCGAATTTCAGGATCGCGGAGGAGGCATAGGGGCTGTCGGGGTAACGCTCAATCACCACACGCAGGGCTTGCAACGCCTGGAAGGTGATACCCTGGTCGCGGCCCACCTGATCGATCTGATCGTAATAGCTGAGCGCCAGCAGATACTGCGCATAAGCCGCGTCTTCATCGGCCGGATAGAAATCGATGAAACGCTGCGCGGCGATGCGCGCGTTCTCATAATCCTCATCTGCGTGGTAGGAAAACGCCGCCATGATCAGCGCGCGCTGCGCCCATTCCGAATAGGGGTGCAGCCGCTCAACCTCGACAAAAAGCTCCGCGGCATCATCGGGACGGTCGCGCTCCAGCTCAAACTCCGCCTGGCGGAAGATCGTCTCGGCATCCAGGCTTTCGAGGGGGGCTTCGTTTTGCCGGGGGGCGAAAAACCCGCCGCCACCGCAAGCGGAGAGCGTGACGGCGAGAAGCAAGATGGCACCCCATCTCATCGGTCTCTCGATCCCGATCTGCCCGCGTGACATTGCCTGCGACCCCGTCCACCTATCGCGGCAGGCTTGCCCGCCCGCCTGTCTCAGATCGGTCCTAGCACATTAAATCTGAGCGCAAAATGCCTGAATGCACCGCCAAGGCGGTTATGCGACGCGGTTAAGCGACATGGGCCAGATCGGCCGATTTGACGCCAACGCCGGGCAGGCGCGCCGCCTGCTCTGGCGTGCACTCCACCATCCGGGTTGCGCCCGGGGTTTGGAAGAGCGCGCGCAGCAGCCGGTTGGTCAACATGTGACCGCCACGCTCCGCCTCGAAATGGGCCAAAAGCGGGGCGCCTGCCAAAGCCAAATCCCCCAATGCGTCCAACATCTTGTGGCGCACAGCTTCATCAGCATGGCGGAACCCGCCCGGGGTCAACACATGGTCACCTTCGACCACAACCGCATTATCATAGGTGCCGCCCAAAGCCAGGCCTTTGGCGCGCATTTGGTCCACATCCGACTGTCGGCAGAAGGTGCGGCTGTCGCACAGCTCCCGCACAAAGCGGCCATTGGCGAGATCGGCAAACCGGGTCTGGCGGCCAATCGCGCGATCGGCGAAATCAATTGTGAAGCGCATGGTCAAACCGGGCGCAGGCGAGAGCGTGGCGCTGGCCGCCCCAACAGTCGCCGTCACCGGCTTCAGAACCTCAATCGCATGGATCGGCGCACCTTGCCGTTGCAGCCCCCGCGAGAGAATCCCGCGCACAAACGGCGCAGCGGAGCCATCCAGGATCGGCACTTCAGGACCATCAAGTTCCACAACCGCGTTATGCACACCGGTTCCCGCCAGGGCCGCCATCAGATGCTCAACGGTCGAGACCTCCACCCCATCGGTATTCATAAGCCGGGTGCAAAGCTGGCTTTCCGGCACCAGATCAAAGCGCGCGGAAATCAGGTTGTCGCGATCCGTCACATCGCTGCGGCGGAACCAGATTCCGAAATGCGCCGCCGCCGGGTGCACCGTCACCCGCACCGGGCGCCCAGTATGCAAACCGGTGCCGGTAAAGCTGATGGAGGATCGTAGGGTCGCCTGCACGTCGGGGGTCCTGTATCGGGTGTCGGGTTGCGGGGCCAGGCCCGCTCACCTTTCATCTAAAGGGTCTGCTCATGCGTCTGATGCCGACGCGTTTCGGTTCAAAACGCTGCCTACCCAGGGTTGTGGATAGGTTCAATTCAACCTTTATGTCCGCTTGCAACATTGACGAGAGCGGTCGGCGATTCTTTGCCAACCGGTCAAAACCCCAATCTAACTATATTGATTTCAAAAGAAAAAAGGCCGGGACATGCCCGGCCTTCTGATCTGGTTTGTGACAGCGTTAATTCGCTTGGCGCCGTAGGAAGGCGGGAATCTCGATCCGCTCCTGCTCAGGATCCACTTCCGTCTCTTCCGCCGGGCGGCGGGTGGCCATGGGCGGCTGGCGGCGTTCCACGGGCGCCAGCTGATCCTCATTATGGCCGGTCATCCGGTTGATCAGCGAGTTGATCCCGAAGCGCGGCTTGGCCTCTTGATCGCCTTCAGCGGCGGGCTGAGGCGCCGCGCTGGCGCCCGGGGCATCTTTGGTGATGGCCGCGCGCAGCCGGGCCAAGGCTTCCGGCGAGGGGGAGGTCTTGGGCCGGGGCGCGACAAAGGCCGCGACTTCCGGCTCGGCAGCAGGCTCCGCCGCAGCAGGGGCCGGGGCGGGCGTGGTGGTTGCGGCGGGCTGATAGGCCGGTGCGGGCACCGCATCGCCTGCGTCCTGGTCCGCGCCATCGGTTTCCAGCTCTGCAAAGAGGCTCGGCTCGGGCATCGGCGTGTCGGTGGCCGCCTCGTCCATCATGGCCACGGCCTCTTCGGTCTCTGCGACCTCTTCCTCAACCGCGGCGACCGGCTCAGCCTGATAGGTGCGGGTTGCAACCGGCACGTCCTGATGCACTTCGCTGGCATCAATGCCGGTGGCTACGACGCTCACGCGCATCCGCCCGTCCATGCTGGTGTCAAGGGTGGAGCCGACGATGATATTCGCCTCTGGGTCCACCTCTTCGCGGATCCGGTTGGCGGCCTCGTCCAGTTCGAACAACGTCAGGTCGTAACCACCTGTAATATTGATCAAAACGCCCCTCGCGCCTTTCAGCGAAATCTCGTCGAGCAGCGGGTTGGCAATGGCCTTCTCAGCCGCCTGAACCGCGCGCGCCTCACCATCGGCCTCGCCCGTGCCCATCATGGCTTTGCCCATCTCGTTCATCACCGCGCGGACATCGGCGAAGTCGAGATTGATCAGGCCCGGGCGCACCATCAGATCGGTCACACCTTTGACGCCCTGATAGAGCACGTCATCGGCCATGGCGAAGGCCTCTGTGAAGGTGGTCTTCTCATTGGCCAGGCGGAAGAGGTTCTGGTTCGGGATGATGATCAGCGTATCGACAACCTTTTGCAGGGCTTCGATGCCTTCATCGGCCTGGCGCATCCGTTTGGCGCCTTCGAACTGGAAGGGCTTGGTCACCACGCCGACGGTCAACACTCCCAACTCGCGGGCGGCCTGCGCGATGATCGGCGCGGCCCCGGTGCCGGTGCCACCGCCCATGCCCGCGGTGATAAACGCCATATGCGCGCCCGCCAGATGATCGACGATATCTTCGATGCTTTCCTCAGCCGCCGAGGCCCCCACCGCAGGGCGTGCCCCTGCGCCCAAACCTTCGGTCACCCGCGCGCCCATCTGAATGCGCGAGGAGGCCCGGGTTTGCGACAAGGCCTGCGCGTCGGTATTCGCGACGACAAACTCACACCCTTCAAGGGCCTGATCGATCATGTTGTTGACCGCGTTGCCCCCGGCGCCACCCACACCAAACACGGTGATACGCGGCTTCAAGTCCGGCTGATCGTCGGTCATCGTCAAATTCAAGGTCATTAGCTCTGTCCGCCTGTTTAACGTGATGATCGCCACGGTCTTCTGCCGTTTGGCGTTTTCTGCCTCATTTTCGGGCGAGACTACCCGTTTCGTTAACTTTCGTCACGCGAAAACTGGCAAAAATCCGCAAAATATAGGGGATTAACGGGCCTGATCGGCAAGATTCTGCCTCTTCCCCTCTATCTTGCGGTTACCAGTTGTCTCGGAACCATTTCACCGCCCGTTTCAAGGACCGCGCCGGATAACGGTCGGCGGGCATCTCGAAGTCCCACCACTCGTCTTGCGGATAGGCCGCGAAGAGCGACAGACCAACCGAGGCCGCGAAGGCGGGGCCACAGGCCGATTGCGGCAGGCCTTGGACACGCAAGGGGCGGCCAAGGCGCACCTGATTGCCCAGGATTTTTGAGGCCAGCCCATCCAACCCCGGCAACTGGCTTGCCCCGCCGGTCAGCACAATCCGCTGGCTTGGCAGATGTTCGAACCCGGCGGCGTCGAGGCGCGCGCGCACCTCTTCCAAAATCTCCTCAACCCGGGGGCGGATCACGCCGATCAGCTCAGCCCGGCTGACGGCGCGGCGGTCATGGTGCCAATCGCCGGTATCACCTTCCAGCTCAATCATCTCGCGGTCATCCATGCCGGTCGCGACAACGCCACCGAACCGCGTCTTCAGCCGCTCCGCATCGTTCAGCGGGATTTGCAAAGCCTGGCTGATATCGGCGGTCACATGGTCACCGCCCATCCGCACGGTATCGGCAAAAATCATGTGTTTCTTGATGAAAATCGACAGGCCCGTGGCCCCGCCGCCCATATCGATACAAGCCGCGCCAAGCTCTTGCTCATCCTCCACAAGGCTCGAAATCCCTGCCACATAAGGCGAGGAGGCAACGCCCGCGAGTTCCAGATCGCAGCGTTTCACGCAGTACAGCAGATGCTCGATCGCATGGGCGTCGATGGTCAGCAGATGCATGTCCGTAGAAAGGCGATTGCCCACCTGCCCGCGCGGATCGTTGAGACCAGTGCGGTGATCCAGCGCGAAATTCACGGGCTGGGCATGCAGCACCTCTCGTCCCTCGCCGAAATCGGGCACATCGCAGGCGGCGAGCACTTGGGCGACGTCGCAATCGCCGACGGTGCCCGTCTGCAAGCTCACCTCGCCGGTCAGCCCGTAAGACCGGGGCCGCGCGCCTGCGAAGCTGACAATCACATGATCGACCCTTGCCGCGGCCATTTTTTGGGCGCCCTGAAGTGCTGTGCGGATCGCGCGCTCGGTCTCCTGCATCGTGTCGATCTCGCCGAATTTCACCCCGCGGGAGCGGGTGGTCGCGGCGCCCACGACCCGGAAGGAGGATTGGCCCGCCATCGCCCCCACCCCGTCGGAGGGGCGGAATTCGTCAGAGCTGTCGAAGCGCAGCACCAGACAGGCAATCTTATGGCTGCCGATATCGAGCACCGCGATCACACCCCGGCGCATCGCTTCCTGACGTTTGGCGCGCATGGCCCGCTGCGAGTGATACAGCATACTCATCCGTTCCCGTCTCCCTGATCGAGGCCCCGCATCCGGCGGAGTTCCGCCAGCGCCGCGGGGCTCAGTTGCACATTGGGGCGTGCGGGGTTCCGCATATCCACCCGAATGACATCGCGGCCCAGAAGGTCCTGGGCCTCATCCAGCGCCAACACCCGGTCGAGCGCGGCGATGGGGTCATCACTTGGCAAAAGGATCCGGCGGCCATCGCGAAGGACGACATCCCACCGCCGCTCTCCCATCCGGACAAGGCCGCGCAGCCGGTCGCCCAAAGGCGCAGCCGCCTCTAGCAGCGCTAAGGCCTCGGGCACCGCGGCATCGGCTCCCTCACCGGCCACTTGCGGCAACGGCCCTGGCAATTGCCGATGGGCCAAGGGCGCCACGAATTGCCCGTCGGCATCCAGCAGGACGGGGGCCGCACGGGTTTGCCAGATCAGAACCGGTACGCGTTCCTCCACCTCAACGGCCAGATAGCCGCCTGAGAGGATGCGCAATTCGGCGCGCGCCACGGCGGGCAATTCCTCCACCGTTTCCCGCAGCTGGTCCAAGTCCAGATCGAAAGACGAAAGCGGCAGGTCCAGCGCCAGGGTCTGGCGCACCTCTTGCGCCAATTGCGGGCTTGCCCCCCGCACATTCATCAGGTTCACGCGGAATTCCGGCCGGTTCTCAATCTCACGCCGCATCTCGGCCATTTGATCGGTCACGCCGCGCCAATGGGCGGGGTCCGAGAAATACCAGCCGATGACCAGGACAACGGCGAAGGCTGGAAGACCAACCCGCATCAGCCGCCGGAAGAGAGGGGTCAGCCAGAGCCGCTGAAACCGGTAGGACCAGATCGAAGGTGCAGGGTCACGCGGCGGTAGGGGGACGGGCCCACGGCGGGCGATCAGCGGTCGCATGAGGCATCCTCCACCATCCAGGCGCAGAATTGGCCGAAGCTCATCCCGCAATGCTGCGCTTGTTCGGGGCTAAGCGAGGTTGGCGTCATGCCCGGCTGCGTGTTGATCTCAAGAACGATCAGCCCGTCCTGCCCCCGCGCCTCATCCCACCGGAAATCCGTCCGCGTCACACCTCGACAGCCCAACGTGTCATGGGCGGTCAGCGCCATCTCCATACACGCATCGAAGATCACTTTGGGCACCTCAGCAGGCACCACATGGCGCGATCCGCCGGGGGCGTATTTGGCGTGATAATCGTACCAGCCATCGGTCAGGATATCGGTGACGGTCAGGGATTTGTCGCCCATGACCGTGGTGGTCAGCTCCCGCCCCGGGGCATAGGTTTCGACCATCACCTCCGCCGGCATTGTCTTTTCCAGCTTGGGCGGCGAGTTGGCGTTTTCGTGGACGATATAGACCCCGACCGACGAGCCTTCATTATTGGGCTTCACCACATAAGGCGGGGCCAGGACGTGGTCCGCCATCACCGCGTCTTTTGGGGCCAGGAGGCTTTCGACAATCGGCAGCCCAACCGCGCGGAACATGCCTTTCGCGCGCTGCTTGTCCATGGCAAGCGCCGAGGCCAGGACGCCGGAATGGGTGTAAGGGATGCGCAACCATTCGAGGAGACCTTGGACACAGCCGTCCTCGCCCCACCGGCCATGGAGCGCGTTAAAGGCGACATCGGGTTTCAGATCGTCCAAGCGCACGGCCAGATCGGGGCCGGCATCGACCTCAACCACCTCATAGCCTTCGCCCCTAAGCGCGGCGGCGCATTCACGCCCCGTCGACAGCGACACCTCGCGCTCAGCCGAGGGGCCGCCCATCAATACCGCCACTTGTGGGGAGGATCTGCTCGACCTCGCCGCCACCTGTGCCTCGTCTTTTCCCCGGGCTTATCTGCGCCCGTTTGGAACTGTCCCGTTGCGCCGGTTAATCCGGCGTCCCATCACCCGCCGGTTCCCCGACGCGCATGATTTCCCATTCTAGCTCTATTCCACTGTGTTGGAAAACCTTTTTTCGAACCAACTCCCCCAAAGACTCGAGTTCTGCGGCGGTGGCGTTGTCGGCGTTCAGAAGGAAGTTTGGGTGTTTCTCGGACATCTGCGCGCCGCCAAGGCGCGCGCCTCTCAGGCCCGCCTCGTCGATCACCTTCCAGGCCTTCAAATCATGGGTGTCATCGGCGGCCCCGGTGGAGCTGAACCCGGCGGGATTGCGGAAGGTGGACCCGGCGGAGCGGTCCTTGGTGGGCTGGGTTGCATCGCGCTTGGCCAGTTGATCCTCCATGCGCGCCTCAAGCGAGGCTGGATCGCCCGGCTCGGCACGGAGGGTGACGGAGGTAATGACCGCGGCTTCGAGGAGGTTGGTGTGGCGATAGGCGAATGCGATGTCGTCCGGGGTCAGGGTCACTTGAGAGCCATCCCTGAGCACCGCCTCTGCGGAGACAAAATGATCGGCCATGTAGGACCCGTAACAGCCCGCATTCATCTTCAACGCCCCGCCGATGGACCCCGGAATGGTGCGCAGAAAGGTCAGATCAAGCCCGGCCTGCGCCGCTTTCCGCGCCACATGAGCGTCAAGCGCGGCGGCACCGGCGGTCACCTGAGCATCGGCGATCTCGATCCCATTGAAACCGCGGCCAAGCCGGATCACCACCGCGCGCAAACCCCCATCACGCACAATCAGGTTGGAGCCGACCCCCATGGGAAAGACCGGGATGGACGGGTCGAGCGCGGCGAGGAAATCAGCCAGGTCGTCGGTATCGGCGGGTTGAAACAGCACATCCGCCGGGCCGCCAACCCGGAGCCAGGTCAGATCGGCCAGCAGCCGGTTCGGTGTCAGGGTGCCGCGGACGGGGGGGAGGCCGTCATGAAGTATGGACGCGGAGTTCGCCATGGCGCTCCGTTACCGGGCCGCGCGGGTCTAAACAAGGGCGGTTGGGTAAGTCAGGGGCAACTACTGTAGACCGG
>JANQNZ010000065.1 GCA_028279315.1 Rhodophyticola sp. | reverse complement strand
TCGGTCTCAAAATACTGATAGGCGTCGTGGAAGACGATGAAGCTGCCACCACGGACCGGATCAAGCGTTGCGCTGATCTCGGCAGAGAGCGCTTCCATTTCCTCCCGCGCCGCCGCGGCGTTTGCGAAATAGGCGCCGGCATTGTCGGGGTCGGCGACAGAGAGCTCAGCAGCGATCAGGTTCAGCCAAGTGCTCGCGTTTTGAGGTGAAAGCCAGGCATGGGGGTCATGCTCCCCGTGATCATGGCCCGCATGGTCCTCATGCTCATCATGGTCGTGATCGTGGTCATCATGCGCATGCTCTTCGTGATCATGCCCGTCGTGGTCATGATCGTGATCATCATGCGCGTGATCGTGGTCATGATCGTCGTCGTGCGCGTGCTCTTCATGATCGTGGTCGTGGTCGTGGTCGTGATCGTGCCCCTCATGGTCATGACCATGGTCGTCATGCGCGTGATCATCGTGGTCATGCTCATGCTCGTCTTCATGGGCATGGTCATGATCGTGCTCATCGTCGTGCGCATGCTCCTCATGATCATGATCGTGGTCATCATGGTCATGCTCATCATGGTCGCCGTGATCATGGCTGTGCGCCTCAAAAAGCGCCCCTTCCCGGAAATCCAGAAGGGTGACGCCCTCGGCCTCCAGAAGCGTCGTCACACCCGCATCCGCCGCCAGGGTCTCCACCGCATCTTCCAGCCAGGGCGTCAGATCTTCGCCAATCCAGAACACCAGGTCCGCCTCTTGCAGGGACGCGGCCTCGGACGGGCGCAGGCTGTATTCATGGGGTGAGGCGCCCGGCTGAATGATCAGGTCCGGGGTTCCAACCCCCTCCATCACCCGCGCAACCAAGGAATGGACCGGTGCGATATCGACGGCGACGTTTGGCACATCGGCCATCGCGGTTCCCCCCATCAAGGCAGCCGTGGCCGACAGGGAAAGGAGCTTTCTGGACATTGGGACCCCCATGTGATCTTATAACGTTATCGGCGGCATACCTGATACGGAATAGCATGACAAGTGAGGCACATCCTCAGCCTGGTGGACACGCAGTGCCACTGGGGTTTGAGCATCATGACCACAGCGCCTGTGTGACAACCGCGCTTAAGGCTGCCGAGGCGCGCTGCGCGGAAGAAAGGTTGCGCCTGACGCCGGTCCGCCGAAAGGTGCTGGAGCTTTTGCTTCAAGACCATCGCGCGCTTGGCGCCTATGCCATCCTTGACCGTTTGCGGGAGGAGGGGTTTGGATCGCAACCGCCTGTTGCCTATCGCGCGCTCGATTTCCTCGTCGAAAATGGGTTTGTGCATAAGATCGAGCGCCTGAACGCCTTTGTCGCCTGCGCGCACCCGGGCCAATCGCACTCCCCCGCCTTCATGATCTGTCGCATTTGCGATGCCGTGGCCGAGGCGCAATCGGCCCCCGCCAAAGGGGCGCTTGGGGCGGCGGCGCGGGCGGCAGGATTCCAGATCGAACGGACGGTTGTTGAAGCCGAGGGCATCTGCCCGGCTTGCGCGGAAAAGGCCGACGCATGAGCCTGATCGCGGTCGACGGCCTGAGCGTCCGCTATGGCGAGAACACGGTGTTGCACGACGTGTCGCTGGCGGTTGAGCCAGGTGAGATCGTCACAATTGTTGGCCCAAACGGGTCGGGCAAGACCAGCCTTCTGAAGGCCATCATCGGCGCGGCCAGGCCAGCCGCGGGTGACGTCCGGCTGAAGCCGGGCTTGCGCATCGGATATGTGCCGCAGCGCTTACATATCGACCCAACCCTGCCGATCACGGTTGAGCGTTTCATGCGCCTGACCGAGAAGGTGGCGCGCACGGATTGCATGGCCGCGCTGGACGCCGCGGGTGTCCCCGATCTGCTGAAGCGGCAGATGTCGCAATTGTCGGGCGGGCAATTCCAGCGGGTGCTTCTGGCACGGGCGCTCATCAATCAGCCCGAAATCCTGCTTCTCGACGAGGCCACGCAAGGCCTGGATCAGCAGGGGTCCGCCGCGTTTTATAAGCGGATCGAAACCGTGCGGGCCGAAACCGGCTGTGCGGTGCTGATGATCAGCCATGAGTTGCATGTGGTGATGAGCGCGTCCGACCGGGTGGTCTGCTTGAACGGTCATGTCTGCTGCGAAGGCACACCGGCGGTGGTCGCCTCGGCGCCTGAATACCGCGCGCTTTTCGGAACCGGCACCGGGGGGGCTTTGGCGCTTTACCGGCATGAGCATGATCACGACCACGATCATGACAATCCGCACTCTCACGAGGCGGCGGAGTAATGCTTGACGATTTCATGACCCGCGCGACGCTAGCGGGCATCGGCGTCGCTTTTGCCGCCGCGCCCCTGGGCTGTTTCGTGGTCTGGCGGCGGATGGCGTATTTCGGCGATGCCACGGCCCATGCGGCGATCCTGGGGGTGGCGCTGTCCCTGGCGCTTCAGATGTCGATCTTTCTAGGGACGGTGGTTGTCGCCTTAATGATGGCCTTTGCGGTCACGCTTCTGGCCGGGCGCGGCTATGCGATGGACACGCTTTTGGGGGTTCTGGCCCATTCCGCCTTGGCCTTTGGCCTTGTCGCGGTGTCGTTCCTGTCGGGCATCCGCATTGACCTCATGGCTTATCTCTTCGGCGATATCCTCGCGGTCTCGCACAGCGACCTTCTGGTCATCTGGGGCGGGGCGGCCTTGGTTGTCGCGCTGATTGCCTGGCGCTGGTCGCCGCTTCTGACGGCGACCCTGAATGAAGAGCTTGCCTATGCCAGCGGCATCGACCCGAAGCGCGAGCAGCTGATCCTGACGCTTGCCTTGGCGATCACCGTTGCCGTGGCGATCAAGGTTGTGGGCGTTCTTCTGATCGCGGCCATGCTGATCATTCCCGCCGCCGCCGCCCGCAACTTTGCCCGAACGCCCGAGGCGATGGCCCTGATTGCAGCGGCGATCGGCGGTGTCTCGGCGATTGCCGGTCTGCGCGCGGCCTATCTTCTCGACACACCCGCCGGACCCACCATCGTTTGTGTGGCCGCTGTGATCTTTGCCGCCTTCAGCGCATTCGGTTGGCGTGGGCGGAGCGGGGTCTAGCTGCGCGGTGAGCGCTCCAAGTGCCCCTAGAAGGAGGTTGGTTTGACATCCCAAACCGCTGATCCGGCTGCTGCACAGCAATGGGACGCCCATGCGTCGGACTATGCGCGGCTTTTTTCACCGCTAACTGGCCATGTCGCGCGCGGCATGGTGGCCCTGGTCGAAGGACGTTTGCCGCCTGCCGCCCGTATCTTGGATATCGCCTGCGGACCGGGAGATCTTGCCGTTGCGGCGGCTGAGCTCTGCGCCCGCCAAAAGGGCGGGTCGGTTCTTGCCACGGACATCTCGCCCGAGATGGTGGCCCTTACCAAACAAGCCTTAGCGCCGATCGATACCGAGACCCAGTGTGAGGTACGGGATGGCCAATCCTTGGGCCTTGAGAGCGGCTCGTTCGACGCCGCATTCTCCTGCTTCGGAATCTTTCTGTTTCCCGATCGGCTTGCCGGATGGCGGGCGGCGGCAGATGCGCTCAAGCCCGGGGGCTTCTTTGTCACCTCGGTTTGGCGCGGCCCGGAGGTCAATGAGCTTGCCAGCGTGCAGATGACGCCGCTTATGGCCGCATTGCCCTCACGCTTGACCGAGGCGCTGCCCCGACCAAGCTGGGCTGATATCACAACGCCCGAGGGGTTGATCGCAGAGGTGACCTCTGCCGCCCCGCTGTCTGACCCCGAAACTCACATTCTCGATGCGACGCTTGCCTTGCCCACGCCATCGGCGATGTGGCGCGGCATGGTTGGGAACCCCGTTGCGGGCGCCCTGATCGCCCAATGCAATGCCGAGGAGCGTCAGGCCATCGAACGCGCCGTGCTGGAGGCGTTTGAGGATCGCAGCGGCGGGCCCGACCGGCCTTTCACGCTGAATGCCTCCTGCCATGTCCTGATCGCGCGACGCATCTAGAGGGCGCGCGTCGAGCCCATCCGGATAGACCCCAAGCCCTTATCGACCTGCGCTCAGTTGTTCGGGTTGTAACACGCCACCGCCTCTGCCGGGCCCTTCGGCTCCAGCATCGGCACGTCCGTTGCGCATTGCGGCAGCGCTCTGACACATCGCGCGCGGAAGGCGCAGCCTGTGGGCGGGTTCAGGGGGTCGGGCAGTTCCGTGTTCTCCCCTTCGGGCGCCGAAAGCGGCCTGCCAACCACCGGCGCGCTGTCGGCCAGAAGCTTCGTGTAAGGGTGTTGCGGGTTGGAGAAGACCTGTTTCGCCGGTCCAACCTCAACCACCGATCCGAAATAAAGCACCGCCACGCGGTCACTGACGGCCTCAACCACCGCCAGGTCATGGCTGATGAAAAGGTAGGTCAGCCCAAACTCTGCCTTAAGGTCTGCCAGCAGGTTCAGGACCTGCGCTTGCACCGACACATCCAGCGCCGAGACGGGTTCGTCCAGGATCAGAATCCGCGCATCCGCCGCCAAGGCCCGTGCGATGCCGATCCGCTGCGCCTGCCCTCCTGAGAATTCGTGGGGGTAGCGGTCGAGGAACTCCTCACGAAGATTGACCGCCGCGAAAATCTCGGAAATGCGGTTTGACCGGGCGCGTGCATCCATCCTGTGGAGGTTTTTCAGCGGCGCCTCCATCACCTGCCGAATGGTCTTGCGCGGGTTGAGCGAGGAGATCGGATCTTGGAACACATATTGAATCTTCTTGCCAAACGCCGCCGGATCGGCGGTATCGAGCGGCGCACCGTCGATCTCGATCTGCCCCGTGCTTGGCGCCAAAAGCCCCACCAGCATCCGCGCAAGGGTTGATTTCCCGCAGCCCGACTCGCCCACGATCCCAAGCGTCTCGCCGGGATCCACCTCAAGGCTCAGAGGTTGCACGGCATGCACGATCCCCTTTGGCGCGCCAAAGAGGCGCTTGCCGACGGGGAAGGATTTGCTGAGATCGGTCAGCTTAAGGGCCGGGGTCATTGCGCGGCCTCCTCAGATTGCGGCGCGGTCACGGGCGTCAGGCAGCGCACACGGCGTCCGGCTCCGTGAGGGTCAAGCGGGATGTCGCCTTGGCGGCACGCCTCCGTTCCGATGTGGCAGCGGGGGGCGAAGGCGCAGCCCTTGGGCAGCTTGTCCACCACGGGTGGCAGACCCGGGATCGCCTCCAATTGCCGCTGCCCGCCACCCAATTCCGGCACACAGGCCATGAGCTTCGAGGTATAAGGATGGGCGGGCGCGTTCAGGATCGCGTCGGTCGGGCCTTCTTCCACGATCCGGCCCGCATACATGACCGCCACCCGGTCACAAAGCTGCGCAACAACGCCGAAATCATGGGTGATGAAGAGGATTGCGAGGCCCCGTTCCCGGCGGAGATCGTCGAGCAGGGTCAGGACTTGTGCTTGGACCGTGACGTCGAGCGCCGTGGTCGGCTCATCGGCGATGATGACATCGGGGTCGTTGGCGAGCGCCATGGCGATCCCGACCCGCTGGCGCATGCCCCCCGACATCTCATGGGGATAGCTGTCGACGCGGCTTTCGGCATTGGGGATGCGGACCCGTTTCAGAAGATCGATGGCATGCGCCCGCCCCTCAGTGCGCGAAATCCTCCGGTGGCTCGACACCGCTTCGATCAACTGATCGCCGACCTTGTAAAGCGGGTGGAGCGTCGCCAGCGGGTCTTGGAAGATGTAGGAGACACGTTTGCCCCGGATCGCGCGCAGCACCTCATAAGGCGCGCCAACCAAATCCTCACCCTCCAGATAGACCGCCCCGCCGGTCACCACGCCCGGAGGGGAGGCGACAAGGCCCATGACGCTCAAGGCCGTGACCGATTTGCCGGACCCGGATTCGCCGATCAGGCCCAGGCATTCGCCGGGTTTTAGGCTCAGGTCCACGCCGCCCACGGCCTTATAGACCCGGTCTTTGACGTGGAATTGCGTGCGGAGGTCGGCGAGCGCCAGAAGCGAATCTTCCGGTGCGGGTGGAGCCTCCCCCGTCCGGTCCACGCGCGTGGCGGGCATCGGTCGGCTGAGCGCACCGGATTTCAACCGCGGGTCCAGCGCGTCGCGCACGCCATCGCCGAGGAGGTTGATCGCCATGACCACGACCAGGATCATCAGGCCGGGCACGATGGAGGTATGCGGGTTGGTGATCAGCGCCGAACGGGCCTCCCCCAACATGGAGCCCAGATCGGCCTGCGGCGGTTGGGAGCCGAGGCCGAGAAAGCTCAACCCCGCCGTCTCAAGGATCATCCAGCCCACGGTGGTGGACATCGCAATCACGATGACCGGGATCACATTGGGCAGGACCTCTGTCAGGATGATCTTGGCGTCCGACAGCCCCGCAAGCTTGGCCGCGTCGACAAACTCCTTATGGGCGATGCCCACGGTGATGCCCCGGATATTCCGTGCGAAGAAGGGGATGTTGACCGCGGCAACGGCGATGAGGGCGTTCATCAGGCCGGGGCCAAGGGCGGCGACGATGGCCAGCGCCAAGAGGATGTAAGGGAACGCCATCAGCATATCGACGCCGCGCATGATCACGTTGTCTGTGCGCCCGCCGTAGTAGCCCGCGATGACCCCAATCGCCGCGCCAATCGTGGCCGCAATCACAGCGGCTGAGAAGCCCACGGCGAGCGACAGGCGTGTGCCCCACATCAAGCGGCTGAGAAGGTCGCGACCCAGATGGTCGGTGCCCAGAAATGCGCCTTCAGAGAAGGGGGGAAGGAACCGGTCGGCGGTGTTGGTGACATCCGGATCGGCCAATGGCAGAAGCGGGGTGATCAGTGCCAGCAGCACGATCATCGACATCACGATCAGTCCACCCAGGGCAAGCTTGTTCCGGGCGAGAAGGCGTAAGAAGCCGCTCATGTCCGGATCCTCGGGTCAAGCAAGCTTTGCGCGACATCGACGATGATGTTGAAGAGCACGTAGCAGGCCGCGACGAAGACAACTCCGCCCTGCACCAGAAGGATGTCACGGCGCAGGATCGCATCGACCAGCATTCGCCCGACGCCGGGCCATTGGAACACCATCTCGATATAGACCGCGCCGGAGAGGACGAACCCGGCTTGGATGCCGAGAACCGGGATGATCGCCACCATCGCGGCGCGAAGCGCGTGGCGCCAGATGACGGAGCGTTCATGCACACCTTTGGCCCGCGCCGTGCGGATGAAGTCCTGGCGCAGCACCTCCAGCATCGCGGAGCGGGACAGGCGCGCAACAACGCCCGTTGCGACAACAGCCAGGGCGAGTGCAGGCATGGCGAGATGGTCAAGCAGGACCCATACGGTCCGGTCCCCGAAGATCGGCCACATGCCAGACACCGGGAACCAGCGCAGGTTCACCGCGAAGATCAGGATCATCATCATCCCCAGAAAGAAGGAGGGGATGGAGATGCCAAGGAGGACGACAAAGGTGATCGCCTTATCCGCGAATCCATATTGATTGGCCGCCGACACGACGCCGGCGGCGATGCCGAAGACCGCGCAAAGCACGAAGGCAGAGCCCGCAAGAACAAGCGTCGCGTTGAAGCGTTCGAGGACCTCATCCAGCACCGGGCGGTTCAGCGCGAAGGAACGTCCGAAATCCCCCTGCAACATGTTGCCGAGCCAGATGAAATACCGCTGAAACAAGGGCTTATCGAGGCCCAGATCCTCGTTCAGGGCGGCCACGTTTTCCGGCGTCGCAAAGCTGCCCAGGATGGCTGTGGCCGGGTCGCCCGGGATCATTGCCATGATCAGAAAGACGATGATCGAGATGCCGAAGAGAACCGGAATGGCCGAGACGAGGCGTTTTAGGATGTAGCCGGACATGGGCGCGCCTCCGAAACGGGCTTGGGGGCATGAAAGGGGGCCTTAGACCCAAGTATAGCTGTGGGATATCTTCGGTATATCCCCAGGGGGTTGCC
>JANQNZ010000062.1 GCA_028279315.1 Rhodophyticola sp. | reverse complement strand
ACCGAGGTTGCCCGGCATACGGCTCCGGGCGGCACATTTGCCACCTATACCGCTGCAGGTGATGTGCGCCGCGCGTTGGGCGCCGCGGGGTTCGACGTCGCCCGCGTTCCCGGTTTCGGGCGCAAACGGCATATGAGTGTGGGGCGGCTGAGGTGACCGAGCAGAACCCCCGCCTCGGCATCTATCTGATGGTCGCCACCACCTTTGTCTTTGCCATGCAAGACGGGATCAGCCGCCATTTGGCCGCGGAATACAACGTGCTGATGGTGGTCATGATCCGCTATTGGTTCTTCGCGGCGTTTGTGATCGCGGTAGCGTCACGACAGGTGGGCGGGGTGCGCGCGGCGGTGGCCACCAAGCAACCGGTATTACAAGCCTTCCGTGGCCTCCTTCTGGCGCTTGAGATCTGCGTCATGGTGGGTGGCTTTGTCCTCTTGGGCCTGGTCGAGAGCCACGCGGTTTTTGCCTGCTACCCGCTTCTGATCGCCGCGCTCTCCGGCCCGATCCTGGGGGAGACGGTGGGCTGGCGGCGGTGGGCGGCAATTGGCGTGGGGTTCGTCGGCGTGCTTATCATCCTGCAACCGGGCTTGCGCGTCTTCGAGATCGAAGCGCTTGTCCCCCTCGCCGCCGCTTTCATGTTTGCGCTTTATGGGCTGTTAACGCGCTACGCGGCACGGAAAGACGACACCGCGACGAGTTTCTTCTGGACCGGCACCATGGGCGCCGTGGTGATGACCGGCATCGGTCTTTGGTTCTGGGAGCCGATGACCGCACCCGATTGGGCTTGGATGGGGGCGCTTTGTGTCACCGGGGCTTTGGGCCACTGGCTTCTCATCAAGACCTATGAGGTGGCCGAGGCAAGCGCCGTTCAGCCCTTTGCCTATCTGCAATTGGTCTTCGCCTCGGCGCTTGGGCTCTTGGTGTTTGGCGAGACGCTTCGCACCAATGTGGCCATCGGCGCGGCGCTTGTTGTGGCGGCGGGTGTGTTCACGCTTCTGAGGGCGCAGAAGGGGGGCGAGCCGGTGCGTTGAGCATCCGTCTTTCTCCTTCCTGCCCGGATAACGCGCCGAAGGTGCAGGGCATTGATGGCATTGCCCTGCAGGCGAGGCTTGGGGTCGAGATCAAGAGCGCGAATGGGACGGTAGGGCGGGACTTGTCCCTCCATTACCCTGGTGGGAGATTTTCTATGTGCGGCGGGACAAGTCCCGCCCTACAGATAGCACCGGCGCATCTGCTCAACCGTCGGATCGCCAGTCCTCGGCCTGTCGATGCCCGGCTTGGGTCGTGCCTGGACAACCTCTCGGGCGCCTACCGCATCGTAAGCCGTTCACTCAAATTGGTGGGCGGCAGCGTTCCGGTCAGCTGCGCCTCATAAATCGCCAGGCTTTCCGTCACGCGCATGATGTAGTTGCGGGTCTCGGTGAACGGGATCGCTTCAATCCAATCGATCACATCCACATCAGCGCTGCGCGGGTCGCCGAAGCGGGCTATCCAATCCCGTGCTCGGGCTGGGCCTGCGTTATAGGCGGCGGCCAGAAGCACCGGATTGGCGCCGAACTCTTCGCCCAGGTAAGCCAAATAACCGGCCCCAAGGATGGCGTTGTAGTCAGGATCGCTCCGCAACCGGCTTTGGCTGAAATCCAGCCCCATCCGGCCCGCCTGATCGCGGCCCGTACCGGGCATCACCTGCATCAGGCCAAGCGCGCCCGCGGGGCTGACCACATCGGGGTCAAACTCAGATTCGCGCCGCGCGATGGAGAGGGTCATGGCGGGCGGCGCAGAAAGGTCCGCCTCAGCCAAATCAGTCACGGGATAATAGGCGCGCATGATCTCGTGCCCCGCTTGCGCCGCGCGTTTGGCGATCATCAGCGCGATATGTGGGTCACCCAGATCGAAGGCGAGGTCGGAGAGTTGGCCCGCCTCCTCCCGGCTCAAGCTTTCGGTCAGATGGGTGAGGAACCGCTCTGCCAGATCGACCTCCCCGGCTTCATAGAGGACCAAAGCTGCGCGAAGGACGGAGGAGTCGAGAAACGGCGCATTCCGCCAGTCGCCATAGGTCTCATCGCCCAGAAACGCCGGGTCCGTCGACAGCCCGGCGCGTTCGGCGGCAAGCTGCCCGTAGAAGCTCGATTGATACTGTGCGCCAAGCGCATAGGCCTCCGCCGCGGCGTCTTCATGGCCCGCGGCCTCATTGGCACGACCCAGCCAATAGCCCGCGCGCCCGACGCTGATTGGGGTGAACACGGCCTCTCGGAAATTGGTGAAATGGGTGACCGCGTCCTCGGCGCGTCCAAGACGGAGCGCCGTGTAACCCGCGATCCATTCCAGATCGGCAAAGCGGCGGTAATCCTCCTCCGGATCGACGAAATGTGAGGAGGCAATGGCGTACGCGCGGGAGAACCCGCCATCGCGCATTGCATCGCGGGCGAGTGAGGCGCGCGCCCGGGCCCAATCGACGGGACGACCGAGGGCCTCGGCGGACCCGCTTGCCTCCAGGATCAGATCGGCGGCGCTGTCCCATCGCCCGGCATTCATGCGCCAATCAAACCGCGCATGGGCGAGGCCAGGGTGATCGCGGAGTGCCTCTGGCACCGCCTCGATCAGCGTATCGACCCCGGGGCGGCGGGCGCGAAGCGCAAGGCGGGCTTCGGCCAAGGCTTCCCATCCATCAGGGACAAAGGCGAACATCTCTCGGGCACGCTCCTCCTCCCCCTCCCAGAGGAGATTGTCGAGCCGGGCGATGTGGTGGTCGGCCAGCACCGGTCCATAATCTTCCCGGATCGCCGAGACTTGCGCGGAGGTCAGGGACATTGTGGTCCAGGCCCGGATAATCTCCGCCTCGGCGCCCGCCTGATCGCCGGTTGCGCTGAGCGCCTCGGTCAATCGCAAAGACCCGGTGCCGGTGCGGGGCAATTGCGGCGCGAAATATGCGATGACCGTGGCAGCGTCCGCGCCAGCCGGGATGGTTCGCTCACCACGGGCACGGAGCAATGGCAGGCCGGGCCAATCGGGGTTCCGGTCAAGAAAGCCGACGAACTCCTCGAAACGGCCCTCCCGGGCGCGGAGCCGGGCCCAGGTGACGACATCGCGGGCGGCGTCATCTTCGATCCGCGCTTCGGCCTCGGCCACAAGCTCGAAGTCTTGCGCAACGATGGCTGCAAGCGCGAGGCCCAAGGTCTCGGGGTTGGCCTGTGACCCGGCGGGGGCCAGCGCAAGGGAGGTGGCAAAGAGGACGGCGCGCATCTGAAAGCTCCAGATTACTTGTCCCGTTAAGGATAAGTGGCCGCACCCCCCATGCAATACACGAACTTGGCAATTCCGGGTCGCGGCGGTAGTGTCCGCGCGATTTTGCCGATCCCGGCTTCACCTCAAGCAAAAGGATGCGTGTCATGTTTGAAGGCTCAATGCCCGCACTGGTCACGCCGTTCTCGAACGGCGCCGTGGATTTCGACGCGCTGAAGAAGCTGGTGGAGTGGCAGATTGCGGAAGGCAGCACGGGGCTGGTGCCCGTCGGCACAACCGGCGAAAGCCCGACCTTGACCCATGAGGAACATGAACAGGTCGTGGCCGCGGTCGTCGAAACGGCCCGAGGCCGGGTACCAGTGATCGCCGGTGCAGGCTCCAACAACACGGCTGAGGCGATCCGCTTTGTGGAGCACGCGAAACATGTGGGCGCCGATGCGGCCCTGGTTGTGACACCCTATTACAACAAGCCGACCCAGGCCGGGCTGATCACCCATTATGCGGCGCTGAATGAGATCGGACTGCCGATCATCATCTACAACATCCCGCCCCGCTCGGTCATCGATATGACGCCGGAGACGATGGGGGAGCTTGCCAAGCTCCCGAATATCGTCGGCGTGAAAGATGCCACCGCCGATCTGTCTCGGGTCCCAAAGCAGCGTCTGACCTGCGGGAAGGATTTCATCCAGCTCTCCGGCGAAGACCCGACCGCTGTGGGCTTCAACGCCCAAGGTGGCCGGGGATGCATCAGTGTGACGGCGAATGTCGCGCCGAAGCTTTGTGCGGAGATGCAGGCCGCGACGCTGTCCGGCGACTATGCCACGGCGCTCGACTATCAGGACCGGCTGATGCCGCTTCATGTGGCGATCTTTATGGAGCCAGGGCTGGCGGGCGCCAAATATGGGCTGTCGGTGCTTGGTCATTGCTCTGACGAGGTGCGGTTGCCGCTGACGGGCGTGTCCGACGGCACCAAACAAGCCATCGAAGGCGCGATGCGCCATGCGGGTCTGATCAACTGAGATGAGCGGACAGCGCCCGGGCGAGGTTGCGCTTGGCTTCGATCCCGCGACACGGGTCGAAGCCGGGCTCACCTACATCGGGCGCATCCGCTCGTCGTGGTCCAAGGGCGATTGTCCGAAGAACATCCGCCAAGCGCGCGAAACCGGCCAGGCGGGACGGATCGAGTTGGACTCAGCCTATACGCCTGCGCTGACCGGGCTGGAGGTGGGGCAGGCCGTCCAGCTTCTCTATTGGGTTGACCGGGGCGACCGCGATTTGATTGTGCAAAGCCCGGCCCATGCGGATGGCCCAAGCGGAACCTTTGCCCTGCGCTCCCCGGTCCGGCCCAACCCGATTGCGCTGGCCACGGTTGTGATCACGGGCATTGAGGGCGCTGTGGTTGAGATCGACGCGATTGATTGTTTCGACGGGACGCCGCTCCTCGACATCAAACCCTGGCTCGCCACCGTCGATGCACCCCCGGGCTGGCGCGCGGAGGATTGAGCGCCTATATCCCGCCCCCATGGCCAAGAAACCCGACAATCCCAACTATAAGGTGATCGCTGAGAACCGGCGGGCGCGGTATGACTATGCGATCGAGGATGATCTTGAAGTTGGGATCGTCTTGGAGGGGTCTGAGGTCAAATCCCTGCGCGAGGGTGGGTCGAACATTGCCGAAAGCTATGCGGCGGTGGATGAGGGCGAGCTTTGGCTCGTGAACAGCTACGTCGCGCCTTACAATCAGGCGAAGTCCTTCAAACATGAGGAGCGGCGGCGGCGGAAGCTCCTGGCCTCCAAACGCGAGTTATCGAAGCTTTGGAACGCCACGCAACGCCAGGGCATGACGCTGGTTCCGCTGGTGATGTATTTCAACCATCGCGGTCTGGTGAAGCTGAAGATCGGCATCGCGAAGGGCAAGAAGACCCAGGATAAGCGCGCGACCGAGGCCAAACGGGATTGGCAGCGGCAGAAAGCGCGGCTTCTGCGGGAGGGGTGAGGCCGGGACGCCGTCGCCCTTGGGCCGAGCCGCGTGAGCCCTTGGGCTTGCCGGTGTCGAACAACCGTCGTTCTACACCCCCACCCGGAATCAAGC
>JANQNZ010000039.1 GCA_028279315.1 Rhodophyticola sp. | reverse complement strand
GGCAACCTCGACCGAGCCGCCGTCTTCAAGGATCGGGCAGCCTTCGGCCATCTTCGCCGCGGCCTCATGACTGTCGGCCTGAACCATGGAATAGCCAGAGGCCGGGTTGGCGCCGCCGTCATCCGCCGTGCCGCTGGCGCTGACGGTCTTTGACATGCCAACCGGCGCGCCACCTTCGACAAGCTTGGGGCCAAGGCCTTCCATCCAGGCGCCCCAAGCGGCCATCACCCGCTGCTGTTCGGCTTCGGACTCGGGCCGTGAGCCACCGTGATAGACATAGAGATATTTGGGCATGTGAAATCCTCCCTGAATTATGCCGCCAGAAGTGGTTCAAGTTTCTTGAGCGTCGAGACCCAGCCGCTTTCATGCTGCTCCGCCGCCTCCGCTGTTGCGAGGTCGCGGTGGGAGAGTGTCAGGCGTGTGCCACCGGCAGTCGCCTCTAGCGCAATGGTCACATGGCTTTCCGCCCCGCGGGCGCCCGTCTCATCATGCCAGGCCCAGGTAAAGCCGATGGATTTCTCGGGCGTCACATGGGTGACCTGGCCCGAGACATGGTAAGACTGCCCCTCAGGCGAGACCATGACCGAAGACCACGGCCCGGTTTGTCGGAAATCAAGCTGGTTGTCCGAGATATGGAACCCCTCCGGCCCCCACCATTTCAGGAGCGTCTCCGGCTCAGTCACGGCGCGGAACACCTCGGCCAGGGGCGCGGGAAACTCACGGTTGAGGGTGAGGTCAGGCATCGCCGCTTACTCCGTCTTGCCGATATGCTGGAAAAGCCGCGCCAGCCGGTCGAGGCTGGCCGTCCAAAACGCCTCACGATCCAGGCTCCAGGCCCCGATGGCGCGGAGCGCGTCGGGATTGGCCGAATAGATGCGGCGTTGCTTGTCGGTCTCGCGATGGACCAGCCCCGCTTGATGCAGGACTTTCAGATGCCGGGACATCGCGGGGGCCGAGATATCGGCGATGTCACCCAAGGCCCCCGCCGCCTGCGGCCCGTCCTCGATCAGCCGGTCGATGATGGCCAGCCGGGTTGGATCACCAAGCGCGGCGAATTGATTGGCAAGGGGGGCGTTAATTCCACTCATAGTTAATTAACATATTCGTTAATAAGACTGCGTCAACTCCCTTATCTGGCGGCGGGTCAGACCTGGCCCTGCGTCACCTCTGCGACTCAGCCTCTCGGATCAACTCTACCACAGCGCCCAGATCGGACAGTTCGCGATAGCGGTCATGGCCTTCTGGCGCCTCTGCATGTTCCAACTCCCAAGTCAGCCCGTGGGGTACGTAAACCCCCCAGGCCCCGGCCTCCAAGGCCGGGATCACATCGGATTTCAGCGAATTGCCAATCATCATCGCGGTCTCCGGCCCCGCACCATGGGTGCCGAAGGCGCGTTCATACGTGGCCCGGGTCTTCTGTGAGACAATCTCCACCGCATCGAATAGATCGCCCAGGCCCGACTGCGCGAGCTTGCGCTCCTGATCCAGAAGATCGCCTTTGGTGATCAGGACAAGCGTGTGAGAGCTGGCCAGTTCCCGCACCGCCTCCTCCGCATGGGGCAAGAGGTGGATCGGATGAGCCAGCATCTCTTGCCCCGCAGAGAGCAGCTCGGCGATCACGCTGGCGGGCACCTTTGCCTCGGTCACCTCAATCGCGGTTTCGATCATCGACAACATGAAGCCTTTGATGCCGAACCCGTAATGGCCCAGATTACGCCGTTCGGCCTCCAAAAGCCGCTCATAGAGATGGTCCCGGTCGGTGTAATCGGCCAGAAGTTCGGCGAAGCGGCCTTGGGTCAGCCGATAGAAGCTTTCGTTCTGCCAAAGCGTGTCATCCGCATCGAAACCAATTGTTTGCACCCCCTGTGGCATTCTTCCCGTCGACGCCCTCTTTTCTGAATCGATTGCTGCCATATATATTGCGGCCTAGCTTGAGGCACGAGCCTGCGAGAGACCGGATGCAAAGCCAACCCTGGATGATGACGGACGACACGCCCGAGGGCGAGGATGAGACCAGTGTCATCACCAAGACCAAACCCAAGACGGCGCGGCCACCGATGTATAAGGTGTTGCTGCTGAACGACGATTACACGCCGATGGAATTTGTCGTGCATGTGTTGGAGCGTTTTTTTGCCATCTCGCACTCGCAGGCGGTGGAGATCATGCTGACCGTCCACAAGAAAGGCGTGGCGGTTGTGGGCGTGTTTTCCTATGAGATCGCTGAGACGAAGGTGGCGCAGGTGATGGATTTTGCCCGGCGCAACCAGCACCCGCTGCAATGCACGATGGAGAAAGAGGACTGACAGGTCAGTCCCGCTGCCCATGACCCCCAACCGATGGACCCTGGCGCTGGAAAGCGGCGCATTGGCCTTGCCGTCCGAGGCGGACGTGCTGGTGTTCCGCGCCCGCGGCGATGCGGATTTCAGCGCCTTGGGCCAGGTGCGCGCCGTGCAGGGTTTCCGCCCAGATCACGACGCGCTGGCGCGCCGTGGGATTGAGGTGAGCGCGGTGGCCGACGGCACGGCAGACGCCGCGCTGGTCCAGATCGTGAAGTCGAAGCCCGAGAGCTTTGGGTTGATCGCGGAGGCACTGACCCAAGTGGCGCCTGGTGGTGTTGTGATGGTCGATGGCCAGAAGGAGGAGGGGATCGAGAGCCTCCTCAAAGCCGTTCGCGCCGTTCTGCCGGTGACGGATGTCTTGTCGAAATCCCATGGCAAGCTCTTCTGGCTCACCCGGCCCGAGGCGCTGCCGGAAGAGGTTGAGGCGTGGCGTCTCGCCCCGCAGGAGATTGAGGGCGGCTATGTCACTTTCCCCGGGCTCTTCTCGGCGGATGGGCCCGACCAGGGGTCGGAGCTTCTGGTGGCGCTTCTGCCGCAATTGAAAGGCCGGGTTGCCGATTTGGGCGCGGGCTGGGGCTATCTCGCCGGAGAGGTGTTGAAAGAGCAGGAGGGGATCACGTCGCTTGACCTGATCGAGGCGGACTGGGCCGCGCTGGAGGCCGCGAAAGAGAACGTCCCCGACTCGCGCGCGGCCTCCCATTGGGCGGATGCCACCGCTTTCACCCCCGCTGACCCCTATGACGCCATCATCTGCAACCCACCCTTCCATACCGGCCGCAAAGCCGACCCCGCCCTTGGCCGCGCCTTCATCCAAGCCGCGGCCCGCATGTTGACGCCCTCGGGCCAGTTTTTCATGGTAGCCAACCGACATTTGCCCTATGAGGCCGCGCTGAAGGCGGCGTTCGGCACCGGCAAGATGCTGGCAGAACTGCACGGCTACAAACTCTATCAGGCGGCCAAACCCAAGCGGGCTTAGGCCAAAGCGCCAGAGGAGAGACCAAAGATGTCCCTGTCCATTCAAGGCAAAACAGCCATCATCACCGGCTCGGCCAATGGGGTCGGGCTGGCCGTTGCCCGCCACTTCCTGGAGCGCGGCGCCAATGTGATGCTCGCCGACCGCGATGAAGCCCGGTTGATCGACGAATGCGGCAATACGGAGGATGAGACCGGCCAGGCCAAGTATTTCGCGGGTGACCTGAGGGAGAAGCTGACGGTTGCCAACCTGCTGTCGGCCACGATCGACGCGTTTGACCGGGTGGATATCCTGGTCAATGCCTGCCGCCAGATGCTGGTGACCGACCCGCTGGACCCCAACGACGACACAGTGCAGACGCTCTTGGACCAGAACATGTTCGCGGCGCTGCGCCTAAGCCAGGCAGTCGCCAAACGCATGATCACCCAGGCTGAGGACGACGGGGTTGAAGAGGGGATGATCGGCTCCATCGTCAATATCTCCTCGATTGCCGCGCGGCGGACCCATCCCGACCTTCTAGGCTATTCGATCAGCGCGGCGGCTTTGGATCAGGCCACGCGCAGCTTGGCCGTGGCGCTTGCCCCGCACCGGATCCGGGTCAATGCGGTGGCCTTTGGGTCGCTCATGTCGGCCAGCCTGCAATCGAGCCTGACGGAGACCGAGGGCTTAAGGAAAGAGATCAAGGAATGCACGCCTTTGGGCCGGATCGGCTCCGCCAAAGAGGTTGCGGGCGCGGTGCAATTCCTGGCCTCGGAAGGGGCAGGGTTTGTGACCGGAGAGGTGATCACCGTGGATGGTGGCCGGACGCTTCTGGACAGTGTGACAACGGCGGCGCATTAGGGGTGGGTAGACTTAACCCGCTATCAGATTGAAGCAAACCACTGCTAAAACCCGCTTCGTCAAAAGCGCTACGGTTAGCCGGGCATCGACAGGCCGAGGGCTGGCGATCCTCCCGCCGAGCGGCACGCTTTATCCCAGCCGACGCCCCCCTCGCTCCGATCTCAGCACCCAGACTCAACCAAATCGCCAGACCGCCCGGGCGACCTGTCGATGCCCGGCGCCTTCGGCTTGATACCGGGCCGGGGATGTAGAACAGCGGGAAATTGTTATGGTTAGGCCTGATGGGCGTCATGGGTCGGTCACCGGCAAGAAAACGCCCGGGTCCCTAGGGCCCTGGCGTTTCTGACTCTCCCATAAAGACAGACAGCGCTCAGCGCGCGTCGTCCTCTTCCTCGTCGTCACTCTCCGCAGCGTCCGGCAGGTTAAACAGGCTCTCGGCATCGACCATCGCGGCTTCTTTGTCTGCCTCGCCGTCCTCGTCGCTCTCCGTCTCGCTCAGCGAGAAGGTCTCCAACCCCGAAATCGCGCTTGGAATTTTCGGCTCGGGATCCATACCCAAGGATTGCTCCGTCGAGACCAACTTCCGCCGTTCCTCATCGCTCATCACCTCACCCTCACGGGCTTTTTTAGCATTGGCCTTCTGCACGGCGGCATCCAGTTCAGACTGCTTACAGAGGCCAAGCGCCACCGGGTCGATGGGCTGGATGTTCGAGATATTCCAATGGCTCCGGTCACGGATCGATTGGATCGTGGGTTTGGTTGTGCCCACCAGTTTCGAGATTTGCGCGTCGGTCAACTCAGGATGGAACTTCACCAGCCACAGGATCGCAGCAGGCCGGTCCTGGCGCTTTGACAGCGGCGTATAACGCGGGCCGCGACGTTTTTCCTCGCCCACGGCGGCAGCGTTGAATTTGAGCTTCAACTGATAGGTCGGATCGCCCTCTCCCTTTTCAATCTCGTCCTGGGTCAGCTGATTATTGGCAATCGGGTCGAACCCTTTCACGCCCACGGCCACATCCCCATCGGCGATGCCCTGCACCTCCAACTCATGCAGCCCGCAGAAATCGCCGATCTGCTTGAAGCTGAGCGTGGTGTTGTCGACCAGCCAGACAGCGGTCGCCTTTGCCATGATCGGTTTGTTCATTGTCCTTGGCTCCTTGCCATAGCATTCACCTGTCGCCGGAAATGGCGGCGGAGGGGGCGCCTCCTGGTTCCTCGATTTCGGGGAAGTTGGCCGGTATATAAGCCGGGATCGGGCCAGAGGGAAGGGCAAATGAAACGGTTGGCAGTGGTGCTGATGCTCTGGGCGGGGATCGCCCTGGCCGAGGGGGAAGAGGCCGGCGCCTTCGATTACTACCTCCTCGCGCTCAGCTGGACGCCAAGCTGGTGTGCGCTGGAAGGCGACGACCAGGGCAGCCCGCAATGTGACGCGGGCCAAGGGTTCGGCTTCACCCTTCACGGGCTTTGGCCGCAATATGAGGACGGCTGGCCCAGCTTCTGCCCCAGTGCCGAACGCCCGCCGTCGCGCGCCATGACCGGCGCGATGGCCGACATCATGGGTTCCAGCGGTCTCGCCTGGCATCAATGGCGGAAACATGGCGTCTGTTCGGGGCTTTCGGCGGCGGATTACTACGCCCTGTCACGGCTGGCTTATGAGCGGGTTGCCCGGCCCGAGGTGCTGCGCGATCTATCGCAAGAGGTTCGGCTGCCCGCGCATGTGATCGAAGAGGCGTTCCTAGAGGCCAATCCCCATCTCAGCGCTGATATGGTCACCATCACCTGCCGCGCAGGCCGGGTGCAGGAGGCGCGCCTTTGCCTCACCCGTGGGTTGGAGCCGCGCGCCTGCGCCCCTGACGTGTCCCGGGATTGCACGCTTGATGACGCAATCTTGAGCCCAATCCGCTGATCCAGCCCGGTCAGCGTCTTTACTGTTGTAGATTCGCATCGGGGGGAGAATCGGCGGCTTTTTCCCTTTTCGGGCGCCCTTGGCCCCACGCTAGGCCTGATCCCGTGAGGCGCGATGTCTGCGCGCCTGTAACGAGTATGAAAGGTTATGCGAAATGGCTTACAAGTCAGTTTCTGTTGCTGCCCTCATCCTGGCGCTCGGCGCAGGTGGTGCATGGGCGCAATCGACAGCCGTCTTTAATGCGGAAGATCGCGCCGCAGATGCGGTGGAAGACATCGAAGATGACGTGCGCGACGATTTCACCCGTGAAATCGATCGGTTCGGCAATGTGGGCCGGCCGCTTGGCTGGTCAGGGTCGATCGCCCTCCGCGCCACCGCAACCTCGGGCAACACCGACACGGCTGATTTGGGGATCGGCACCCGGGTTGGGTATTTCGACGGCGTGAACGGCCATATGGTGACGCTGAGCTATGACTATAGCGAAGATAACAGCGTCGCCAGCGCCAACAGCCTGCTCTTTGGCTATGACTACACCCGCGAGATTGGGCGGAACACTTTCTTCTACGGTCAAATCCAACTGGCCTATGATGAGTTCAGCTCTTACGAGACCGACGCGTTCTTCGGCGTCGGCCTTGGGTATCGCATCATCAACACCGCTCAGACCCAGTGGTCGGTTCAAGCCGGTCCGGGCTACCGTATCCTAGAAGATCAAAGCGGTGCGCGCTTCGAAGAGGCGGCGGCCAGCCTTGGCTCGGCCTATTCGACCCGGTTGAGCGATACCGCGCTCTTCTCCTGGGATACCGATGTGCTCTGGTCCGATCTCGACACGCTGGTGACAAATGAGTTCGCGATCACCGTGTCCTTGAGCCGGCAATTGGCGCTCAGGACCAGCCTGCTGAGTGAATATCGTTCCGACCCCCTGCCCGGGTTTGACGACACCGATCACACGCTTGGCATCTCGGTTGTCTACAACTTCAACTGAGATGCCGGCCCTCCCCCGAACCAGGGAAGGGGGAGGGCCACCAAAGCCTTTGCGTTTTATCTGAGGTAAGAAGGATCGCTTTTCGCGTTCGACCGAAGGGAGAGGCAGCGAAGAAGCGATGCGGGTCAAACGCAAAGGACTCTATTTCTGGTGCACCTCAAACGGGGGCCTTCGGGTCTCCGTCTTTTTTTGGGGTAGGAGGTGATCGCTGTGTTTCTACGCTCTCTGCCCGAATAATGCGTCGAAGGCGCCGGGCATCACCAGGCCGTCCCGCGGCCTGGCGATTGGGTTGAGCTTGGCGCTGAGATCGGAGCGAGGCCGGATTTGGTGGGCATAAAGCGCCGCTGCTCAGAGGTCGGATCGCCAGCCCTCGGCCTGTCGATGCCCGGCTTATGGTGCACTCAAATGCGGGTGGGCAGCGCGTAGACCGGGCCTTGGCCCGGGATGACAAACGACAGGGCCACCGGGCCAAGGCCCGATCTACCGATGAACGGTTTTCCGTTGCAACTTTTGCGGGCCCGGCGACCTCACCGGCGGTTTTGTTCAACCTGGTGGTCTGCGCGGCCTAAAAACTCTTCCGCGCTTTCAACGCCGCCGAGATCGTCCCATCGTCCAGATAGTCCAACTCTCCCCCAATGGGCACGCCCTGCGCAAGCGACGTGATTGTGGCACCGGTGCCTGCCAGCTCATCGGCGATGTAATGCGCGGTTGTCTGCCCATCCACGGTGGCGTTCAGCGCCAGGATCACCTCGGAGGCGCTTTCGCTCACCACCCGGTCCTTCAGCTTGGGGATGCGCAGCGTCTCCGGCCCGATATCGTCCAGGGCCGACAGCGTGCCGCCCAAGACATGATACCGCCCGGCAAAAGCATGACCACGCTCCATCGCCCAAAGATCGGCCACATCTTCCACCACGCAAATCTGCCCATTGGCCCGGGCCGGGTCGGCGCAGATATCGCAGAGATCGCCGGTGCAGATATTCCCGCAATTCAGGCATTCCCGCGCGCTGGCCGCGACCTCAGCCATGGCCTCGGCCAAGGGCTGCATCAGAGGTCCGCGTTTCTTGATCAAATGCAGCGCCGCGCGCCGGGCCGAGCGGGGGCCCAGCCCCGGCAACCGCGCCATCAGATCGATCAGCGCCTCTATATCGCGCGGGATGTCGGCCACCGGGCTTACATGCCGGGCATCTGCATGCCGGGCGGCAGGCCCAGGCCTTCGGTCAGCCTGGCCATCTCCTCCTGGCTGCGCGCTTGTGCCTTGGCCTGGGCGTCTTTGATCGCGGCCAAGATCAGGTCTTCGACAACCTCTTTCTCCTCCGGATCGAAAATCGACGGATCGATATCAAGCGCGGTCAACTCGCCCTTCGCGGTCGCCGTCGCCTTAACCAACCCGGCACCGCTTTCGCCCTGGACCGTGATGCTGTTCAGGCTCTCCTGCATCTCGGCCATCTTGGTCTGCATGTCCTGCGCCTGTTTCATCAGCTTGGCCATATCGCCAAGCCCGCCCAGTCCTTTCAGCATCGCAGTCTCCCCCGGGGGTTGCATCGGTCTTCGCAAACTAGGCGCGGGCCGCTGGCGGCACAAGGGCGCGCCTCAGAGCACTTTGCGTTTGATTTGGATTGCAACCCGCTGCCTCTCGCCTCCGGCTCGAACGCGGAACGCGATAGATGCTGTCTTAGATGAAACGCAAAGGGCTTTAGACGATCCGCATCGCGGCCAGCCCGTCCGCCTCGGTCACCGAGCAGCAGATGCTCTTCAAGGTCCGCGGCTTTGTGTAATCCCAAGGCCGCCCCCGATGTAACACCGCGCGTTCATCCCAAATCAGGACATCGCCTGGGCTCCAGGCATGGGAGTAGACAAACCGGTCCTGCGTGCAGAAGGCGATGGCGTCGTCGGTCAGCGCCCCGGCCTTTTCATGCCCCAGCCCTTGGATCGCGAAGGAATGAGACGCGATGTAGAGTGCCTCTTCCCCTGTCACGGGGTTCGGCCAAACCGCCCGCCAGGGCCGATCCGGCCAGCGCGTCATCTTGATTTGAGCCCCTAGCTCAGCCGAGATCTTCGACCGCGAATGAGACAGCCGATGCCAGATCACCGCGTCTCTCAGCGAGTCCTTTAACGCAGCCGGCATCTCGGCCCAGGCGGCGCGCGTGCTGGCCAATTCGGTCTCTCCACCCTCGGGCGGCACGACCTTGGCGGTCAGAATGTTCACAAGCGCGGGCACAGGCAAAAACGTGCTATCCGTGTGCCAGAGCATATTCGCCTGAAGATCAAGCGTGTGGAGTGAGGCCGCATCGGCCACACCGGTCTCGGTTTCATTCGACACCGCGGGCACAATGAACTCCATATCCGCATCATTTGCCGCCATCGCCTCGCGGTTCTCCAGCGGGCCAAAGAGCCTGGCAAGCGCAATGTGGCTGGCGTCATCTAGGGCTTGGGCCGGGAACAGCAGGGCGGAGTGGGTCTCAAAAGCAGCGCGGATCTCGGGGTAGAGTTGGTCTGCGGTCACCTCCCGCAGATCGACATCCTCGACGATCAAGCCGAATTTTGGGTGCAGCGGGCGGGTCTTCATCGGGGTTGCGTCCTTGGCGGGCTGATGGCGGGCAGACCCAGGCTCAAGCCAAGCAACCGCGCCCGTCTTGCCTATTCGCGACCTCCGACCGCGTTTCGAGAAAGGACTGGATCACCCATACCCTGCCACGCCTTCGGCGCTCTCGGGATATTGGCGGTGTAATGTGTTTCAAGGGTTTCTCGAAACCCATCAGGGCACTTTGCGTTTAACTTGAACCGCTTCTTCGCTGCCTCTCCCTTTGGTCGAACGCGAAAAGCGATCCATGCGCCTCAGATAAAACGCAAAGTGCCTCAATCGTCTTCGAACGGGTCCCATTCTTCATCGACCTCAGGCAGGGCCTCGACGGCTGCCTCGGCGGCGATATCGGCTTGGCTCCGGATATCGGTGATCTCGGCCGCCGGAAAAGCGGCGCGCACGGCTTGCATCAGCGGATGCGCCTCGGCCTCGGCGCGAAGCGTGGCCAAGGCCTCGTTCTGCTCCTCCTCAATCGTCGGCCCGCCGCCGTCACCGACGACGGACACACCCCACCTGACCCCGGTCCAGCCCTTCAGGCTTTG
The DNA here is from genome assembly GCA_028279315.1 of Rhodophyticola sp. GTDB lineage: Bacteria > Pseudomonadota > Alphaproteobacteria > Rhodobacterales > Rhodobacteraceae > Rhodophyticola. The sequence continues at coordinate 6,036 of JANQNZ010000039.1, read as the reverse complement.
GGCCAGTCGTTGCGCCAGGTCTCCCGGCGCCCGGTCCGTCGGCTGGAACGTGATCCGCCCCGGTTGGTAAGAGACAAGCCTCAGCGCGGTTTTCACTTCCACCAGCAGTTTGATGTCCCGGTTGGCTTCGATCAGCGCCACGACGCTCTCGAAACTCGGATACCGCGCCAATGCGCTTTCCGGCGCTTGGGCAAGCGCGGTCGCCGCGCCCGAACTGGCGACGGGCCCGGAGGGGCTTGAGCCTTGTGGCGCTGGCGTGGGGGAGGGTTGTGGCGCGGCCGTCGGGGCCTGGGCGGACGGCGCGGGCGCGTCTTTCAGTTTCCGCACCAGATCTTCGGGTGAGGGCAGATCGGCCACATGGGTCAGCCGGATCACCGCCATTTCCGCCGCCATCATCGGGTTGGGCGCGAGTGCCACCTCTTCCAGCGCCTTCAACAACATCTGCCACATGCGTGACAGCACCCGCATCGGCAGCTTCTCTGCCAGGCCTTGGCCGCGCGTCCGTTCATCGGGGCTGATCGTCGGATCGTTCACCGCCTCGGGCGTGATCTTGATGACGCTTAGCCAATGGGTGATCTCGGCTAGATCGCGCAAAACGGCCATCGGATCGGCCCCATCGGCATATTGCGCGCCCAACTCGTTCAAGGCCCCTTGCGCATCGCCGGACATGATCATGTCGAAGAGGTCCATGACCCGGCCCCGGTCGGCCAGCCCCAGCATGGCGCGGACCTGATCGACGGTTGTCTCCCCCGCCCCGTGAGAAATCGCCTGATCCATCAAGCTCATCGCATCGCGAACGGACCCCTCGGCGGCCCGTGTGATCAGCGCCAGGGCATCCTCGGCAATCTCGGCCCCCTCTTTCGCGGCGACGGAGGCCAAATGCCCCATCATCACCTCCGGCTCAATCCGGCGCAGATCAAACCGCTGGCAGCGCGACAGAACCGTCACCGGCACTTTGCGAATTTCGGTGGTCGCGAAGATGAACTTCACATGGGCGGGCGGCTCTTCCAGCGTCTTCAACAGTGCGTTGAATGCGCTGGTCGAGAGCATATGCACCTCGTCGATGATGTAGATCTTGTAGCGTGCCGATGCCGCCCGGTAATGCACCGAATCGATGATCTCGCGGATATCGCCCACGCCCGTGCGAGAGGCCGCGTCCATCTCCAACACATCCACATGCCGCCCCTCGGCAATCGCCCGGCAGTGTTCGCACACCCCGCAAGGCTCCGTCGTCGGCCCGCCGCTCCCATCCGGGCCGATGCAGTTCAACCCTTTGGCGATGATCCGGGCCGTGGTCGTCTTCCCGGTCCCCCGGATGCCCGTCAGGATAAAGGCCTGGGCGATCCGATCCGCAGCGAAGGCGTTCTTGAGCGTACGAACCATCGCCTCTTGCCCGATCAAATCGGCAAAGCTCGCGGGCCGGTATTTCCGCGCCAAAACCTGATAGCCGCTGTCGGATGTCTCGCTCATCTTGTCGTCATGTCCCCCTGGTCCGACCCAACCCTAAAGCAGGACGATAGCCGATGGAACCGGCACCAGCGCCCCCTGCCGTCATCGCACCGCCGACGCCATCCTGCGCCCACCCCCCCCTCGTCTTTGCTTCCCAAATACTCCCGCCGGAGGCATCCGCCGCTTGCCGCCGGGCGCCGCACTGAAAATCCCTTCAGCCCCAGAGGCCCAATGCCCCCATAGCGATCCACCCTAATCCGGCCTATGGTTGGCAAAATGGCAGAGCATACCCCAAACCGTTTCCTATTGTCCGCCATGTCGTTCTTCTTCTGGGGAATGGCGGCGGCGGCGCTTGGCTTCTGGCTCTTGTCTGTGGTTTGGCCCGGCGGCCCGCGCGGTCTGATCGGCGATCTTGGGCCGGGCCTGATCGCGGTTTTCATCGCGCTGCATATTCCCGCCGCCATCACCGGTATTCTGCTCTGGCAATGGCGCCGCCATCAGATGCGCGCCCGGACCCGCGTGATGCTGGAGGCCGCGGCGCTCTATTTCGGCCTCGCGGTCCTCTTCGGGCTCTTCATGAACTACCTCTTGGTCTCAATCCTTGGGCCCGGGCGATAGACCACTGCTTGCCTGACCGCGCCGCTTGCCTTAGATTGGCCTTGCCGCTTGGGGCGGCATCCAGGTCCGCGGAAAGCTGTCATCGGCACCCCTCTCGATACCTGAAGACAGACCATTCTCGGTCTTTCTCATGCCCGGATCAGCGGACCGATGGGCCAAGTGATGAGGAAGCCGATGCCAAAATCCATCGACCAATTGCGCCGTGATGCCAAGGCGCTGAAGAAAGCCCATGAGGCGGGTGACCGCGCGGCCTGGGTGCGGGTGAACAACTACCGTCCCAGGCCTGAGGGCGAGGCCCTGAAGCTCGCCGATTACCTCCATGTCATTGCCCGCGAAAACAGCTTCGCCTCCTGGCCCTCGCTAAAACTGGCCGTCGAAACCCTGGGCATGGACCGCGCGGCGAAACGCCAGCGGCTCAAGATCGCGATCCACCACAACCAGCCCCATGTGATCGAACGCCTGCTGGAAGACACCCCAGACCTGCCGACAGGTGATCTGGCGCTGGAAATCGCGCTCTACCACCGAGAGGCCGTTGAGCGGGCCCTGGCCGAAGACCCCACCCGCGCCACCACTAAACTGGGCATGGCCCCGCCGCTTGTGCATCTGGCGCAATCAACCGCGATCCATCTCTGGCCAGGGCGGCAGGCGGACATGCTCGCCATCGCCGAGACGTTGGTTGCAAACGGGGCCGATGTGGATGCCGGCTCGCCGGCCTATGAAGGCTCTGACCACATGCTGTCGCCGCTTTATTTCGCCATTGGGCACGCCAATAACATGGCGCTTGGCCGCTGGCTGCTGGAGCGGGGCGCCGACCCCAATGACAACGAATCGCTCTACCACGCAACCGAGCTTGGCCATCACGAGGGGCTGAAGATGCTCCTGAAGCACGGCGCCGATCCGTGTGGGACCAATGCGCTCCTCCGCGCGATGGATTTCCACGACCATGAGGCGGTCGAGCTGCTCTTGGCCAATGGGGCGCAAGCGGATGACTTCAACGGCGATCATGTGGGGGGGGAGGCGCCTTGGGTCGTGCCCGCCCTCCACCAAGCCGCGCGGCGCGGGGCGGACCGGCGGATGATCGACATCCTACTGGATGCCGGGGCTGATCCCGCGCGGGTCTATCAGGGGGCGAGCGCTTATGGCTATGCCAAGGTTTTTGGAAATCCGGATCTGGTCGCGGCGATCCAAGCCCGGGGTGGCGTGCCGGACCTAACACCGGAGGAACGGCTTCTGGCCATGGCGGCGGAGGGTCAGGTGCCCGACGGTGTCTATATCGACCCCGAAAAGCTGCCTGAAGCCTATCGCAACATCATCCGGATGATCGGGCACTTGCCGGGCAAGCTGCCCCATGTGCAGGCGCTGGTGGCGCTTGGGGTCGAATATGACCGGCCCGATACCGAAGGGCTGACGCCGGTCCAAACCGCCGGGTGGGAGGGGTTGCCTGAAATGATGGGCTATCTCCTCAGCCTCAAGCCCGATCTCGGCCATATCAACGGCTATGGCGGTACGCTGCTTTCGACCATCATCCACGGGTCGGAAAACTGCCCGCAGCGGGGTGAGCGCGACTATCTCACCTGCTTGCGCCTGGCCTTGGAGGAAGGCGTGGCCCTGCCCAAACGCGCGATTGAGTTGGCGGGCGATCCCGATGTGGCGGATTTCCTGGCTGATTGGGCCGAGGGACACCCGGGCCAAGTGGTCGAACACGGGGTCGCTTAGGTCCGGGCGCCCATGTTAGTCTCGCCCCCGGACAGAAGCGGTCTGGGGGCGGGGATGCCACTGAAACGCAGCACGATCTGGATCCTCCTGGCCGTTTGGGCCGTGGCGATGGTCCTCTCGGGTCTGGCGCTGTTAGAGCCGCCGGAAGGCGATGGCTTCACCCGTGGCCTCAATCGGATCATGAGCTTCCTCAGCTGGCAAATCGCGGGCGCCCTCATTGCGCTTGGGCTTTGGTTCGGCGTCCGCCCGCTTGACCCGGGCGACGTTTTGCGGCGCTTGGGCCGGTTGACCGGCTGGTGGGCGATGGCGCTGTTCGGGCTGGTCGCGATTTGGGTGCTGGTGGCCGTGATCGGCTCGCTTTGAAGCGTTTTGCGTTTTATCTGAGACAGCATCTATCGCGTTCCGCGTTCGAGCCGCAGGCGAGAGGCAGCGGGTTGCGATTCAAATCAAACGCAAAATGCTCTAGGCCCCAGGCATATGCCCCAAAAGGCGCGGCAGGCGGCGGAGCGGCTCCGCCGTTTTCTGCGCCCGCGCCAAGACCCACGCGCCTTCAAGCCCCATGAACAAGCGCTCCGCCATCATCTCCGCCGCGTCGGGCGAGAGGCCGAACCGCACACCATGGGTCGTAACCGTGCCGATCCATCCGGCAAATATCTCCGCCGCACGATCCCGGAATGCGTCATTCGCCGCGCCTTCGAAGAGCGTGGAGGAGACCGGGCAACCATCCCGATGACCGGAGAGGTCGAAAAGCTTGGCCAGTTTGAAACACAGCGTGGTGGCACCGTCATCAAAGCTTGCGGCGTGCTCAAACGCATCCGCCATGATCCGCTGCATCTCACCCCCCGCCCAATCCGCCGCGGCCAAGGCCAGATCCGCCTTGCCGTTCGGGAAATGGTGGTAAAGTGAGCCCTTGGGCGCACCGCTTTCCGCCAAGATCTCCGCCAGGCCCACACCGTGATAGCCCCGCTGCTGAAACAGCCGTGCGGCATTCAGGACCAGTCGGTCGCGGGTTGAGGTAAGGGCCTCCGTCATCATTCTTCTTTTGACAGGACTAGACCAAATGGTCTAGAGGGGAATTAGACCATTTGGTCTAGCGCGTGATTGGGTCCGGGAGGAGCGCAGAGCCATGACGGCCTATATCAAAACGGTTGAAAGGGGGGAGGCGGTGCCGACCGAGGTCAGTTTCCGCTCCGGCGAGGCGCGGCTGGCGGGCACCTTGTTCCATACCGCGCGCCCGGCACAGGCGGTTGCGATCCTGAACGGAGCCACCGGCGTGCCCCACAGCTATTACCGCCATTTCGCGGCCTGGTTGGCGCGGGAAAAGGGCATTGCATGCCTGACCTATGATTACCGCGATTTCGGCGCCTCGGCCAAAGGCCCCGCCCGGACGTCCCGCGCAACCATGGCCGATTGGGGCGTGCATGACCAATTCGCCGCGCGAGAGGCCGCGGCGCGGATGCTGCCGGACCTGCCAATCTGGGTCATCGGCCATTCCCTTGGCGGGCTGGCCTTGCCGTTTCAGCCGAACCCGGGGCAGGTGGCGCGTATGATCACGGTCGCCAGCGGCCCGGTCCATACAAGCGACCATCCTTGGCGATATCAGCCGGTGGCGCGGGCGTTTTGGTTTCTCTATGGGCCGCTCCTTGTCGCCACGCTTGGTTACCTGCCGGGGAAGGCCTTGGGGTTGGGCGCGGACTTGCCCGCCGGGGTTTATTGGCAATGGCGGCGCTGGTGCACCTCTCGCGGGTTCAACGCGGGCGATTTCGGCACCGCACTGCCGCTGCCCGATCTGACTGGGGTGACCGCTCCGATCACCTTTGTGGCCATCGAGGATGATGTGATGGTGCCGCCCGCCGCGGTGTGGCGGCTCATGCGCTATTACGAGGGCGCTGACCGGCAGCAGCGACTGATCAAGCCGGCTGAGTTCGGGCTGAAGCGGGTTGGCCATATTGGCTTCTTCCGGCGAGACCATGTGCGGCTTTGGGAGGCGGTGGTTGAGTAGGTTGCGGCTCTTCCTGCCTTGTTGAACCATCGTAGTTCTACGTCCCCCACCCGGACTCAAGCCGAAGGCGCCGGGCATCGACGGCGCTGCCCGTAGGCGATTTTCGGAGAAAATCTGCCGAGAGGGGCCGCCCGGGCGGTCTGGCGATTGGGTGAGGCTTGGCGCTGAGACCGGAGCGAGGAGGGGCTTGGCGGCCATAAAGCACTGCTGCTCGATGGGTGGATCGCCAGCCCACGGCCTGTCGATGCCCG